>CAXUBE010000369.1:0-2001 GCA_964249215.1 uncultured Rhodopseudomonas sp. | reverse complement strand
CAGCCGAGCGCGATGACCTCCTCGAAGGCCGCCGGCGTCCAGACGCGTTCGTCCCTGATCAGTTCGCGCCATTTGTAGAAATGCGCCTCGGATACGGCGCGCGCCTCGGGCTCGATCACCGCCCAGGCCTCGCGGCTGGCCTGCGCCAGCGTACCCTCGCCATCGAACGCGCGGACACGCGCCGGGACATCGATCTCCGCGGTCAGCGTACCCGCTATGGTGAGATCGCTACCGGTCAAGATCATGTCCCTTCGGCAACGACGCGGTGGTCCGACCGTACCCTTCGTCTGTACACGCATCGTGGTTAGCGAATGGTTAGCGCATTCGCATATTCCGATAGATGAAATTTTCGCATATCGGAATGAACTATGCGCGGCGGCGCGTTCCTGATACCCTACGGCGGCAGCAGGAGGACACCATGTCGGCACGGCACGAAGGCAGGCCGGGATACGATCCGGCGGAGCTGGACGATATTCCGGGGACGACGATCTTCACCACCGCGCGTTCGCGCCAGGGCTATCAGCTGCACCGCTTCTGCATGTCGCTGATGCGGGCCGACAACCGCGCCGCGTTCAAGGCGGACGAAGGCGCCTATCTCGACCGGTTCGCGATGACGCCGGCGCAGCGCCAGGGGGTGCTCGACCGCGATTTCAACGCGCTGATCGCGGAGGGCGGCAACATCTATTTCCTGGTCAAGATCTCGAACACCGACGGCTGGAGCGTGCAGAAGGCGGTCGGCAGCATGTCCGGCATGAGCGCCGAGGATTACGGCGCGATGATGGTCGCGGGCGGCCGCACGCCCGAGGGCAACCGCTCAATCAAGGGAGGCTGGTGACATGGCCCGCATCACCGCCGGCGTGGCCACCAGCCACGTCCCCGCGATCGGCGCGGCGATCGATCTCGGCAAGACCGCCGAGCCCTATTGGGCACCGGTGTTCGCAGGCTATGCCGCCAGCCGCGACTGGGAACGCGAAGCGAAGCCCGACGTCGTCGTGCTGGTGTTCAACGACCACGCGACCAGCCTGATGCTGGAGGTGGTGCCGACCTTCGCGATCGGTTGCGCCGACCGCTACAGGCCCGCCGACGAAGGCTGGGGCGCGCGTCCGGTGCCGGTGGTCGAGGGCCATCCCGAGCTTGCCGCGCACATCGCCGAGAGCCTCATCATCGACGAATTCGACATGACGATCCTCAACGACATGGACGTCGACCACGGGCTGACGGTGCCGCTGTCGCTGCTGTTCGGCGAGGTCGACGCGTGGCCGGTGCGCGTCGTGCCGCTGATGGTCAACGTCACGCAATATCCGCCGCCGTCGGGCGACCGCTGCTGGCGGCTGGGCGAGGCGCTGGCGCGCGCGGTGGCGAGCTTTCCCGAGGACCTGAACGTCCAGGTGTGGGGCACCGGCGGGATGAGCCACCAGCTGCAGGGGCCGCGCGCCGGCCTCATCAACAGCGACTTCGACCGCGATTTCCTGGAGAAGCTCACCGCCGATCCGCAGGCGCTGCGCCGCATCACGCATCTCGAGTACCTGCGCGAGGCGGGGTCGGAGGGGATCGAGCTCATCATGTGGCTCATCATGCGCGGCGCGCTCGGCCCCGATGTGGTGGAGCGGCACCGTTTCTATCACGTGCCGGCGTCGAACACCGCGGTCGGCCATGTCGTGCTGGAGCCGGCATGACCGTGATGTCCGACGACATCCGCCGCGCGATCGAAGCGGACTGTGCGCGGCTCATCAACCTGTACGCCACCCTGAACGACGCGGCGGCGGCGGTCGAACACGCTGTGATCAAGGCCATCGAAGCCGGCAATCGCACGGGCGATATCTTCAGCGCCAGTGAAAGCGGCGCAAAGCGCGTCGGCACCCGCGAAATGGGCGATGCCATCGCCACCGGAGTCTGAGTCCAAGACCGCAGCCGGCAGTAGAACGAGCGTAGTTGAGGGCAGGGTTTATCACGCCGCGACAAACTCTGCTCGTCAGCCGACACACCAAAACCATTTGTAAG
>CAXUBE010000368.1:325-2019 GCA_964249215.1 uncultured Rhodopseudomonas sp. | reverse complement strand
TTCCGATACCGCATCGCGCCCGCCGCGGGAGCGGTTTCAGGGCCACGGCAAGGCTGACCGGAGCCGCGACGGCGACAAATTCGAGCGGCCGAAAGGCGACCGCGAGCACAAGGGTAGTCGTGACCACAATGGCGGTCGCGACAAAAGCGGTCGCGACAAAGGCGGCGCGGCGTTGCGGCAGTTTGCCACCAGCGCGCCGCCGCGCGATCGCGATCGCCCGGCCGATCCGAACTCACCGTTTGCCAAGCTCGCGGCGCTGAAGGAGCAGCTCGCCGCGGGGCGTAAGGACTAGGCATGATCCGGAAAAGCGGTACCCGCTTTTCCGGATCGCGCCCTAGCCGGCGCGGACCACGGTCTTGAGGTAATTATAGGCCTTGATGATCTCGATCAGGCGATCCTCGGTGGAGCGGTCGCCGCCGTTGGCGTCGGGGTGATGCTGCTTCACCAGCGCCTTGTACTTGGCTTTCACCACCTCGAGCGTGGCGTCGGAGGAAAGCCCCATCACCTGCAGCGCCTTGCGCTCGGCATTGAACACCTTGCGGGTTTCCGCCTTCGGCTGCTGGTCGGCGCCGCCGGGGCCGGGCCGCCAGCGGCCGCGGCCGTTGAGTTCGCTGAACATGTGGAACGGATCGGCGGCGGCTTCGAGATCGGCTTCCGCGGTCTTGCCTTTGCCCTTGGTGCCGTTGGCGCCCATCTTCCAGGTCGGACGATGGCCGGTCAGCGCATCCTTCTGGTAGCGCGCGACCGCGTCGGCGGCCATGCCCTGGAAGAAATTGTAGCCCTGATTGTATGCGCGCACATGGTCGAGGCAGAAGTGCCAGTACTCCTTGTCGTGACCGCGGCCCTTCGGCGCGCGGTGGCCGCCTTTGTTCTTGCAGCCGGGCGCCTCGCACATCATCGCGGCTTCGCGCGCGGCCGCCTGCTGCTTGGCGCTGAGCTTGTTCGGCTTGATGCGGATGCTGTCGAAGAATTTCGATGAGTCGATGGGCATGACCGACTATGACAACGCAACGCGAAAGGCTTCAAGTCTTGACATTGCGATTCCTGACGCCTTGCTGGCAACGAATGACGGCATTCCCGCAAAACGAGGCCACGCCATGAGTGCAAGCGAGTTGATCACACGAAAGTTGACCGAAGCTTTCGCGCCGGAGCGCCTCGACGTGGTCGATGAATCGCATCTGCATGCGGGCCATGCCGGCCACCGGCCGCGCGGCGAGACGCATTTCAGAGTGGATATCGTGTCGCCGGCATTCGCCGGCAAGAGCCGGATCGACCGTCACCGCATGGTCAACGCCACGCTCGCCGCGGAACTCGCGGGCTCGGTCCATGCGCTGGCGATCAAGGCTTATGCGCCGGGGGAATCCTGACGCCGCCTGTTCCCGCGTCATGAGCTCCGGCAAGAAGCCGGCCGCGCGCGCGCTCACGCAGGCCCGATCCGCAATTCGCGCGCCGGGATGCCGAGCGGCCCGTGGGTGGCCGCCAGAACGAGGCCGCCGGCGGCGAGATGAGCGCTCATCAGCGCCGCGACCATCGCCTGCGCCTGCGCATCGAGCGCCGAGGCC
The DNA here is from genome assembly GCA_964249215.1 of uncultured Rhodopseudomonas sp. Taxonomy (GTDB): domain Bacteria; phylum Pseudomonadota; class Alphaproteobacteria; order Rhizobiales; family Xanthobacteraceae; genus CAXUBE01. The sequence goes on along the minus strand of CAXUBE010000368.1, from coordinate 457 downwards.
GGCTCGTCCAGCAACCAGACCGGCCGCCGCGACACCAATAGCCGCGCGATCGACAGCCGCCGGCGCTGCCCGGCCGACAGACAGGCCGCCGGCAGATGCGCGATCTCGCCAAGTCCCACCGCCGAGAGGCAG
>CAXUBE010000368.1:0-315 GCA_964249215.1 uncultured Rhodopseudomonas sp. | reverse complement strand
CTCTAGGCAGGCGTCGGGGTCGGGGGCGTCGCCGCCCAGGCAATCCCGCCAGAACGCCAGGTTTTCGGACACGCTGAGCGCCGGCTTGATGGCGTCGCGGTGCCCGAGATAATGCGCCTGCTCGGCGAGCGGCAGATCGTCGTCGCCGCCGAGCAGCGCGATGCTGCCCTGCTGCGGCGCCAGCAATCCCGCGACCAGCCGCAGCAAGGAGGTCTTGCCGGCGCCGTTGCGCCCGGCGACGGCGAGGGTTTCGCCGGCGGCGGCGTCGAAATCGAGCCCGGCGAACACCTCGCGCCCGCCGCGCATGCAGGCTAG
>CAXUBE010000367.1:0-2021 GCA_964249215.1 uncultured Rhodopseudomonas sp. | reverse complement strand
CCAGCATCGCGAGCAGGCCGACGAACGACGCGAACCAGACAAGGCTGCGGAGGAACGGGATGCCGAGCAGATAGGCCGGCACGAACAGCAGTCGCATCGCGAAACAGAATTCCGCGCCGAGCGCGCCCCAGCCGCCGCTGCGGCCGGTGACGCCCAGGCCGAGCGCCAGCGCGACGAACGCCGGGTAGGTCTCCAGCAAATTCTGGAACGCGCGCTCGGCGCGGCCGGCGAATTTGCCCTGCACCGCATGCCCCTCGTCGCGCGGGCCGGCGCGATACGCCCCGCCGAGCTCCAGCGTCGCCGGGATCGATTGCAGGAAGAGCTGGACCAGCAGCAGCACCACGCTCAGTCCCAGCACCGATATCTCGGTCGGCAGAGGCTGCATCAGGCCGCCTTGCGCGGTCGCGGCGCGGATCGCGCGACGCGTGCGCGGCCGATGCGGCTGCCGTTCGTGACGATGACAACGCGATCGGTCACGTTTTGACGGCCGCGGTCTCTTCCACAAAATCGAGCAGTTCTTCTCGATCGATATAATTTGGCAGCAGCGTTTTGCCGTCAATAACGGCGCGAGACAGCTGTTCCAGCGTCAGATTTTTCGCTCCGGTGAGATCCGCTCCTCTTAAAATCGCTCCATCCAGCCGCGCGCTTTCAAAATCTGCGTCACGGAAATTGGCATTTGTCGCGTCAGTACCGATCATGTTGGCGCCGCGTAACGATGTGCCGCTGAGATCGGTTCGCCTGACGAAGGCGCCGTGGATGTCAAGAGTGGGCATACGAGCGTTCTTGTTGAACTTAGGCATCCGAATCTCCCAACCGGCTTTGCAGCACCTTCATGATTTCGTTGATGTCGATCGGCGGCTCACCGTCGCCGTAATCGATGATAACGGCTCTCAGATAGGCCTGAAGAAGCTCGAACACCGGATTCGACAAATCAGGAAAGTCTCTTGCTACCTCGCGTAGAACATAAATTGCGGCGAGACGGATTTCCAGATTGGGGTCGCGTAATTGCCCCACCGCGCGATTGAAAAGTTCAGTGACGTGCGCACGTCGCGCCAGATCTGCCTGCGCATTGGCTGATCTGGCTTGAAGTGAAGCAGGCGATAGCTGCCGCCATGCCAGAATCGCACCCACGATCGCCGCAACGGCCAGCGCAGCATTTCTCACAATCTCCGAAAAGTTGACCCACTTGGCCATTTCACTTCGATCTGCGGCTGACCGGCTTTCCGTTTATTGTCACATCTCACAAATCCAGCACCAGCCGCGCCGGATCTTCCAGGCTTTCCTTGACGCGCACCAGGAACGTCACGGCTTCCTTGCCGTCGATCACGCGATGGTCGTAGCTCAGCGCCAGATACATCATCGGCCGGATCTCGACCTTGCCGGCGACCGCGACCGGGCGGTCCTGGATCTTGTGCATGCCCAGGATCGCCGATTGCGGCGCGTTGAGGATCGGGGTCGACATCAGCGAGCCGTAGATGCCGCCATTGGTGATGGTGAAGGTGCCGCCCTGCATCTCGTCGATCTTGAGCTGGCCGTCGCGGGCGCGGCGGCCGAAATCGGCGATGCTCTTTTCGATGTCGGCGATCGACTTGTGGTCGCAGTCGCGCACCACCGGCACCACGAGGCCCTTGTCGGTGCCGACCGCGACGCCGACATGGTAGTAGTTCTTGTAGATCAGGTCGGTGCCGTCGATCTCGGCATTGGCCGCCGGAATGTCCTTCAGCGCCTGCACGCAGGCCTTGGTGAAGAAGCCCATGAAGCCGAGCTTGGCGCCGTGCTTCTTCTCGAACACGTCCTTGTACTGCGCGCGCAACGCCATGACGTGGCTCATGTCGACCTCGTTGAAGGTCGTCAGCATCGCGGCGGTGTTCTGCACGTCCTTGAGCCGGCGGGCGATGGTCTGGCGCAGCCGCGTCATCTTCACGCGCTCCTCGCGCGCGGCATCATCCGCCGGCGATGGCGCGCGGACCTGAATGGCGGCGGCGGGCTGATTGACCGGGGTCGGCGCAGAGGCCGCCTTC
>CAXUBE010000366.1:0-2031 GCA_964249215.1 uncultured Rhodopseudomonas sp. | reverse complement strand
GCGCTGATGGGCCGCAGCGACGGCGCGCTTTCCGAGCAGCCGCCGGCGGCCAGTGCGGCGGCGGGATAGCTGTTGCCGAACCCGGCCATCGCCGGACGCGTCACCAGTTGCGTCATGCGCAGCGGCGCGAAGGCCGCGGCATAGAACGCGACCGCGCGATCGAGGTCGCCGACCGCGAGCGAGACGTGGTCGATCACGGGTTCACCCCGGCGCGTCGGCCTTGACCAGCTTGTAGACCACCGAATCCATCAGCGCCTGGAACGACGCGTCGATGATGTTCGGCGACACCCCGATCGTGGTCCAGCGCTCGCCGTCCTCGTCCTCGCTCTCGATCAGCACCCGCGTCACCGCCTCGGTGCCGCCATTGAGGATGCGCACGCGGTAATCCACCAGCCGCAGCCGCTCGATGTATTTCTGAAACTTGCCGAGGTCCTTTCGCAGCGCGACGTCGAGCGCGTTGACCGGGCCGTTGCCTTCGGCGGCCGAAATCAGGATCTCGCCGTCGACCTCGACCTTCACCACCGCCATCGCGACGGTGACGCGCTGGCCGTTCGAATTATAACGCTGCTCGACATTGACGTCGAACTGCTCGACCCGGAAGTACTCCGGCACGCGGCCGAGAATCCGCCGCGCCAGCAGGTCGAACGACGCGTTGGCGGATTCGTAGGCGTAGCCCGCCGCCTCGCGCTCCTTCATCTCCTCGACCAGCCGCCCGAGCTTCGGGTCATTCCTATCGAACGCGATGCTGCTGCGGCCGAGCTCGGCGAGCACGTTGGAACGCCCGGCCTGGTCCGACACCAGCACCTTGCGGCGATTGCCGATCGCCTCGGGCGCGACGTGCTCGTAGGTCTGCGGGTCCTTCATCACCGCGGACGCATGAATGCCGGTCTTGGTGACGAAGGCGCTGCCGCCGACATAGGGCGCGTGCGGGTTCGGCGCGCGGTTGAGCATGTCGTCGAGCGCGCGCGAGACCTGCACCAGCGTCGCGAGCCCGTCCTGCGACACGCCGATCTCGAAGGCGTCGGCGAATTCCTTTTTCAGCTTCAGCGTCGGGATCATCGAGCACAGATTGGCGTTGCCGCAGCGCTCGCCGAGCCCGTTCAGCGTGCCTTGTATCTGCCGCGCGCCGGCGCGCACCGCGGCGAACGACACCGCCACCGCCTGCTCGGTATCGTTATGCGCGTGGATGCCGAGATGGCTGCCGGGAATGTGCCGCACGACTTCCGCGACGATCGCGCCGACCTCGTCGGGCATGGTGCCGCCATTGGTGTCGCACAGCACCACCCAGCGCGCGCCGGAGTCGTGCGCGGCTCTCGCGCAATCCAGCGCGAATTGCGGATTGGCCTTGTAGCCGTCGAAGAAATGCTCGCAATCGACCAGCACCTCGCGGCCCTTGGCCTTGGCGGCGAGCACGCTGTCGCGGATCGAGGCGATGTTCTCCTCGTTGGTGGTCCCGAGCGCGACGCGGACCTGATACTCCGACGCCTTCGCGACGTAGCAGATCGCGCCGGCTTTGGCCTCGAGCAGGCCGGCGACGCCCGGATCGTTGGAGGCCGAGCGGCCCGGACGCCGCGTCATGCCGAACGCGGTGAACGTCGCGTGCGCGAGTTCCGGGTCGTGCGCGAAGAATTCGGTGTCGGTCGGATTGGCGCCGGGATAGCCGCCCTCGACATAGTCGATGCCGAGATCGTCGAGCATGCGCGCGATGATGCGCTTGTCGTGCAGCGTGAAATCGACGCCGTTGGTCTGCGCGCCGTCGCGCAGCGTGGTGTCGAACAGATACAGGCGCTCGCGGCTCATGATGTCGCTCCCGACGGCGCGGCCGCCGCCAAGGTTTTCTGCATCGTGGTGTTGGCGAGCCATTCGCCGTCGATGGTGACGGTGTTGCGCCGCGCCGCCTGATAGCCGCGCGCGAGGAAGAACGCCGCGGCGTTGTCGCTGGCGTCGACGCGCAGCGTCGTGGCGCCGCGGCCGCCGGCGCGCTTCTCCAGCGCGTCGCACAGCACGCCCGCCACGCCCTGGATCACCGCG
>CAXUBE010000365.1:385-2034 GCA_964249215.1 uncultured Rhodopseudomonas sp. | reverse complement strand
GTCATGGTTGAACGCCCAGAGCAGGCGCATGCCCTGGTCGAAATAGGCCTGCGCCTCGCGCGACACCGTGTCGGCGGGCCGGTGAAAGTCGCCGAGCCCCGCAAACAGCTGCGCGCCGTCCGCCCAGGCCTCCGCGCTTTGCGGAAAGGCGTGCGGCATCCCCGCCATCGGCGCGGTCTGCGCGACGACGGCCGTCGGCGCGAACGCAACGGCGAGCGCGCCCACGGCCTTCACCCATCGAATCATGCTTTCCCCCGTGAGCAGCACCCGTCGCGGGATCGATCATGCATCAAGCCGCGTCGCTTGCCAATGAACGCGCGCGCCGCCCGGCTCAGCGCGGCCGGAAGTCCAGGCTGACCGAATTCATGCAGTATCGCAGCCCGGTCGGCGGCGGACCGTCGGGGAAGACGTGGCCGAGATGGCTGTCGCAGCGCGCGCAGCGGCTTTCGGTGCGCGTCATGCCGTGGCTGGTGTCGCTATGGTCGGCGACGTGGCCCTCGGCGATCGGCCGGGTGAAGCTCGGCCAGCCCGACCCCGAATCGTATTTGTCGGCGCTGTCGAACAGGTCGAGCGCGCAGGCCGCGCAGGCATAGATGCCGTCGGCCTTGTTGTCGTTGAAAAGGCCGGAAAAGGCGCGTTCGGTGCCGGCTTCGCGCAGCACGTGATACTGTTCGGGGGTCAGGCGCTTGCGCCATTCGGATTCGGAGAGCGAGAGATGTTCCATCGCCGACCGGAATCGGGATGCGCGGGCCCGCCGTCAAGCGGCATCTGACGGATCGCGGCAAGCCGCCGCGCCGGCCCGGGTTGGCGCACCGCATCGCTGTCGCGTAAGGCAGCGGCATGACCGTCACGCGTTTCGCGCCGAGCCCGACCGGCAATCTGCACATCGGCAACATCCGCACCGCCTTGCTCAACTGGCTGTTCGCGCGGAGCACCGGGGGGCGCTTCGTGCTGCGGATCGACGACACCGACCGCGAGCGCAGCGAGGAGCGCTTCGTCGCGGCGATCCGCGCCGATCTCGGCTGGCTTGGCCTCGCGCCCGACGCCGAGGTGCGGCAGTCGGAGCGATTCGCGTTGTACGAGGCGCGATTCGAGCAACTGCGCGCGGCGGGCCGCATCTATCCGGCGTACGAGACCGCGCAGGAACTCGCCCTCAAGCGCAAGATCCAGCTCGGGCGCGGGCTGCCGCCGAGCTACGACCGCGCCGCGCTCGCGCTGAGCGATGCCGAACGCGCCACGCTGGAGGCGGACGGCGTGCGTCCGCACTGGCGCTTCCAGCTCGATCCAGGCGCGATCGCGTGGCACGACCTGATCCGCGGGGCCCAGCATTTCGACGCCGCGACGATGAGCGATCCCGTCGTCCGCCGCGCCGACGGTTCGTGGCTCTACATGCTGCCGTCGGCGATCGACGACATCGAACTGGGCATCAGCCATGTCGTGCGCGGCGAGGACCATGTCTCGAACACCGCGCTGCAGCTGCAGATGTTCGCGGCGCTCGGCGCGGCGCCGCCGGCCTTCGCGCACGCCGCGCTGCTGACCGGAGCGGAAGGCAAATTGTCGAAGCGGCTCGGCTCGCTCGGGGTCGAGCATTTGCGCGGCGAAGGCATCGAGCCGCAAGCGATCGCCGCGTTGCTCGCGCGGATCGGGAC
>CAXUBE010000365.1:0-375 GCA_964249215.1 uncultured Rhodopseudomonas sp. | reverse complement strand
CCGTGATACATGTAATAACCGAGGCCGGTGATGCCGGCGCCGAGTTTCACGAGCGCGGCGGCGGTCGAATCGTCGGCGTTCATGATCGGCCGGCGGTGATAGGCGATCGACATGCCGCCGCCCCGCACCGCGCCGTTGATCGCGGCGTTCGACTTCGCGCGGTTCGGTCGGGCTCCGGCGCGGTTCGATGAAACCGAGCTGGCGCAACTCAACGCGCGGATCGTGCATCAGCTCGGCTATGACGCGGTCGCCGATCGGTTGCCGGGGGGCATGGGCCGCGCGGCGTGGGAGGCGATCCGGCCCAACCTGGCGACGCTCGCCGATGCCGCCGACCGGTGGCGCGTGGTCGAGGGCCCGATCGCGCCGCAGGCCGAC
>CAXUBE010000364.1:0-2045 GCA_964249215.1 uncultured Rhodopseudomonas sp. | reverse complement strand
CTGTCCACCGAGCTGCAACGCACCGGCGACCGGCTGCGGCGGCTGCTCGATGCGACGAAGGTCGCGGTGAGCGCGGCGGCCGACGCGGATCGCTGAAGTGCTCCCACGCAGGGCTTGACCTTCTGCTTGTCCGGCCGGATCAGGCCAGCGCGGACCGGATGTCGGTATGGGCGAAGTCCTTGCCCTTGTAGAGGAGCGGCGCGTCCAGCGACCTGGCCACCGCATAAGCCATGCAGTCGCCATAGTTCAGCTTGGCGGGTCGGCCGCCATATCGGCGGAGCGCCTCATTCGCTAGCAAGAGGTGATCGCCATCCCACGCGATGATCTCGATCTGCGACCGGGCGAGCAAGGTGTCGACTATGTGCACAAATGCGGCACCTTTTCTCCGCGTCACGACGACCCGAAGTTCGAACGCGGTAGGCGCGCCGATCACCGTGCGGCGGGAGGCGAATAGCGTCGCCAGGAAACGTTCCGCTTCCGGTTCGTCGAAGAGGATCGCCGCCAGTGCTGAGGTCTCGGCGACGATCACTTAGGCAGGCCGTCCGAATCGTATAACAGCTCGTCGGCAGAGCGTGGATCCAGATCCGGAGCGGCGGCCAATTGCTGTTGCAGATCGCGGACGAATGCCATGAAATCTTCGAATTTGTCGGCATTTTCCTCGTCTACGGCATGACCTTCGCGCCGCAACGCATCGGTGACCGCAAGGTGGACGGCGCGCGTGCAACTGACGTTGTGCAGCTTGGCGTAGCGTCGCACGACGTGGTCGGTGCGCTCGTTCTTGATACTGAGTGCCATCGGCCGCCTTTCTAGAATTTTCAAAAAAAGATAGAAACAGCACGAGTTCCTGGCAAGGTCTTCCGGCTTTGCGACGCATCGCCTACCACCCCCGCCATGTGGCAGCTCTTCCAATTCCCGCTCTGTCCCTTCTCGCGCAAGGTGCGGCTCCTGCTCGGCGAGAAGGGGATCGGTTACGATCTCGTGCGCGAGAGCCCGTGGGAGCGGCGCGACGAGTTTCTCGACCTGAACCCGGCGGGGCAGGTGCCGGTGATGACCGATCCGACGCGCAATATCCGCCTGATGGATTCGATGGCGATCTGCGAATATCTGGAGGAGACGGTCGACAAGAACGCGACGATCAACGGCACCGCCGTCAACCGCGCCGAGATCCGGCGGCTGGTAGCGTGGTTCGATACGCAGTTCTTCGCCGATGTCGTGGCGCTGCTGCTCCACGAGCGGATGGAGAAGCGGCTCGTCACCAGGATGCCGCCCGATTCGAAGGCACTGCGCGAGGCGATGAAGGCGGCCGTCCGGCACCTCGACTATACCGATTACCTACTCGACCGGCACAACTGGATGGCGGGCGCGACGATGAGCCTGGCCGACCTGGCGGCGGCGGCGCAGATATCGGTCGCCGACTATCTCGGCGGGATCGACTGGAAACACCATGAGCAGACCGCGAAATGGTATCGCGGCTTCAAGAGCCGCCCGAGCTTCCGTCCGCTGTTGTCCGAACGGATGGAGGGCATCCAGCCGCCCAAGCATTATGACGACGTCGATTTCTGACTGCTGCGAGGGTTGTGCCTTCGTCCCGTCGGAGCGGGATTCTTCTGACGCTGGTGCGTGAGGTCCGGTTCGATTTGCTCGCACGAAGTACGAAGAAGGTTGTTTCACGCAAAGGCGCGAAGGCGCGAAGAGACTTGCTCGTCGCGCGGGTGGTTTCAGCCCATTGGCCGGGTGATGGTTGCCCGCTGGTGCGGGCGTCGCCGTTTTCACGTCTTTGTGCCGATCACCCCTCCAGGCTTTTCGACGTCTGTTCGAACATGTCCTTCGACAGCCCCGGCGTCGCCACGATCCGCTCCAGTTCCGCGCGCATCAACCCGCCGCGCACCGCGTCGAAGCGCCGCCAGCGGCCGAGCGGCGGGATCAGCTTGGCGGCGGTCTGCGGATTGAGCCGGTCGAGCGCGATCAGCTGGTCGGCGACGAAGCGATAACCCGCGCCGCCCGCCGCATGGAAGGCGCGCTGGTTGACGCCGAACGCGCCGACC
>CAXUBE010000363.1:0-2057 GCA_964249215.1 uncultured Rhodopseudomonas sp. | reverse complement strand
GCCTTGATGCGGCGGATCGAGGCCAGCGTGCGTTCGCGCTGCGCCTGCCACAGCGCCAGCGCGATCGGATCGGTCGATTTCAGCGTATCGGTCAGCGCGGTCGCGGGCCGATGCCGGACGCCGGTGTTGCGGTCGAGCCGGGCCAGCGCGTCGTCGCGGCTCGGCCAGCGCAATCGCCGCGTCGGAAACAGCGCGGCGAGCAACAACACCACGAACAGCGCCAGGCCGACAATGCGGCCGGTAAACGGAAGCGCCAGCCAGAGCCCGGCCCAGGAAGCGACCAGAAACAGTCCGAAAACGCCGAATACCCGCACGAGATGCGGCCAAATCCGCTCCCAGGCGATCGCGTAGGTCGCGCGTTGCAGGGCCTGGCCGAGCTGCAGCCGCGAGACCGCGTCGGGATCGCGCGGGGCCTGCTGCGGGTCGGGGTCGCTGGCGTTCAACAATCTCTCCGGGTTGACGAACAACAATCTAGCACAGCGGCGGCAATGAGGCACCCGGCTTGGTGGCGCGTCCCCTGCATTCGCCGGTCGATCACACGAAAGCGTGACGACGCCGTCAAAAGCCCGCGCCTAAAGCCACGGCGCCAGGCGGTCCATCGCGATCAGGTCTTCGACCGCGATGCGCGGGCGCACGATCGCATATTGTTCGCCGTGGACCAGAACCTCGGGCACCAAAGCGCGGGTGTTGTAGAACCCGGACTGCACCGCGCCGTAGGCGCCGGCGGTCATGATCGCCATCAGATCGCCGGGCGCGGGGGTCGCAAGCTTTCTGTCGAGCGCGAGGTAATCTCCGCTTTCGCAGACCGGACCGACCACGTCGGCGACGATCGTCGAGGCTTCGGGCGCCGGCGCGCGCACCGGCAGGATCTCGTGATAGGCCTCGTAGAGCGTCGGGCGGATGAGGTCGTTCATCGCCGCGTCGATGACGACGAAATTCTTGGCGTCGCCGCGCTTCAAATAGATCACCCGCGACACCAGAATCCCGGCATTGCCGACGATCATGCGGCCGGGCTCGAACATCAGCGTGCAGCCGAGATGATGGGTCACGCGCTTGACCATGTCGGCATAGGCCTGCGGCTCCGGCGGCGCGGCGCGATGCTCGTAATAGGGAATGCCGAGACCGCCGCCGAAATCGACGTGGCTGATGGCGTGGCCGTCGCCGCGCAGCACATGGACGAATTCCGCGAGCAGCCGGAACGCCGCCTCCATCGGGCCGAGGTCGACGATCTGGCTGCCGATATGCATGTCGACGCCGGTGACGCGGATGCCGGGCAGCTTCGCGGCGCGGGCATAGACCGCGCGGGCGCGGCCGAGCGGAATGCCGAATTTGTTTTCGGATTTGCCGGTGGTGATCTTGGCGTGACCGCCGGTGTCCACGTCCGGATTGACCCGCACAGAAATGCGCGCGACCCGGCCGGCTTCGTCGGCGAGCCGCGACAGCAATTCGAGTTCTGGTTCGGACTCGACATTGATGCAGCGGATGTCATGCGCGAGCGCGGCGCGCAGTTCGGCCTCGGTCTTGCCGACGCCGGAGAACAGGATCCTGTCCGCCGGAATGCCGGCCGCCAGCGCGCGCTTCAATTCGCCGCCAGACACCACGTCGGCGCCGGCGCCGAGCCGGGCCAGGGTGCGCAGCACCGCCTGGTTGGAATTGGCCTTCATCGCGTAGCACACCAGCGTGTCGACGCCGGCAAAGGCCTCGGTGAAGACGCGGTAATGCCGTTCGAGCGTCGCGGTCGAGTAGCAGTAGAACGGCGTGCCGACCGCGTCGGCCAGCGCCGCAATATTCACGCCCTCGGCGTGCAACACGCCGCCGCGGTAATCGAAATGGCGCATCGGACGCTCAGTCCAGCAGCGGATCGAGGAGGAACGCCTTTTTGCGGCCCTTCGCCGCGGCCGGCGCGGTGTCGACGCTGGACGATGCGTTGAGCACGTCGCGGCCGACCGGCGGACCGCGCACGGGCGCTTCCGCACCTTCCTGCAGGGCGGGGTCCACCGCTCGAAGCAGGGTGCGCCGCCGTCGATCCCGCCGGCCTTCTGGGAGGCGGGCATCTA
>CAXUBE010000362.1:0-2063 GCA_964249215.1 uncultured Rhodopseudomonas sp. | reverse complement strand
CGGCGCGCTCGACGAGATCGCGCGGCATTATCCCGGCCGGCTCGAGATCGTCTGCGCCGACGCCACGACGTTCGATCCGCGGCCGCTGCTCGGCGGTCGCCGCGCCCGGATCGTCGCCAACCTGCCCTACAATATCGCCACGCCGCTGCTGATCGGCTGGCTCGGCGCCGAGCCGTGGCCGCCATGGTACGAGGCGATGGTGCTGATGTTTCAGCGCGAAGTCGCCGAACGCATCGTCGCGCGCGAGACCGACGAAGCTTATGGCCGGCTCGCGGTGCTGTCGAACTGGCGCGCCGAAACGAAACTGCTGTTCGACATTTCGCCGGCCGCCTTCGTGCCGCAGCCGAAAGTCGTCTCGTCGGTGGTGCGGCTGCTGCCGCGGCCTTCTCCCGCACCTTGCGACCGCAAGACGCTGGAACAGGTCACCGCCGCCGCGTTCGGCCAGCGCCGCAAGATGCTGCGGCAAAGCCTGAAGGCGCTCGGCGTCGATCCCATGCTGCTTTCGGCGGCCGCGCAGATCGATCCGTCGCGCCGCGCCGAGACCGTGCCGGTCGGCGGCTTTGTTGCCATGGCCAATGAATTGGCCGATATACGCGGCACAAAATCGGCCGGGCTGTCAGGGAGAAACACCATGGCGCAGATGCGACGCCAATCGCTGGTCAGATTCGACGCGCCGTTGTGCGAGACCATCGTCGACGCGCCGACGCCGCGGGGCGCCGAGGTGCTGGTGCGGATCGAGCGTTGCGGCCTGTGTCACTCCGATCTGCATATCCAGGACGGCTATGCCGATCTCGGCGGCGGTAAGCGGCTCGACACCACGCGCGGCATGACGCTGCCGTTCACGCTCGGCCACGAGATCGCCGGCGTGGTCGACGAGGTCGGCCCCGACGCGCCGCGCGACCTGATCGGCCGGAAGAAGGCGGTGTTTCCGTGGATCGGCTGCGGCAAATGCCGCGACTGCCTCGCCGGCGACGAGAACCTGTGCGCCCGCAACCGCTTTCTCGGCGTCTCGATCGACGGCGGATTCGCCACGCATGTGCTGGTCCCGGATGCGAAGTACCTGCTCGATTACGATCCGCTGCCGGTCAATGCCGCGGCGACGCTCATGTGCTCCGGTGTCACCGCCTATGGCGCGCTGAAGCGCCTGGCCGGACGGCCACGTCAGCGCAATCTGCTGCTGATCGGATTGGGCGGCGTCGGCATGATGGGGCTGTCGTTCGCGCAGGCGATGTTCAGGCAGCCGATTTCGGTCGCCGATCTGAGTTCGGCTGCGCGCGACGCCGCCCTGAGCAACGGTGCTTCGTTCGCCTATGACCCGGCCGAGCCCGACATCGTCAAGCGCATCGTCAAGGAGACCGAAGGCGGCTTCGACGCGGTGGTGGATTTTGCCGGCAACGACAGGTCGATGAGCTTCGCGGTCGGCTGCGTCGCGCGCGGCGGCAAGATCGTGGTGTCCGGGCTGATGGGCGGCAATTTCAGCCTGCCGATGGTGCAATGGGTCTACAAGCGCATGACCATCGAGGGCTTCATGGTCGGCACGCTGGACGAGGCAAAGGAACTGATGGCGCTGGCGCGCGCCGGCAGGATCAGGCCGACGCCGATGAAGGAGGAGCCGATGCGCGACGTGCAGGCCTGGATCGACGAACTACGCGCCGGCAAGGTGGTCGGCCGCATCATGCTGACGAACTAAGCGGCGTTCGCTTCGGCGGCGCGGCTCGTGGGCGCAAGCCCGATTTTTGCCCCACGCTGTCCGGATTTGAGGCTTATTGCGACCCAATTTCTTGCGGAGAAACAGCCGTCGTCGCGTTCCGTGGTCCGATCGCAATCGGGGATGCACATGAAAAGCCGAACCGCACACTGGGTGTCGTCGATCTGCGTCGGCGTTGCCGCCTGCACGTTCGTGGCGGCGATCCCGCACACGAGCGCCGCCGCCGACTGTCTGACCGGACCGAAGGGCGTCGCGCCGCCGGGCAGCCACTGGTACTTCCGCACCGACCACGCCGGCAAGCGTGACTGCTGGTACGTCCGGCGGACCGACGCGCCGCCGCGCGACAGCGTGGCCA
>CAXUBE010000361.1:0-2091 GCA_964249215.1 uncultured Rhodopseudomonas sp. | reverse complement strand
GTGCCGACCGCGACCGTCGCGACCGCCCCCGCCCCGACGCCGCCGGCCAAGTAGGAAGCTCGAGATCATGGCCACTTCCGCCTTCGACGCCGGGCTCGCCCAAGACGATCATGCGCCGCATAACGTCGAGCTGAGCTTTGCCCGGCGCTGGCTGTTCTCGACCAACCACAAGGACATCGGCACCCTCTACCTGATCTTCGCGATCATCGCCGGGACGATCGGCGGGGCGATCTCGGGGATTATGCGCGCCGAACTCGCGCATCCGGGGATGCAGTACCTGCCGGGCATCGTCCGCTTCCTCAATCCGCACCTCGGCGGCAACGCACTCGACGCGAGCTATCACCTGTGGAACGTGTTCATCACCGCGCACGGGCTGATCATGGTCTTCTTCACCGTGATGCCGGCGATGATCGGCGGTTTCGGCAACTGGTTCGTGCCGCTGATGATCGGCGCGCCCGACATGGCCTTCCCGCGGATGAACAACATCTCGTTCTGGCTGCTGGTGCCGTCGTTCCTGCTGCTGATGGGATCGATGTTCGTCGAGGGGCCGGCCGGGTTCAACGGCGTCGGCACCGGCTGGACGCTGTATGCGCCGCTATCGACCAGCGGCCACCCCGGGCCGGCGGTCGACATGGCGATCCTGTCGCTCCACCTCGCCGGCGCGTCGTCGATCCTCGGCGCGATCAACTTCATCACGACGATCTTCAACATGCGTGCGCCCGGCATGACGCTGCACAAGATGCCGCTGTTCGTCTGGTCGGTCCTCGTCACCGCCTTCCTGCTGCTCCTGTCGCTCCCCGTCCTCGCCGGGGCGATCACCATGCTGCTGACCGACCGCAACTTCGGCACGACCTTCTTCGACCCTGCCGGCGGCGGCGATCCGATCCTCTACCAGCACCTGTTCTGGTTCTTCGGCCACCCCGAGGTCTACATCCTCATCCTGCCGGGGTTCGGCATGATCAGCCAGATCGTGTCGACCTTCTCGAAGAAGCCGGTCTTCGGCTATCTCGGCATGGCCTATGCGATGTGCGCGATCGGGCTGATCGGCTTCATCGTCTGGGCCCACCACATGTTCACCAGCGGCCTCGACGTGAACACCAAGATGTACTTCACCGCCGCGACGATGATCATCGCCGTCCCCACCGGCATCAAGATCTTCAGCTGGATCGCGACGATGTGGGGCGGGTCGATCAGCTTCGAGACGCCGATGCTGTGGGCGATCGGCTTCATCGTCATGTTCACCGTCGGCGGCGTCACCGGGGTCCTGCTGTCGAACGCCGGCATCGACACCTACATGCACAACACCTATTACGTCGTCGCGCACTTCCACTACGTGCTGTCGCTCGGCGCGGTGTTCGCCATCTTCGCCGGCTACTACTACTGGTTCGGCAAGATGACCGGGCGGATGTACAACGAGGTGCTCGGCAAGCTGCACTTCTTCATCTTCTTCATCGGGGTCAACGTGCTGTTCTTCCCCCAGCATTTCCTCGGCCAGCAGGGCATGCCGCGGCGCATCCCCGATTACCCGGCGCAGTTCGAACACTATAACAACCTGTCGACCATCGGTTACGAGATCATGGCGGTGGGCATGGTGTTCTTCTTCGTCAACGTCATCTACTCGCTGGTCGCCGGGCCGCGTGCCGCCGGCAACTACTGGGGCGAGGGGGCGACGACGCTCGAGTGGACGCTGCCGTCGCCGCCGCCATTCCACCAGTTCGAGACGCTGCCGGTCATCAGGTAGCGCGATGACCGCCGTGTCCCCCGCCGTCGCGGTCGCGGCTCCGCCGGGCGTCAGCTTCGCCGACTGGCGCGACTATCTCGCGCTGCTCAAGCCGCGGGTGATGAGCCTCGTCGTCTTCTCGGCCGCGTGTGCGCTGCTGACCGCGCCCGGCCACATCCACCCCTTCACCGCCTTCGTCGCCATCCTGTGCGTCGCGGTCGGCGCGGGGGCGGCGGGTGCGCTCAACATGTGGTACGAGGCCGACATCGATGCGGTGATGAAGCGCACCGCGCGCCGCCCGCTGCCGTCGGGCCGCATCGGCCGCCACGAGGCGCTGGCCTTCGGCGTCTCGCTCGCGGTCGGCTCGGTCG
>CAXUBE010000360.1:0-2093 GCA_964249215.1 uncultured Rhodopseudomonas sp. | reverse complement strand
GCGCGCGACCAGCGTTTCCTGCGCGTCGATCGGCAGGCTGAGCACGACCACCCTGCGGCGGGATTGCGCGAACGCGGCCGCGTCGAAGGCGTCCTGATAGGCCGATTCTGGCTTGTTGATCTGCACCCAATGCGCGCCGACCGAGCCGACCAACTCGTCCTGCCGGATCGCGAAGCTCGATTTCTGGTCGCCGCGCGGCACGTCTCCGGCGATGACGACCAAAGGCGTATCGCTCTTGGTGGCTTCGCAGATGCCGGTGACCGCATTGGTCAGTCCCGGACCCGCCGTGACGCTGACGATGTTGAGCCCGCCCGCCAGCCGCGCCGCGGCGTCCGCCATCGTGATCGCGCCGCCCTCGTGGCGCGTCGCTATGAAGCGCACGCCGAGCTGCGTCAGCGCGTGCGTAACCTTGAAATTGGCGCCGCCGACCACCCCGAAGCAGCGTCGCGCGCCGGCATCCGCCAGCGCGCGCGCCACTTCCTGCCAGACCGCGGTGTCGCCTGTTGCGTGGTGCGATTCGATCGGCTGCGGTTTTGTCATGGCGCGCTCGCACTTCCGGCGGCGGAGCGCACGCCGAGATAGCTGTTGATGACATCGGGGTTGCGGGCGATCTCCGCCGCCGGTCCCTGCATCACGAAGGCACCGGATTCCATCACATAGGCGTAGTCCGCGATGCGCAGCGCGGCGCGCGCGTTCTGCTCGACCAGAAGGCAAGCCATGCCGAGATCGCGCAGCCGCGCGACCGCCGCGAGAATCTCGCGGGTGATCAGCGGCGCGAGCCCGAGGCTCGGCTCGTCGAGCATCAACAGCTTCGGTTTCGACATCAAGGCGCGGCCCATCGCCAGCATCTGCCGTTCGCCGCCGGACAGCGTGTCGGCGGTCTGCAGCCGCCGCTCGGCGAGCCGCGGCAGGAACGCGTAGACCTCGTTCAGCGTATCGCCGATGCCGCGATCGCCGTTGCGATGCCGGGCGAACGCCCCGAGATGCAGATTGTCCTCGACGGTCATGGTGGTGAACAGTTCACGCGTTTCCGGAATCAGCGTGACGCCGCGCGCCACCAGCGACTCCGTCGTCGGCTGCTCGGGCGTCTGTCGGTCGAAATAGGTCAGGCCGCCCTGCACCGGCAGCAGACCCATCAAGCCGCCGAGCAGCGTGGTCTTGCCGGCGCCGTTCGGGCCGATCAGCGCGACGATCTGTCCCGGCCTCACGTGCAGGCTGACGCCGCGCACCGCCTCGACCCGGCCGTAGCGGATCGTAAGACCGCTCGCCGACAGCAGCGGAGCAGCCGTCTCGGTATCGGCCGCGACGCTCATTCGGCGCCTCCCAGATACGCGTCGATCACCGCGGGGTTGTTCTGAATCTCGGCCGGGCACCCCTCCGCGATCTTCTCGCCGAACTGCATCACCACGATGCGGTCGGCGAGATTCATCACGAAATCCATGTCGTGCTCGACGATCACGATCGCCATGCCCTCGGCGCCGCGCTGCCTGAGCAGGCGCGACAGGCTTTGCTTCTCGAGATGCCGCAGGCCCGCCGCCGGCTCGTCGAGCAGCAGCAGGCACGGGTCCGACGCCAGCGCACGGGCGATCTCGAGGATGCGTTGCTGGCCGAGCGCGAGGCTTCCGGCGTTGCGCGCGCCGAATGTCTTCAGCCCCACCCGCGTCAACTGGTGCGCCGCTTCCGCCATCAGCACGGCCTCTTCCTTGCGCTCAAGGTGCAAGGTCGCCGCGGCGACGTTGGCGCGGCCGCGCGCGTGCGCGCCGAGTGCGACGTTCTCGATCACCGACATGTCCGGGATGATATGGACGTGCTGGAACGAACGCCCCATGCCCTTCAGCGACAGCGCGCGCGGCGACGGCGCGGTCTCCTTGCCGAGGAAGACCACCGAGCCGGCGGTCGGCGGCTGCACGCCGGAGATCACGTCGAACAGCGTGCTCTTGCCGGCGCCGTTCGGGCCGATCAGCGCGACGATCTCGCCGGCCCTGACGTCGAAGCTGATGTCCTTGTTGGCGGTGACGGCGCCGAAGGTCTTGAACACGTTGCGGACCGAGAGAACCGGGGTGCCGCGCGGCGGCTTGCCGGCCACCGGCAGG
>CAXUBE010000359.1:0-2113 GCA_964249215.1 uncultured Rhodopseudomonas sp. | reverse complement strand
GGTCAAGCCGGGCGAAGGCGCCGCGGTGGTGCGGCTCGATCGTTTCCGCAAGAAATAGACCGCGCATAGGCCGTGCCTGCCCGGCGCGTTGCCTTGGGCGACGCGTGGCGTATCGTGCGCGACAGACCCCGAGGAAGCCCGCAATGACCGTCACCCCCTCGCACCCCGCGACCCGCAGCGAAACCGACAGCTTCGGCGCGATCGAGGTTGCCGCCGACCGCTATTGGGGCGCGCAGACCGAACGGTCGCGGCAGAATTTCCGGATCGGCGTCGAACGCATGCCGATGCCGCTGGTGCATGCGCTCGGCATCGTCAAGCTCGCCGCCGCCCGGACCAACAAACAGCTCGGCCTGCTCGACGAACGGCTCGGCGACGCCATCGCCACCGCCGCGCGCGAAGTGATCGACGGCAGGCTCGACGGCCATTTCCCGCTGGTGGTGTGGCAGACCGGCTCGGGCACCCAGAGCAACATGAACCTCAACGAGGTGATCGCCAACCGCGCCAACGAACTGCTCGGCGGCACGCGCGGCGCCAAGACGCCGGTGCATCCGAACGACCACGTCAATATGAGCCAGTCGTCGAACGATTCGTTCCCCACCGCGATGCATATCGCGGCCGCGCAAGGCATCACCGCCGATCTGCTCCCGGCATTGGAGCAACTGCACGCGGCGCTGCGCAAGAAGCAGGACGCCTTCGCCGGCATCGTCAAGATCGGCCGCACCCACACGCAGGACGCGACGCCGCTGACGCTCGGCCAGGAATTCTCCGGCTATGCCGCGCAGGTCGACAGCGCCCTAGCGCGGCTGCGCGTCGCGGTGAAGGAGCTCTATCCGCTGGCGCAGGGCGGCACCGCGGTCGGCACCGGCTTGAATTCGAAGCCTGAGTTCGCCGCGGCGTTCGCGCGGCACGTCGCCGACATCACCAGGCTTGCGTTCACCACCGCGCCGAACAAATTCGAGGCGCTGGCCTCGAACGACGCCTATGTGTTCGTGCACGGCGCGATCAACGCGGCGGCGACCGGCCTGTTCAAGATCGCCAACGACATCCGGCTGCTCGGCTCCGGTCCGCGCTCGGGTCTCGGCGAACTGATCCTGCCGGAAAACGAGCCCGGCTCCTCGATCATGCCGGGCAAGGTCAATCCGACGCAGTGCGAGGCGATGACCATGGTGTGCTGCCAGGTGTTCGGCAACCAGACCGCGATCACGGTGGCCGGCAGCCAGGGACATTTCGAACTCAACGTCTACAAGCCGGTGATGGCGCATTGCATGATGCAGTCGATCCGGCTGCTGGCGGATGTCGCGCGCTCCTTCACCGAACATTGCATCGACGGCATCCGCGCCGACGAAAAGCGCATCGGAGAACTGATGCAGCGCTCGCTGATGCTGGTCACGGCGCTGGCGCCGAAGATCGGCTACGACAACGCCGCGACGATCGCCAAGACCGCGCATCACAACGGCACCACCTTGAAGGAAGAAGCGCTGCGGCTCGGCCTCGTGAGCGAAGCGGAATTCGATGCGCTGGTCCGCCCGGACAAAATGACGCAGCCCGGCTAGCCGAGACTCGGCGAAGGTAACCGCGCTAAAGCTCGTGAATGCGATGAAGGTCGCAGCAACTCCGCGCGTGCTGGGCGATCTGCGACGGCGCGGGCGATGACGGGGACGATGTGGGCGACGTAGTCAACCTCAACCGATTCAGGAAACGGACGGCGCGCGATCGGTCCGCGAAGCTCGCCGACGCCAGCCGCGCGCGCCATGGCCGCACCAGAAGCGAGCGCGAGCAGGATCAGCAGCGCCAGTCGAGCGCCGAGAAGCTGCTCGATCAGCACCGGATCGATGGCGAGGACAAGCCATGAAATCGCCGGTGGTGAAACGTTCGATCGTGGTCGCGGGCCACAAGACCAGCGTCAGCCTGGAAGAGGCGTTCTGGAACGGCATGAAGGAAATCTCGGGCCTGCGCGGCATGACGCTGTCCGAACTGGTCGGCGAGATCGACGACAAGCGACAGCAGGGCAACCTGTCCTCGGCGATCCGGCTGTTCGTGCTGGACTACTTCCGCAGCCACGCGATGCAGGCGATCGGCCGCGACGCCGGCGCGCGCGGCCGCGGCCTCAGCG
>CAXUBE010000358.1:0-2125 GCA_964249215.1 uncultured Rhodopseudomonas sp. | reverse complement strand
GCCGTCGGCGCCGCAAGCTTGAGGCCGCACCGATGGCCGAGATGTTCGTCACCCTGGGTACCTGGAACTGGCTGATCTTCGGCTTCGTGCTGATGGCGATGGAATTGCTCGCGCCGGGCGTCTTCCTGTTCTGGCTGGGGCTCGCCGCCCTGCTGGTCGGGCTGGTGTCGTTCGCGCTCAATCCGTCGTGGCAGGTCCAGATCCTGATGTTCGCGCTCTCGGCCGCGGCAGCGGTGCCGCTGTGGCGACGGATCGCTCGGCATGACACGAGTGCCAGCAGCAGCAATCCGTTTCTCAACAAGCGCACCGACGCGATGGTCGGGCGCGAGTTCACGCTGGAGAAGCCGATCGTCGACGGCGCCGGCACACTGCGGATCGACGACACGGTGTGGCGGGTATCCGGCCCGGACACGCCTGCCGGTGACCGCGTCAGGATCGTGCATGCGGATGGCGCGAGCCTCACCGTGGCGGCGGCGTGATCAGCAAGCTCAGTCGCGCGGGTTAGGCAACCCCGGCGCGCAGCAGGTCGTGCAGATGCACGATGCCGACCGGTTTGCGCGCGTCGGTCACGATCAGCGCGGTGATTTTCGACGAATTCAGGATGTCCAGCGCTTCGCCCGCGAGCAATCCCGGACCGATGGTCTTGGGATTTTTCGTCATCACCTCGTCGACCAGCGCGGTCATCAGGTCCGGCCGCATGTGACGGCGCAAATCGCCGTCGGTGACGATGCCGACAAGATGGCCGCGCGGATCGATAATGCCGACGCAGCCGAATCCCTTCGACGACATCTCGACCAGCGCGTCCGACATCCTGGTCCCGAGCGGCTTCAGCGGCACCGCGTTGCCGGCATGCATCAGGTCGCGGACGTATTTCAGCATAGCCCCGAGCTTGCCGCCTGGATGCAGCACGCTGAAATCGAGCGAGGTGAAGCCGCGGCTTTCCAGCAACGCGATCGCCAGAGCGTCGCCGAGCGCCAGCAGCATCAGCGAGGAGGTGGTCGGCGCCAGATTGTGCGGGCAGGCTTCGCGGGTCTTCGGCAGCGACAGCGCGACGTCCGCTGCGGCCGCGAGCGTCGAAGCCGGATCAGCGGTCATCGCGATCACCGCTATGCGGAAGCGCTTGGCATAAGTAATCAGGTTCTTCATTTCCGGCTGCTCGCCGGACCATGACATCGCCAGCAGGATATCGTCGGCGGTGATCATGCCGAGGTCGCCGTGACCGGCTTCGGACGCGTGGACGAAGAACGCCGGCGTGCCGGTCGATGCGAAGGTCGCGGCCATCTTGCGGCCGATATGTCCGGATTTGCCGAGTCCGGTGATGATCAGGCGGCCCTTGGCATTGCGAATAAGGTCGACCGCAGCGGAGAAGGCCGCGCCGAGATCGGATTGCAGCGCGGTGGTCAGCGCCGCGACGCCGCCGGCTTCGATCTTTAGCGTGCGCAAAGCCGACTGGATCGCTGCGGCGGCGTGATCGGTCATCGCGGACGTGGTGGTTCGGGTTGTCGATTTGGCCATGCGGAGTCCGCCTGAACGCGACCGCTTTTCGGGCCGGTGCATGTCGTAGCACGCTGCGCGCGCTGAGGCGACGCAAGCTCAGCCTCTCAACCGGTCATTAACCATAATTGTTTTAACTCCCTTAACGATGGCCGCACCGTGCCTCGCGCCGGCTTGGGCATTACGTGCAAGCCGCTGAGTCCGTTGGAGTTTTACAATCGTGATTTCGGGTTCAGCAGCGGGCCGTCGGCAGCTTGCAGCGCTCATGCGCGCGCTGCAAGCATGTCTGGTGCTGGCGGTCGCGATCGGTGCGGCACCCGCAGGTGCGCAGACGCTGACCCCAGACATGTTGCGGCCGGTGCAGGGCGGTTTCGTCTCGGCGCAGGACTTGCCCCTGCGGCGCTCGTCAAGCACCAACATCAACGCCATCAACGCGGCCAATGACGCGGCGGCCGATGCGGTGCCGATGGCGCCGTCCCGGATCGGCAAGACGCCGACCTACGGTATCGCGCCGGCATCCGGCGCCTCCGACATGGGCTATGATTCGCTCAACCGCAAACGCCGCAAGCCGAAATACTATCCCGGCCAACTGAAGCCGAAGCCGCCGGTCGGCCCCGGCAATGTCGTCGTC
>CAXUBE010000357.1:0-2145 GCA_964249215.1 uncultured Rhodopseudomonas sp. | reverse complement strand
GCATCTCACGCCGGCGCAGAAAGCCGCCGCCAAGGCCAGCGCCAAGCGCGCCGGCCGGCGCTATCCCAACCTTGTGGACAATATGCGCATGGCCTCGAAAACCGGTAAGAAAAAAGCGACGACAAAGAAAACCAAGTCGGCGACAGCTCGCAAGAAGCGCGGCGCGACGACCGCGCGCAAGACGAAAGCGAAAAAGTCCAAGCCCCGCGAGAAGGATCCGCGCGGCGGGCTCACCGCCGCCGGCCGCAAGGCGTTCGCCGAGAAGGGCGGTTCGCATCTCAAACCAGGGGTGCGCAAATCCGGCAGCGAGATGTCGCCGGCCGACATGCGCCGCAAGGGAAGCTGGGCGGTGCGCTTCTACGGCCGTGCCAAGCTGCCGCCGCTGATCGATGCAAACGGCAGGCCGACGCGGCTTGCGCTGTCGGCGCATGCCTGGGGCGAGCCGGTGCCGAAGACCCCGGCCGCGGCGCGGCGGATCGCGGCGAAGGGCCATCGCCTGCTGGCGCGCTACCATCGCCTGCGGCAGCGCGGATGACGCATCGTCCCCCCGACGGCTCTGCAAGCTGTTGAAGGCTGCGCGATTCGCGCCGCGACGCCTGCCATCGGCGGTGGAATTGTTTTAAGAGATAGCTTCGTCCTGCTTCAACAGCGCGTCGTTCCAACAGTCATGCCGTCGATCGCCCCATCCAAAACCTCCCGGCCGTTTCGCGTCGGCCGCTCCAAAACCGGTCTCGGCCTGTTCGCCACCAAGCCGATCGCGAAGGGCACCCGGATCATCCGCTATATCGGGCCGCTGCTGGATTCGCGAAAGGAAAAAGACGACGCGATCGAGAACAAGTACCTGTTCGAACTGAACGGCCGCTGGACCATCGACGGCTCGGTGCGCCGCAACGTGGCGCGCTACATCAATCACGCCTGCCGGCCGAACGCGGAGTCCGACGTCAGCGCGCGCAAGAAGCGCGTGGTGATCCGCGCCATCAAGAACATCGCGCCCGGCGAAGAGATCAATTACGACTACGGCACCGACTACTTCAAGGCGTATCTCAAGCCGATCGGCTGCAAATGCGATTCCTGCGAAAAGAAACGCAAGAAACTGCGCGCCGAGGCGCGCGCGGAAAAGCTGAAACTGAAAGCGCGCGCCGAACGCAAGGCGGCCAAGGCGATCGCGGCGAAGAAAACCGTGAACGGCAAGCGCGCCGGCGGCCCGGCGCGCAAGTAGCAGCGCCGGAGTTTGAACCATTCAAGCTGGACCTATGCCGAAATGTTCATCGTCCCTCTCGCCTGGCGGACGGGTGGACGATGAACTCGGGCGCTTTGTTCAACCTGGCTGAAGCTCTGTTCAACAGGACTGTATCAGAAGCTAGCCGCCCTCGCCCGCCCTTGCCCACCCTTGCCACCCTTGCCCACGCGCGGCAGCGCGCTTATGTCTGCCGCGTGCAACCCGAGGGCCACGCCATGCGCGCCGCGCGACCGCTGCAGATCGAGGTCGTCTCCGACGTGGTCTGCCCGTGGTGCTACATCGGCAAGCGGCGGATCGAGAACGCGCTGGCGCTGGCCGCCGACGTGCCGGTCGAGATCCAATGGCGGCCGTTTTTTCTTAATCCCTGGGTGCCGCGCGTAGGCATCGAGCGCGATGCCTACCTGACCGCGAAGTTCGGCTCGGTCGACGCCTACAGGACCATCGCCGGGCGCGTGGTCGCCGCCGCCGCCGAGGAGGGGCTGTCGTATCATCCTGAGCGGGTGAAGCGTCAGCCCAACACCATTGATTGCCACCGGCTGATCCACTGGGCCGACGCCGCCGGCCGGGCCGCCGAGGTCAAGCAGCGGCTGATGGAATTGTATTTCCGCGACGGCGGCGACCTCACCGATTCCGACGTGCTGGTGCAGGCGGCGGCCGATTGCGGGCTCGATGCGGACGAGATCCGCCGGCGGCTTGCGACCGACGCGGACGTCGCGCTGATTTCCGCGCAGGCCAAGGATGCATCGGACAAGGGGATTTCCGGCGTGCCGACGTTCGTGTTCGCACATAAATACGCGGTGTCGGGCGCGCAGCCGGCCGAACAGCTCGCCCGCGCCATCCGTCAGGTGGCGGCGGAAGTGAACGCCGACGCCGCGGAGTGATCCTGTCGCGCGGCGGATCAGCGC
>CAXUBE010000356.1:0-2154 GCA_964249215.1 uncultured Rhodopseudomonas sp. | reverse complement strand
CATCGGCGCCGTGCCCGCGCCGACCACCGACAGCATCGCATAGAGCGCGGCGAAGATCGCCATGCCGATCAGCATTTTCGACGCCTCGACCGTGCGTGTCTGCTGCAGGCGCAGCGCGGCGAGCGCCGTGAACAGATAGGCGACCAGCGACGTGATGGTGCCGAGCAGGGCCAGGAAGGTGAAGAGATCGATCATCGACTTGTTGAAGTTCAACATCACCGTCGCGGTCAGGATGCCGCTGGCGACCAGGTGCGCGCGCACGGGCGTGCCGTTCCGCGTCGTCTTTGCGAACCACCGCGGAAAGATGCCGTCGGCGGCCATCGCGCGCGGCAACTCGCCCTGCATCAATACCCAGCCGTTGAGGCAGCCGAAGCCGCTGAACGCCGCGCACCCCGCGATCACGAGCCCGGCATCGCCGCCGAGGTAGCGACCGAGGAAGTCGGCGAACGGCGCCGAGGATTTGGCGATCTGGCCGGCGGGCATCAACAACTGGACCGAGGAACAGGCGAACAGATAGATCACGCCGGTGACGGCCGTTCCGATCAGCGTCGCGCGCGGGATGGTCCGTCCGGGGTCGTGGACCTTGTCCGCCGGCACGGTCGCGCATTCCAGGCCGAGCAGTCCCCACAGCGTCAGCGTCGCCGTCGCCATGATCCCGCCCACGCGCAGATCGGCGGCATGAAAGGGAACGCCGGCCACCGCCGACCCCCTGGCCATCAGGTAGAGGGCGATCCCCACCACGCCCGCCAGCGGCACGACCTTGATGATCGTCGAGATCAGCTGGAAGCGTCCGGCCGACTTCGCACCCAGGCAGTTGAGCAGCGTGAAGCCCCAGATCACCGATACGGTCAGCGATGGCGGCAGCGCGGGCACCTGCGCGATGACGGGAAAGATCACCGCAAGATAGCTGACGCCGCCGATCGCGATCGCCGCGTTGCCGATGACGACGCCCAGCCAGTAGGTCCACGCCACCGCGAACCCCAGCATCGGGCCGAACGCGATCCGCGCGAACGCATAAGGACCGCCCGCCACCGGCAGCGCCGGGGCGAGACGGGCGAAGACGAACGCGATCGACATCGTCCCCGCGATCGTGACGAGCCAGCCGAACACCGCATTCCAGCCGAACGGCGCGAGCGCCGCCGGAAGCAGGAAGGTGCCCGAACCGATCATGCTGCCCACGACCAGCGCGGTACACATCCAGATTCCGAGCGGCCTGGCCTCGCCATCGCCGGGCATCAGGATTTCGGTCCGAACTCGAGTTCGCAGAATGGCGGTTTGACGCCGTGGATGCGCGGCCGGAAAGCGACGCGGAGCGCCGCGTCGTCGCTGACCGGCATGAGACCGGCAGGCGTCGGAGGACGCCTCAAGCCACGTTTGTCTCGCGGATGATCGATCATGAAACCCCTTTTATCGGTGATCGGCCTGTGCCGGCTTTTGCCGCTTGCAAACAGGCTCGGGAGCGCCGCGAACCACGCGTTCGTTATATATTCGGCAAGAGAGCATATGTTTTATTACCGCGTCAAGCCGAATACTGTCCTTATATAACAGTAATATAGCAGATGTACAGGCGCCCGGAGTTGACGCGGAATGTGCCGCTGTGTTTCATGACGACATGACAATGGAGCAAATGTCCGACCGGATCCTCGGTGAGCTGCCGCGCCTCGCGCCGCAGCTGGCGCTGAGTGGCCGCTATCTGGTCGACCATCCCGATTCGGTGGTGATGTCCTCGATGCGCGAAATCGCCGGCGAGATCGGCGTCGCGCCGGCGACCCTCCTCCGTCTCGCGCGGACGCTCGGCTTCGGCGACTGGTCGCGGTTCCGCCAAGCCTATGTCGCCGATTTCCGCACATCATCGCCCCTGTACGCGGAGCGCGCCGATGCGCTCGTCCGGCGCGAAGGGGTTCCGGGACTCATTCAGGAGACGTTGCGCGCGCAGGCGACGGGTCTTCGGCATGCGATCGACGCCAACACCGCGGAAGCGGTCGACGAAGCGGCGAAGCTGCTCAACCGCGCCCCGCGCATCTTCGTCGCCGCCTTCATGAGCTGTCGCGCGCCGGCGCTGGCCTTCACGTATATCTGCCGGCTGTTTCGCTCGAATATCGCGGTGCTCGGCGGCGAAGGCTCTTCGCTCGTCGCCGATCTCGCCGATCTCCG
>CAXUBE010000355.1:0-2159 GCA_964249215.1 uncultured Rhodopseudomonas sp. | reverse complement strand
TGATGCGGATCAGGCCCGAGAGCGTCACTTTGTAGCGTCCGTCTTGGGTCTCCTCGAAGGCTTTGATCCGCCCGGCGCAGCCGACGCTTTCGATCTCCGGCTGGAAGCCGGGATCTATCTTACGCTCGGCGCCGCGGTCCTTGGCGCGCTGCTCTTCGCGGTCGAGATGCTCGAGCGCGTTGTTGAGGCGCTGCCGCGCAGCGGCGGCGCGGGCTTCGACCTCGCGCAAGCCCGGCAATTCGGCGGCGCGCTCCGCCTGGATGCGGGCGGCCTGCGCCTGCGCGCGTGTCTGTTCGGCGAGTTCGCGGACGGACAGATCGTGGAACCGCGCGGCCTCGGCGACGTCGGCATGGGCATCGCGCCAGCGCAGGTGAAACAGCAGCGCCTCGGCCTTGCGCACCTTGGCGGCGACCTCGCGGTAGCGGATCGCCTGCCGCGCCTGTTTCTTCAGGGCGTCGATCTGCGTGGCGAGCTGGCCGATCACGTCCTCGACGCGGGTGAGGTTGGTCTCGGCCGCCTTCAGCCGCAATTCCGCTTCGTGGCGGCGCGTATGCAGGCCGGCGACGCCGGCGGCGTCTTCCAGCACGCGGCGGCGCTGTTCGGGCTTGGCCTGGATGATCTCGCCGATCTTGCCCTGATGCACCAGCGCCGGCGAGCGCGCGCCGGTGGCAGCGTCGGCAAACAGCAATTGCACGTCCCTCGCACGAACGTCGCGGCCGTTGATGCGATACACCGAGCCGGCCTCGCGCTCGATCCGGCGCGAGATTTCCAGAATCTCGTGTTCGTTCATTGCCGACGGCGCGGTGCGATCGGCATTGTCGATCGTCATCACCACTTCGGCGTGGTTGCGCGAGGGGCGGTTGCCGGAGCCGGCGAAGATCACCGCGTCCATGTCGGCCGCGCGCAGCGATTTGTGCGAGGTCTCGCCCATCGCCCAGCGCAGCGCCTCGACCAGGTTGGATTTGCCGCAGCCGTTCGGCCCGACCACGCCGGTCAGCCCCGGCTCGATCAGGAAGTCGGTCGGCTCGACAAAGGACTTGAAGCCGTGCAGGCGAAGGCGCGTGAATTTCATGGACCCGTCATTCGATGGTGGCTGCTCGAGCATCGCGGCCGATGGGCCGCAAGGCTCAGCGCGAATCGTGCAGCCGGAACAATACCATGATCGGCATCCGCGCGCCTGAGCGACTTGAGGCCGCCGCTTCGGGATGCGGACAATGGCGAGCCTCGGCCGGCAGGGCAACCGGGCGGCGAGGCTTTTCCAGAACTGATTTGGCGGAATAAGATTCGCCTGTCGCCCGGATGAGGCGCTTCGTCTTCCGAAGGGCTACGAAGAAAACGAAACCCGCGTCAGCTCTTCAGCAGCGGATTGATCCGCTTCGCGAACTCCTCGAACGAGGTTTCGCCCTTCAGCATTTCACCATTGATGAAGAAGGTCGGCGTCGAATTCACCTTCAGCACCTCGTTGGCGTATTTCTGGTCGGCGGCGATCTTGTCGAGCAGCGCCTGGTCCTTGAGGCAGGCTTCGACCGCGTCGCCGCTTAAGCCCGCCTGCTTGCCGATCCGCTTCAGCGTCTCGGTGGTGTTCTTCAGCACCCAATCGTTCTGCTGCCTGAACAGCAGATCGGTCACCGCGAAATATTTCGGCGCGTCGCCATTGGCGATACAGCGCGACAGCATCGAGCCGGCGGCGGCTTTGATGTCGAGCGGAAATTCGCGGAAGATGTAGCGGATCTTGCCGGTGTCGATGAACTCGGTCTTCAGTTGCGGGAACACCTTCTCGTTGAACGCCGCGCAATGCGAGCAGGTCATCGAGGCATATTCGGTGATGGTGACCGGCGAATTCGCGGGCCCCAGCGCCATGTCCGGCAGCGACACCGGCTTGGCGACATCCGCGGCGGTCGCGGCGCCGGTGCTCTGTGCCATCGCGTCGCCGATCAGGCGGAACGGCGAGACGCCGGCCAGGGCGGCGACCCCGGTCAGCGACAGAGCGGCGGTGAAGGCGCGGCGCGTGATCATCAACGGCTCCCGAAATCGGCGCGAGGTCACGCAAGATGCGTGGAAACGGTTGTTTCGCTAGCTTGAAACCACAAATGTGGCAATGGCGGGCCGCACTGCCCGCGCGCCGGAAGGCTCAATTCCGCTTGATCGCCGCCCCAAGC
>CAXUBE010000354.1:319-2176 GCA_964249215.1 uncultured Rhodopseudomonas sp. | reverse complement strand
CAAGGCGATCGTGCCGCGCTACCGCTACGACCAGTTGATGCGGCTCGGCTGGAAGGTGTTCCTGCCGATTTCGCTGGCGATGGTGGTGATCGTCGCCGCCGTCCTGCAGTTCGCGGGGCCGGCGTTTCGAAGCCGAAGTTCGCATGACCTTGCGGCACCTTCGATAGCGAATCTTGGACTCGAAATGACATTGGAAAATAACAATTCCAATGCGGCCTTGGTTCGCAAGTCCGCAAGTGAAGCCAGCCGGGAAGATAACGCGGACCCGCGAACCGCCGCATTGCCGCCGAAATGAGGTCCGCATGAATATCAGTGCATCCGCGCGTTCGCTGCTGCTCACCGAGTTCGTCTCGGCATTCGTGCTCGCCATGCGTTACTTTTTCAAGCCGAAGCCGACGCTGAACTACCCGTTCGAGAAGGGACCGATCTCGCCGCGGTTTCGCGGCGAGCATGCGCTGCGCCGCTATCCGAACGGCGAGGAACGCTGCATCGCGTGCAAACTATGCGAGGCGATCTGTCCGGCTCAGGCCATTACCATCGAGGCCGGGCCGCGCCGCAATGACGGCACCCGCCGCACCGTGCGCTACGACATCGACATGGTGAAATGCATCTATTGCGGGCTGTGCCAGGAGGCCTGCCCGGTTGACGCGATCGTCGAGGGCCCGAACTTCGAATTCGCCACCGAGACCCGCGAGGAATTGTACTACGACAAGTCGAAGCTGCTCGCCAACGGCGACCGCTGGGAACGCGAGATCGCGAAATCGATCGAACTCGACGCGCCGTACCGGTGAGATGAGCAAAGTGGTTTTTGTAACGCCAATGGCTGCTCTTTACCTCTCCGCGCTTGCGGTGCGAGGTCGATCGATGCGCGCGAAAGCGCGTCTCGATCGGGTAGGGGGGCCTTTCAATTTTCCGTTGCCTCGTGCAAGCGCACTCTCTCCCCGCAAGCGGGGAGAGAGGGAACAGGGCATCCGATGATCCTGCCCACGCTGTTCTTCTATCTCTATGCCGGCACCGCGATCGCCTGCTCGGTGATGGTGATCGTGTCGCGCAATCCCGTGCACTCGGTGCTGTTCCTGATCCTGGTGTTCGTCAACGCGGCCGGGCTGTTCGTGCTGCTCGGCGCCGAATTCCTGGCGATGATCCTGATCGTGGTCTATGTCGGCGCCGTCGCGGTGCTGTTTCTGTTCGTCATCATGATGCTCGACGTGGATTTCGGCCGGCTGCGCGAGGGCTTCCTGGAATACCTGCCGTTCGGCCTCCTGATCGGCGTGATCTTCCTCGCCGAACTGCTGCTGCTCGCCGGCGGTTTCGTCATCAGCCCGGCGGTGACCAAGGCGATCACCTCGCCGATCCCCAGCAATGTCAGCAATACCGAGGCGCTCGGCCTCGTGCTGTACACCCGCTACATCCATTACTTCCAGGTCGCGGGCCTGATCCTGCTGGTGGCGATGATCGGCGCGATCGTGCTGACGCTGCGCCACAAGAAGAGCGTCAAGCGGCAGGTCATCGGCGTGCAGAACGCGCGTTCGCCGGAGACCGCGATGGAAGTGCGCAAGGTCGCGTCGGGGCAGGGGCTGCAGGACGCCGACGCGGCGGGGTGGGTGCGATGACGGTGGGGCTCGGACATTATCTGTCGGTCGCGGCGATCCTGTTCACGCTCGGCACGCTCGGCATCTTTCTCAACCGCAAGAACGTCATCATCATCCTGATGTCGATCGAACTGATGCTGCTCGCGGTCAACATCAACCTGGTGGCGTTCTCGACCTTCCTCGGCGACATCGTCGGCCAGGTGTTCGCGCTGATCGTGCTGACGGTCGCCGCGGCGGAAGCCGCGATCGGGCTTGCGATCCTCGT
>CAXUBE010000354.1:0-248 GCA_964249215.1 uncultured Rhodopseudomonas sp. | reverse complement strand
ACATCAATCTGATGAAGGGCTAGGGCATGCGTCGCAACCAGCGCCATCGGTTCGCCGCAAGCACGGTCGCGCATGGGGCGTCGTCATGATCCAGGCCATCGTCTTCCTGCCGCTGGTCGGCGCGCTGATCGCGGCGGCGATCGCGCTGCAGGGCGCGCATGCGCGGCATCCGAGCGGCGACCAGGTCGCGCATGGCGACGATCACGGCCACGAGGTTCACGGCCACGCCGCGCCGGTCGGCGGCGACG
>CAXUBE010000353.1:0-2188 GCA_964249215.1 uncultured Rhodopseudomonas sp. | reverse complement strand
GGTCATGTCCTGCAGCAGCGCCTGACATTCCGCCGTGGCGCGGCGATGCGCGTCGAAATCGAGCGCCTCGCGCATCCGCAACCGCACCGCATTGTCCCGGAATTGCGCCACCAATGCCGCGAGCTCGCCGATCTCGTCGCGGCGCTCGATGCCCGGGATCGCCGCGTCGAGCTCGCCATCCAGCAGCGCGCGCATCCGTCGCTCCAAAGCGTGCAGCGGATTGGCGATGCTGCGCGCGATCAGCCAGGCGAGCGGCGCGGCATAGGCCGCGATCAGCAGCGTCGCGAGCAGCATCCAGAGCAGCAACGGCTGATCGGTCCGCGCGTTCATGATCTGGCTTGCGAGCAGGGTGCCGGCCAGCGCGCCGGCCGCGCTTAGTCCGAGCGCCGCGATGGCGACCGAGATTCCGATTTTCGGGGTGAGGCGCAGATGGCTGATTGTCACAGGGGCGCTCCGGGCGATCGGCCGCGCACGCGGCGGCGCGATTGGCGAAGATGCTAGCGGCGCCAAACTTTGCGGATGGTTACGATCGGGCCTCGTAGCAATGCGGGGCGCGATGCCCTCCGCCGTCATCGCCGGCGGCGGTTCGTTTGTACCGCCGTTCGCTCCAAACATTCACGTCATCGCCCGGCTTGACCGGGCGACCCGGTAATCCGGGACTTCGGAGATGCGGATACTGGGCCATCCGCCTTCGCGGATGGCGACGGTTCGTTTCTTACGACGGCTGTTGGAAACGATCATCCCCGACCGCTAGGCGATGATGTCCGGCGTGATCTGGTCTTCGAGAAACGCGATGCGGTCGCGCAAGTGCAGCTTGCGCTTCTTCAACCGCTGCAGCCGCAACAGGTCCGGCGCCGGCGAATGATGCAGCGCGTCGATCGCGGCATCGAGGTCGCGGTGCTCCTGCTGCAATTTTGCGAGCTCGGCGCGTGGATCGTCATCGTCGTTCATGATCGCACTGACTTGGATCGCCGCGAAGAATGCGAGGGAGACTTTCCGAATTATCACAATTGCCGGGAAGCGGTGCAAGCCGGGCGAGGGTCGTTGCGGCCCCAGGCCGGGCCAAGCCGGCCACGGGCGTGCCTCGCGCGTCGGTCAGGCCGGCCTCGCAATGTTTCGCGGTGCCTCATCACGAATCGTTTCATATAAAAGCCGGATGCGACAATTGTGATTCGAAATCCCATCGACAGCGCAGCTTTGAGGAGTACACTTCGTCGTCCGGATCAGTCCGATCTTTCTGCAACAGGGAGGTTTGGTATGGCAATTCAGGCGCATCTCGTTGAACTGCAACGAAAACACAAGGTTCTGGAAAACGAATTGCACGACGCGCTCGTGCACCTGTCCACCGACGATCTGCGTATTGCCGAACTGAAGCGCCGCAAGCTGATGGTCCGCGACGAAATCGAGCGGCTGAAACACGTCGCCGCCGGCACGCTGCATTAGCATCTGCGCTGCGGCGGGCGTCAGCCCGCGATCACGAAGCCGATCGCGACGCGCCGCCTGCCTTAAGCGGGACGCGCCCGCCTGCTTTAAGCGGCCGGGCTGCCGCGTTTATCCATCTGCCGCGACCAAACCGGCCACGTGATCGGCGATCGCCAGCGACGCGGTCAGCCCCGGTGATTCGATGCCGAACAGGTTGACCAGTCCGGCAAGGCCATGGCCCCTCGGGCCCTGGATCAGGAAATCCTGCACCGCCACCGCGGGCGGCACGATCTTCGGCCGCATCCCGGAATAGCCGGGCGTCAGCGCGCCGTCCGGCAGCGCCGGCCAGTAGCGGCGGATCGCCGGATAGAACCGCGCCGCACGCGCCGGATCGACCACGTAGTCGAGCGTGTCGACCCATTCGACGTCGGGGCCGAATTTGGCTTGCCCGGCAAGATCGAGCGTGAGGTGGACGCCGAGCCCGCCGGGCTCCGGCACCGGATAGATAAGGCGCGAGAACGGCGCCCGCGCGCTGCAGGTGAAGTAATTGCCCTTCGCCAGATACGCGGTCGGCACCTGGTCCGCGGGCATCGCGTCGATGTTGCGCGCGATCGCCGGCGCCGACAGCCCGGCGGCGTTGATCAGGAGTCGGCAGCCCAATTGCATCGCGGCGTCGCCGCCGATCTCGAGCGCGAAGCCGCCGTTCATCGGCGTGGCCTGCAGCAGCGGCGCGTGAAACGCAAACGCCGCGCCGGCGTCCCGGCGT
>CAXUBE010000352.1:0-2199 GCA_964249215.1 uncultured Rhodopseudomonas sp. | reverse complement strand
TCCTACAAGGTCGAGAACACCCGCGAGGGCCAGATCCTCGACTACGACAAGCTGACCATGACGATCGAGACCAACGGCGCGATCTCGCCGGATGATTCGGTGGCCTATGCCGCCCGCATCCTGCAGGACCAGCTCAACGTGTTCGTCAATTTCGAAGAGCCGCGCAAGGAAGTGGCGCAGGAGATCATTCCCGATCTCGCGTTCAACCCGGCCTTCCTCAAGAAGGTCGACGAGCTCGAACTGTCGGTGCGCTCGGCGAACTGCCTGAAGAACGACAACATCGTCTATATCGGCGACCTGGTGCAGAAGTCGGAAGCCGAAATGCTGCGCACCCCGAACTTCGGCCGCAAGTCGTTGAACGAGATCAAGGAAGTGCTGGCGCAGATGGGTCTGCATCTGGGCATGGAAGTGCCGGGCTGGCCGCCGGAGAACATCGACGAGCTCGCCAAGCGGTTCGAGGATCATTACTGAGCGAATAGCGAATAGGGAGTGGCGAATAGAAAGAAGACTATTCGCTATTCGCTACTCACCATTCGCTTTCCGGGCGAACGCGGGATGCCCACCCGATCGAGCGACGAACCGTCGCGAACATTACAGGATTTTTCTCATGCGTCACGGCAAGGTTCATCGCAAGCTCAACCGCACCGCGGAGCATCGCAAGGCGATGTTCGCCAACATGTGCGCCTCGCTGGTCAAGCACGAGCAGATCGTCACCACGCTGCCGAAAGCCAAGGAATTGCGCCCGATCGTCGAGAAGCTGGTGACGCTCGGCAAGAAAGGCGGGCTCGCGCTGCGCCGCCAGGCGATCAGCGAGATGCGCGACCAGGATCAGGTGCGCAAGTTGTTCGACGTCATCGCCAAGCGCTACGCGGATCGGCAGGGCGGCTACACCCGCATCATCAAGGCCGGCTTCCGCTACGGCGACAACGCTCCGATGGCGGTGATCGAATTCGTCGATCGCGACGTCGACGCCAAGGGCCTCGATTCCGGCCCGGCGCAGGGCGGCGCCGAGGCGGCGTAAGCGGTCCCGAGTCGGTGTAGGTTATTTCATGGAAATTTCTTTGAGGAGTTTCTTGTGAAAAATATCACGATCGACGGGAAACTCGACCCTCTCTTCAGCGATGATCGGGATGCCCGGATAGAAAAGCTGGATGAAAAAGTGCGTGTTCCCTCGTACGGTGGAAACAATCTTTACCGGCCGATTGACGGGACCTACCACATCAGCCACGCGATGCAGGAATTGGACTTGGCGGGCAGCCGGAAGTTCGACATTGCGACGCTTTTGAAGCATAAGAATGTATCACCGCACGCATTGTATCTGATTTACAGAACATTGTTCTACGACCTGACCAAGCCGCGCCGGACCGCTCCTGTTCTGTCGTTGGTTCGATAAGCCAGACGGCGCTTGAGCGCCCGCTCATTTGGATGAAACGGCGCCGCTCCGAACGCTACGTCCTTGCGTCGCGCGATCGGCTGCGGCTTCTCTTTGCCGGCCGCCGAGCCTATATTCGCCGCAGAAACGCGCGGATTTGAGCCATGACACCTTTACGCTTGCCGACAGCTATCTTTCTTTTGGCATCGATGCTCGGTGCGATGGTGACGACGGCACAGGCACAGGCACAGGACCGCCGGCCGCCGGTCTCGCCGACCGAGCTCAAACTGTCCTACGCCCCGATCGTTCAGCGGGTGCAGCCGGCGGTGGTCAACGTCTACGCCGCCAAGGTGATCCAGAACCGCAATCCGCTGATGGACGATCCGCTGTTCCGGCGGTTCTTCGGCGGCGGCCAGCAGCCCGAGCAGATGCAGCGCTCGCTCGGCTCCGGGGTGATGGTCGATGCCTCCGGCCTCGTCGTCACCAACAACCACGTCATCGAAGGCGCCGACCAGGTCAAGGTGTCGCTCGCCGACAAGCGCGAATTCGAGGCCGAGATCGTGCTGAAGGACAGCCGGACAGATCTTGCGATCCTGCGCCTCAAGGACGCTAGGGAGAAATTTCCGACGCTGGATTTCTCCAATTCCGACGAGCTCTTGGTCGGCGACGTCGTGCTCGCGATCGGCAATCCGTTCGGCGTCGGCCAGACCGTGACGCACGGCATCATCTCGGCGCTGGCGCGGACCCAGGTCGGGATCACCGACTATCAGTTCTTCATCCAGACCGATGCCGCGATCAATCCCGGCAATTCCGGCGGCGCGCTGGTC
>CAXUBE010000351.1:0-2223 GCA_964249215.1 uncultured Rhodopseudomonas sp. | reverse complement strand
GGCCGAGGCGGCGCGCATCGCGGCGATGAAGCGCGCGTCGCCGGCACTCGCCGACGTAGCGCCTGTAAATGTGCAACCAGTTTCACGATCGGCTGCGGGAAAGAGCGCATTCGAACAACCTACATTCCTTCCAGCGGGAGCGCCCAATGCGGGAACAGACCCCCGATCGAAAAGCTATTTTCCTGAATACAAAATCCCCGGATCGATAGGAAACAAGAATATTACGATCAAAGCACTTACACCAATACTCGATAGAACTCTTGCTCTTGCTTATGAAGAGGGACAGTACCGTGTAAATAGCACTAAGAATGTTAGCTTGGAATTGATCGACGATGGCAGGAGCATTGCAAAATCAACCTATACAGCTCGAGGATTGTTAGGTGATTGGCAAGAAGACTCCGCAAGTTTTTTGATCGAAAACGGATACGTCATATGTTATAAGAAAGAAAATAGTGATGGATGCAAACTAGTCAGCTCATTAGCAAGATTGAAACCTTATCACGATTATGCTCTGATGGTAGAAGCTAGGAAGGCTGAGCAGCTTTCGGATTTGGGGTGTGTGTCTACATCAATTGGACCTCCTGGCACAAGACTTAGCAATAATGAGGACCCGGTTACTGGATTGAGCGCTATGGTTCCCACCCCGGGCATTAATGTTATGACAAATAAATGTACATATCCTGTCAAGGTCGGCGTTCAGGGTCCTCTCACATTAAGAGGCACGGCGGCATTTTACAATCTTGCGCCTAACGCGAGTACAGAATGGACCGGACTAATAGTAGTTTATGCAAAACGTATAACGTCATCCACGCCAGAATATCCAGAGATATTCCAACCCATCGGGAGTGATCGCGATTGATCGAGATGATCAATAACCATAAAAAACCGTTGATATATTATGATCGCAATAAAGGTTGAAAGTTCTGCATGTCAAAAATGCCGATACTATACATCAGCTTTGCCGTATATTTGAATAGTTATTAGTACCCGATACAGATGGCCTTTGAGGCTTTCCATCTGCAGCAACATGAATATAGCTTAGATCGTTATGGTTAAACCGTGATCGACGTCCCCCGGTAGATCCGCGCGCGGTAGCGGCTGTCCTCGGCGTCGGGCAGCGGCGCGCCGGCCAGCAGTACGGCGCGGGCGAAGCGCTTGACCTCCTCGAGATGCTCCTCGAGGTTGCGCGGCTCCTCGCTGCGGACGCGGCGGGTCAGGTTGATCTGGTTGACCGGCACGTCGTGGACCAGCCGCTCGTTCTCGACCGCCAGCGTCGCGGTGAAG
Organism: uncultured Rhodopseudomonas sp.; assembly: GCA_964249215.1. Taxonomy (GTDB): domain Bacteria; phylum Pseudomonadota; class Alphaproteobacteria; order Rhizobiales; family Xanthobacteraceae; genus CAXUBE01. Next base: position 939 of record CAXUBE010000351.1, on the reverse strand, counting down.
GCGTGGAGGGTCGACTTGACGAAGTTGGCCAGCGCGAAGGCCGGCCCTTTCGCTTCGGTCGCGACGTCGGGCGAGACCAGCACGAGCTGCGTCTGGTCGATCAGCGACGCCTTGCGCGCGACGCGGAAGGGGAGGGACGGCCGATGCGCTTCGCCCATCTGTGGCTGGTCGTGCCGATCGCGTCCGCTGGTGTCGCCGCCTGCGTTCATACACCCCCGGCCGACCCCGGCGCGGGCGACCGCGGCCGTCGCCGAACTCGAACGCCAGCGGGGGAGCCTGTGAGCGGGATCGACGTCGGGGCCGTCGCGGCGAGCCTGGGCAAGGCGCTGCTCGGCTCGATCAACGGCGACGCGGCCGGGCTAGAGGCGCTGGCCCAGGGCGAGGCGACCAAGCTCGCCCAGTCGCTCGCGACGAGCACGCGATGCTTCATCTGCACCGCCCTCGCCGCTCACGCCTGGGTCTCTTGGCCGTCGGACTGCGCGGGCCCGTGCCGCTTCAGCGAGGCGGCAAGAGACTCCGGCATCGCGACGGGGCGCCCACGCCGTCCGCGTCCCCGTCGCAGATACGATGCCGTAGCCGAGGACGATCGCCGAACGCCACCGCCAGAAGGGACTGACCATCGCCGGCCGCGCGCGCGATGACGAGGCCCGCGCCGGGGATGCCGCCGGCGATCAGCCAGAGATTGGGCGGGTCAGTCATCGGGCCCGAGGCTCGCGTCGAGGTCGCGCGGGCGGACGAAGTGGCGCAGGTGGCCGCACCCCGGCTGCGCATCGCGCCACGTCGTGACCTTCAGGTCGATCACCGCCAGCGTCGCGGTCGGGTACTTGAGTTCGGCCTGCCCGCGCAGCGGATCGGCGTCGGGGATGAGGAGGAGGAGCAGGTCCTCGAGCCCTGGGTTGTGGCCGACGAGGAGCGCGGTCGCCGCGCCGGCGTCGAACC
>CAXUBE010000350.1:0-2224 GCA_964249215.1 uncultured Rhodopseudomonas sp. | reverse complement strand
CTTCAACGCCGCGACCGCCGGCGCGGACGCGGTTCTGGCGCCTGTCGCGCCGGTCGCGGCGCCCACCATTCTGGAGAGCGACGTCGGCAATTCGCCGGACGCCGAAGCGGTCATTCAAAGGCTGACGCGCTTCACCCGGCCGGTGAACTACCTCGGTCTGCCGTCGCTGGCGATCCCCTCGGGCTTCACGCGCTCGGGATTGCCGGTCGGCCTGCAACTGATCGGCCGGGCGTTCGACGAGGCGATGCTGCTGCGGATCGGAGCCGCGTTTCAGCGGGCGACGGACTTTCATACCAAGGCGCCGGAATTGTCATGAGCAACCTGGTCGAGGTGCGCGATCTCAACGTCCGGTTTTCCGGCGAGCGCACCGTGCATGCGGTGAACGATCTCAGCCTCACGCTCGGCGAAGGCGAGGTGCTGGGGCTGCTCGGCGAATCCGGCTCCGGCAAGAGCGTGACGCTGCGCGCGCTGATGCGGCTGTTGCCGAAGAAGCGCACGCGGATGTCCGGCATCGTCAACGTGCTCGGCCGCGACGTGCTCGCGCTCGACGACGAGGAGCTGTCGGCGTTTCGCGGCCAGACGGTGTCGATGATCTTCCAGGAGCCGGCGCTGGCGCTCGATCCGGTCTACACCATCGGCCAGCAGATCGCCGAAAGCGTGATCCGCCACGAAGGCAAGAGCCAGGCGCAAGCCACGGCGCGTGCGCTGGAGATGCTCGAAGTGGTGCGGATTCCGTCGGCGAAACGCCGCCTCGACGCCTATCCGCACGAAATGTCCGGCGGCATGCGGCAGCGCGCGATGATCGCGCTGGCGCTGGCCTGCAAGCCGAAAATCCTTCTCGCCGACGAGCCGACCACCGCGCTCGACGCCACGGTGCAGATTCAGATCCTGCTGCTGCTGCGCGAGTTGCAGCGCGAGTTCGGCATGTCGGTGATTTTCGTGACCCACGACATCGGCGTCGCGATCGAGATCTGCGACCGCGTCGCGGTGATGTATGCGGGGCAGATCGTCGAACAGGGCACGCTGCGCCAGATCGTGCGCACGCCGGTCCATCCTTACGCGCGCGGGCTGCTGGCCTCCACCGTGCACGGCGCCAAGCGTGGCGCGCGGCTGGAGACGATTCCCGGCGCGCCGCCGTCGCTCGACAAAGCGCCGGTGAATTGTTCGTTCGCGCCGCGCTGCGCCCATGTGCAGCCGCGCTGCGTCGAAGCGCTTCCGCCCAACGTCGAGGTCGGACCCGGCCGCACCGCGAGCTGCGTCCTCGCCCAGCAGCCTGCCTTCACGGCCTGATCATTTGCCTTCGAGCGTGAATACCGCTTCCCAATCCGGTCCCGGCGGCGCGCGAACGAAGTCCTGCGCGCGATGCGCGAACATCGCCGCCGGCGGATCGGCAGCGGCGATCGCAGCAAAATCCGCCGCGGCGCCGGCGAAATCGCGGACCCGCCAGCGCTGCAGCGCCGCGCCATAATCCGCCGCGAGCTTGGCTTGCCGGGGCGGCGTCGCGCCTTTGCGCGCCAGCGGCTCGTAGATCCTCACCGGCTGCACCCTGCCCTGCACGCGCACCGCGTCGAGCTCGCGCCAGTCGAACGCCCCTCCGGTGAGACCGACGGTCATCTCGGAGGCGAGAATGGAGGTCGCGAAATATTTGTTGGCGCCCTCCAGCCGCGAGGCGAGGTTGACCGTGTCGCTCATCACCGTGTAGTTGAAGCGCCGGCCCGAGCCGATGTTGCCGACCAGCGCCTCGCCGGAATTCAGACCGATGCGATGCGACAGCCGGTGGCCCTTGAACGCGCCGGCGGTCGCGTTGAGTTCGTCGAGCCGGTCGCGGCAGCGCAACGCCGCCCGCACCGCGTTGCCGGCGTGGTCGGGATCGTTCGCCGGCGCACCGAACACCGCGACGATCGAATCGCCGATGTATTTGTCGACATAGCCGTCGCAGGCCTCGATGATGTCGGTCATCGCCGAGAGATATTCGTTCATCAAGCCGACCAGCGCGTCGGGCGGGAGTTGCTCGGCGATCGACGAGAAGCCGGCCAGATCGGAGAAGAACACGGTGACGTCGCGCATTTCGCCGCCGAGCCGCGGCAGCGTCCTGGACTCGACCATCTGCTCGATCACCTGCGGCGCGAGATAGAGCCCGAAGCTCGCGCGCAGAAAGCGTTCGGTCTTGTCGACCGCCACGAAACGATAGCCGATCATCAGCATCAGCGCGGCAAATCCCGCC
>CAXUBE010000349.1:0-2226 GCA_964249215.1 uncultured Rhodopseudomonas sp. | reverse complement strand
AGAACACCCTGGCGGGGTATTCGGCGGGGACGCCCCATTCGGCGGGCCTGGCGAACAACTCGCCGTCGGCATCGCGGCCGGTGATGTCGGCGACCAGCGTCGGCGGCAGCGTGGCGGGCTCGGCGACCTTCTTGCCGTCGCGGCGGATGGTGCCGGCGTCCGCGAGCTCGAGCAGCAGGCGCCGCAGCGCGGCCCTGTCGGCATTCTTCAGTCCGAATTCGCGGGCGATCTCGCGGGTTCCGACCTTGCCGGGATTGGCGCGGATGAACGCGACGATGGCGTCCCGGTCCGGAAAGCTGGCGTCGCGTTTGTCGGTCGTGGTCACATCTACCCGTTCTTGCCGACGCTCGATTTCGGCGCCGGTTTCTTGGAATCGGATTTGGGTTTGGTCGCCGAGGTCTTCGCCGTCAACGGCGCGCGCGCCTTGGAGGCGGCGGCGCTTTCGGCTTTCGTCTTGGCGGCTTTGGCCGCCACCGGCTTCTTTGCAACGCCGTTGCCGGTTGCGGCTTTCCTTGCCGGCGCTTTTTTCTTGCCGCGCGCGGGCTTGCCGCCGCCCTTGGCGGCGCGCTCGTCGATCAGCGCGATCGCTTCCGGCAGCGTGATGCCGTCCTGCGTCTTGTCGCTCGGGATCGTGGCGTTGACGCCGCCAGCCGTGACATAGGCGCCGTAGCGGCCACCTTTGACGGCAACCGGCCCGAGGCTCGGATGCTCGCCCAGCGGCCGGCCCGGATCCGATCCGAAGCGGCGCTTGCTCGGACCTTTCAGCACCTTATCGGCGATCAGCGTCACCGCGCGGTTGAGGCCGATGTCGAACACCTCGTCGCCGGCCTCCAGGCTGGCATAGGTCTTTTCGTGCTGCACATAAGGCCCGAAGCGGCCGATGCCGGCCTTGATCGGCGCGCCGGTTTCCGGATGCCTGCCGACTTCGCGCGGCAGCGACAACAGCTTCAGCGCCAGCTCCAGTTCGACATCGCCGGGCGACGAGCCCTTCGGAATGCCGGCGCGCTTGGGCTTGTTGCCTTCCGCGTAGTCCTTGGGCTCGCCGAGCTGGATGTAGGGGCCGAACCGTCCCGACTTCACCGCGACCTGCAGGCCTGATACCGGATCGGGACCAAGCACGCGGTCGCCTTCGCCACCACCGTCGGCCGCGAGCGGACGGGTGTAGCGGCATTCGGGATAATTGGTGCAGCCGACAAAGGCGCCGAACTTGCCGGCCTTGAGATTGAGCTTGCCGGCGCCGCAGCTCGGGCATTGCCGCGGATCGCCGCCATCCTCGCGCGGCGCGTAGATGTGCGGGCCGAGCATGTCGTCCAGCGCGTCCAGCACCTGGGCGACGCGCAAATCCTTGATCTCGTCGACCGCGCCGATGAAGCCGGTCCAGAAATCCCGCAGCACCTGCTGCCAGGAGATTTCATTGTTGGAGATCTTGTCGAGCTGCTCTTCCAGATCGGCGGTGAAGTCGTATTCGACGTAGCGGGCGAAGAAGTTCTCCAGGAACGCGACCACGACGCGGCCCTTGTCCGCGCCGTGCAGGCGCTTCTTGTCGATGGTCACATAGCCGCGGTCCTTCAGCACCTGCAGGATCGAGGCGTAGGTCGAGGGCCGGCCGATGCCGAGCTCTTCCATGCGCTTGACCAGCGAGGCTTCCGAGAAACGCGGCGGCGGTTCGGTGAAATGCTGGGTCACCGCGAGGTCCTTGCGCTTCAGCGGTTCGCCTTCGCTCATCGCGGGGAGGCGGCGGCTGTCCTCATCGTCGCCGTCATCGTCGCGGCCTTCCTGATACACCGCAAGGAAGCCGTCGAACTTGATCACCTGGCCGCTGGCGCGCAGTTCGAGCACGCGCGCGCCGGCCTTGGCGCTGATATCGACGGTGGTGCGTTCGAGTTCGGCGGATTCCATCTGGCTGGCGATGGTGCGCATCCAGACCAGTTCGTATAGCCGCGCCTGATCGTGATCGAGCCGGCGATTCAGATCCGAGGGCCGGCGCGACAGGTCGGTAGGGCGGATCGCTTCATGCGCTTCCTGCGCGTTCTTGGCTTTCGCCACATATTGTCGGGGCGCGTCCGGCACGTAAGCGTTGCCGTAGTCCTCGCCGATCACCTTGCGGGCCTGCGTCACCGCCGAGCCGTCGATCTGCACGCCGTCGGTCCGCATATAGGTGATCAGGCCGGTGGTCTCGCCGCCGATGTCGATGCCTTCATAGAGCCGCTGCGCGATCCGCATGGT
>CAXUBE010000348.1:456-2241 GCA_964249215.1 uncultured Rhodopseudomonas sp. | reverse complement strand
GGCAAGCGCACCGGCTACGGCAAGGAACTGATGGCTCCGCACTCGCTGACCATGAGCATGATCGGCGCCTCGCTGCTCTGGGTGGGCTGGTTCGGCTTCAACGCCGGATCGAACCTCGAAGCCTCCGGCGGCGCCGCGCTCGCCATGACCAACTCGTTCGTCGCCACCGCGGCGGCGGCGTTGTCATGGATGTTCGCGGAGTGGATGGTCAAGGGCCACCCCTCGCTGCTCGGCGTGTTGTCGGGCGCGGTCGCGGGCCTTGTCGCGGTCACGCCGGCGGCCGGCTATTCCGGTCCGATGGGCGCCATCGTGCTCGGCATCGTGGTCGGCCTGGTCTGCCTGTTCTTCTGCACCGTGGTGAAGAACGCGCTCGGCTACGACGACTCGCTCGACGTGTTCGGCGTCCACTGCACCGGCGGCATCATCGGCGCGCTCGGCACCGGCATCCTGGTGAATCCGGCGCTCGGCGGCACCGGCATCATGGACTACACCACCGGCAAGATCGCCGATTATGACCTCGTCGCGCAGATGATCTCGCAGTGCTGGGGCGTCGGCACCACGCTGGTGTGGTCCGGCGTCGGCTCGGCGATCCTCTACAAGGTCGTCGACGTGATCGTCGGCCTGCGTGCCAGCGTCGAGGTCGAGCGCGAAGGGCTCGACGTCGTCGAGCACACCGAGCGCGCCTACAATATGTGAGTTCTCCCGGGGGCGCGGTTCTCGGGAGCCGCGCCCAGAACTACGGTTCGGGCACATACCCGGCAATGCCCGCTCCGTCGAGGGGCTCCAGCGCAAGCTGGGGCCCCTTTCTTTTTGCGCGGTAGGCAAATGGGAACGGGACCGAAGTTCCCGGATCGCCACGGCCGTGCTATCATCGCGTCATGAACACCTCTGAAGCTCTCGATACCTTGCGACGCTCGGAGACGCTGTTGCGCGCGCGGGGTGTGCGCCGCGCCGCGCTGTTCGGGTCCGTTGCACGTGGCGACAACGGGCCTGGCAGCGACATCGACGTCATGGTCGAGATCGACCCCGAGGCGCATATCACGGTATTCGACTACGTCGAACTCAAGCAGGTCATTGCCGGTCTATTCGACGCTCCGGTCGATGTTGTCAGCCTGGCCAACCTCAAGCACTATCTTCGGCCGGCCGCGACCGCCGACGCGATCTATGCTTTCTAAGGCTGCGGACGCCGCACTGCGCGACATCCAGCATCACATCGAACTTGCGACCGGTTTCATTGCCGGTATCGAGCGCGAGGCGTTCACCAATGACGTTCGCACCGTTTACGCGGTCACGCGCTGTCTTGAAATCATCTCCGAGGCATCGCGGCGCCTGCCCGACGACTTGAAGGCACGCCACGCTTCCATTCCCGGGAAGCAGATCGCCGGCGCGGGTAATATCTACCAGCACGATTACGAAGATGTCGCTGCCCAATTCGTCTGGAATACCGTCCACCGCGCCTTGCCGCCGCTTAGAACAGTCATTGCCTATGAGATTGCGCGCAGTGGAACCCAAACCTGACGCGGGGTTTCGTCGATGGTTAATCGCGTCTTTACCTCGCCGTAGCTATGGTGGACGATCCGATCTCGCTCGATTCCGCATGCGGTCGAGCGCCCTGAAACTGGCGCTGTTCGATGGCTTTGACTGCCCCTTCACCCGCGGCGGATCGTAACTCGGCGACGGGCGGCGCAAAGCGCTGATCTGCCGGATCGCTGGAAAATCCTCAGCGGCAAAGTCGCCGTCTTCCAGGCCGAACGGCAGGCGTGAAGGCAGATCGAAGTCCGAGCA
>CAXUBE010000348.1:0-446 GCA_964249215.1 uncultured Rhodopseudomonas sp. | reverse complement strand
GCTGGACGCCTCCGCCCACCTCCGGTAATCAAACCCCGAACGCCGGCAGCCCGGACGCGGCCGCCCGGAGCGAACGCTCGCCGTTCGCGCGGCTGACCGAATTGCTTGCGCCGTATCAGCCCGGAATGCCGCTGATCAATCTGTCGCTCGGCGAACCGCAGCATCCGGTGCCGGCCTTCGTCGGCGCGGTGCTCGCCAAGCATGTCGCCGATTTCGGCCGCTATCCGCTGGCGAGAGGCATCGAGCCGTTCCGCCGCGCCGCTGCGAACTGGCTGTCGTCGCGCTACGACCTGCCGCGCGCGATCGATCCGGAAACCGAAGTGCTGGTGCTGAACGGCAGCCGCGAGGGGCTGTTCCTGGCCGCGATCGCGGCGGCGCGCTTCGTGCCCGCGCGCCGCGGCAAGCCTGCGATCCTGCTCCCGAACCCGTTCTACCCTGCGTACGGC
>CAXUBE010000347.1:0-2265 GCA_964249215.1 uncultured Rhodopseudomonas sp. | reverse complement strand
ACGTGGTCGGCAGGCTGCCGACCGGGTTGTTCGCGGTGACGGTGGCGCCGTTCATCTGCCACAGCACGAAGCTGCCGCCGGCCTCGCGCCACAGGATGTCGCTCTTGCCGTCGCCGTCGAAGTCATGCGCTGTCGGCAGCGGCGTCATCAGCCGGTCCAGCTTTTGGCCGAGCGCCTGCCGTGCGGCCTCCATCGCCGCCGGATCATTATCGAACGTGTAGGCGTTAGTAATAAACGCCGCCGCCGTGCTGCGCGCGAACGCGTCGTTGCCCAGGCTCGACAGCAACTTGAGATACTCAAAGTCCTCCATCCCGTCGCGGATGTGCTTGAGGCGGATGCTCGCCACCGGCACCGGCGTGGTGCCGCCGATCTTGGCAGGCGTGCCGGGATACATCAGCGTGCCGTCGCCATTGCCGCCGAACGCCAGCACGCTGGTCCAGGGATCGGTGCTGGCGCAATCCGTGTAGAACCAGCAGTAATCCGTCATGAAATACAGCTCGCCCTCGATCCGGTCGAGGAAGGCGAGCCATTGAAACACGCGGTTGCGCACCGGCGTGGCGTCGACCATGTAGGACGGCCAGGTATAGGCCGACGAGCCGGTGACGTTGCAGCCGTGCGATTCGCAGCTCTGATACCACCACAGATGCTTGTCGGTGCCGCCGAGCCAGGAATCGTAGCTCGCGCGCTGATTGCTGCCGTTCTGCGGATCGAGATCGTTGACCACCGGCACGATGACGTTCAGCACGTCGAGCAGGCCGTGCTGCGTCGCTTGCGCGATGTTGGTCGTGATCAGCGTCTTCATCGCCGCCGAAGCGTTCTTCACCGTGGTGGCGTTGTTGAGCGCGTCGCTCCAACTGCAGCCGTTCGGGGGCTCGTCGCAGGTGTAATGAAACAGCGCGCCGATCCAGCCGGCGGCGCTGAAATGATCGGCCCAGTCCTGGATCTCGCTCGCGACAAGCGGATCGCCGCGGGTATATTGCAGCGCGGTGAGCCTGGCGTCCGCGAGCATGGTCGGCGCGGTGCCGTTCAGGAGATCGCCATAGGTCGCGTCGAAATGCGCCCATGTGCCGCTCGGCGGACCGTAATAGGGCGTCGCCGACAGGCTGACGCGATGATCGAGCGCGAAGATCGCCTCGGCGCGATGGATCAGTTCGACGGCGCGGTCGGAATCGCCGCCGGCGCCGGGATACGCCGCGCAATTCGTGTAGTTGCCATAGGCCTGCAGGCATAGGCCTTCCCAGCTCAGGCCGAACGCGGATGTCAGAGACGGCGTCGACGGCAGCGCGAAATTCCAGACCCGCAACGTCACGCCGAGCTGCGCGATCGTCGCCGCGCCGTCCCATACCTTTACGGTCGCGACGTAGTCGCCGGCAGCGGCGTCCGCCGGAACGCGGATGTCGATCCACGCGCTTTGCACCGTGTTGGGCCGCACGCTGAAGGGAAACGCGTTGCGCGTCTCGTGCGCATAGGCATCGACGGCGGGAATCAGCGGATCCGGCGTCATGCCGAGCGTGCCGTTGGCGTCGGATAGCGTGGTGATGGCGAGATAGGCCTCGCGATGCAGCAGCAGGCTGCTTGCAGCGCTGATCGTCAGCGCGCTGTTCAGCGTATTGACGAAGTCGCCGATCGTCACGTTCATCGCGACCGGGCTCGAGCCCGTGCGCAGATGTACCTGGAAGCTCTCGAACTCGTTGCGCGCCGCAAAGATGTTGAGCGCCTGCGACGAGCCGGCGCTCGCATCCGCGAGCACCTTCACCAGCGGCCCCGTGATCCAGGCCGCGGGCGCCGTCTGCGCCCGCGCGTAGCCGGTAATCGCCAAGCCGGCCGGCAAGACTGCAAGCAAGGCCAACGCGCAGCAGAATAATCGAGACATCAAGCGCGGCATCGAGGTCTCGTCCCAACCCGCGGCAGGTTCAGCGCTAATCGGCGCCGGCGCCCTGGATCGCGAGCGCGGGCGGGAAGGTGCCGACGCTGCCGACGAGGCCGATCTGCGGGCCGTTCATGAACCAGATCGCGACGTCGCCGCCGGTGTCGCGCCACATGATGTCGCTCTTGGCGTCGAAATTGTAGTCGCCGGTCTGGGTGACGAACCAGTTGGTCGGGATATTGCCGAGCGTCACCACAGAGGCGATCGATGCGCCGTTCATGAACCACGCCGCAACGTTGCCGCCGCCGTCGCGCCACAGCAAGTCGCCCTTGCCGTAGGCGTAGAAATCGCCGGTGCCGACCACGTTCCAGTTCGCCGGCACGTTGCCGACGACCACG
>CAXUBE010000346.1:228-2344 GCA_964249215.1 uncultured Rhodopseudomonas sp. | reverse complement strand
CCGTGTTACAGGGCGGCGCGAACTCGACGATCTCGTCGCCCGCGCGGGAGCCGTCGCGTGAGCGCGGAGATCCTGTCGTTCGAGACCGGCCGGCCGGCCGAACTGCACGACGACGACCCGGCGCTGGTGGTCGACGTCGAAGGCTATGAGGGACCGCTCGACCTGCTGCTCGCGCTGGCACGCCAGCAGAAGGTCGACCTGCACAGGATCTCCATTCTGGCGCTGGCCGATCAGTACCTCGTCTTCATCGAGGCGGCGCGCAAGATTCGCCTCGAACTGGCGGCCGATTACCTGGTGATGGCGGCGTGGCTGGCGTTCCTGAAATCGCGGCTGCTGCTGCCCGAACCGCCGGTGCCGGACGGGCCGAGCGCCGAGGAGATGGCGACCGCGCTCGCCAACCGGCTGCGTCGCCTCGAAGCGATCCGCGAGGCCTCGAACCGGCTGATGACGCGCCCGCAATTGCAGCGCGAGATTTTTCCGCGCGGCCTGCCGGAGCAGATCGACGAGATCCGCCATCCGCGATTCACCGCGACGCTGTTCGATCTGCTCAGCGCCTACGCCGCGCAGCGCCAGTCGCGCGTGCTGGCGTCGGTGCATCTGGCGAAGCGCACGGTGTGGTCGCTCAGCGAAGCGCGCGCATCGCTGGAGCGCCTGATCGGCATGGCCGATGACTGGAGCCGGCTCGACGAATACTTGCTAGGCTACGTCGTCGATCCGTCGCAAAAGGCGACGGTGTTCGCCTCTAGCTTTGCCGCGGCGCTCGAACTGGTGCGCGAAGGCGCGCTCGAACTGCATCAGGCCGATGCGTTCGCGCCGCTGTACTTCCGCAAGGGCCCGCGGCCCGCGCCGAACGAGACGATGCCCGCGCCGGACGTTCCGGCCGGTTGAAGTGGACGAAGGAGACCAAGCCATGGCCAGTCTGGCTGAGAAGCGGATGGTTGAACAAGTCATCGTTGAACCCGATTACTCCGCGCCAGCGTTGGTCCGGGCGGAAGAATTGCGGCTGTTGGAAGCGCTGCTGTTTGCCTCCACCGAACCGCTCGACCAGGCCGCTTTGGCGAAGCGGATGCCGGACGGCGTCGATATCAAACTCGCGCTCGCGCAGTTGCAGGCGGACTATGGGGGCCGCGGCGTCAACCTGATACGCGTCGCCAACAAATGGACGTTCCGGACCGCCGGCGATCTCGCCTGGCTGATGACGCGCGAGACCACGGAAACGCGGCGGCTGTCGCGCGCCGCGATCGAGATGCTGGCGATCATCGCCTACCACCAGCCGGTGACGCGCGCGGAGATCGAGCAGATCCGCGGCGTGATGACGTCGAAGGGCACGCTGGACGTGCTGCTGGAAACCGGCTGGGTGCGTCCGCGCGGCCGCCGCAAGACCCCGGGACGGCCGCTAACCTTCGGAACCACCGAAGCTTTCCTGTCGCAATTCAGCCTGGAGGGTCTCGGCGATCTGCCGGGCCTGGACGAGCTGAAAGGCACCGGCCTGTTGGATTCGCGCTTGCCGACCGGCTTCAACGTTCCGGTGCCGTCGGACGATCCGGCGCTGCGCGAGGATGAGGACCCGCTCGACGTCGGCGACCTCGAACTGGCGCTGATCTCGCCGCTGGAGCCGGACAATACCGGCGGCGGCGGCGACGACTGACGGCGGCGCGGCGCGGGGGTAACCGTGCCCGCAAGCGGTCGCATCGGCCGCGGCGAAGCACGGCTTAAGTCCTTGTTTTCGACGCCTCTTGCGCCTAGCTTCTAACGAATAGTTGCGGCTGGCGCGCGGCGTGAGGTTGGAGGTTTCGGCATGGGTTCACTCAGCATTTGGCACTGGATCGTCGTCATCGGCGTGGTCCTGCTGCTGTTCGGCCGGGGCAAGATCTCCGACCTGATGGGCGACGTCGCGCAGGGCATCAAGGCCTTCAAGAAGGGCATGCAGGACGACGACAAGACGCCGGAAAAGCCGTCCGAGCCGGTGCGCTCGATCGACCACAACGCGCCGCCGCCGTCCGCGTCGCGCAGCGATGTCGGCAGCAAGGCGGTCTAGCCGCACGTTGCGCGCCACGACGCGCCTCACGACAATCGCCGGCGCTTGCCGCCGCGCGGAACGGTAATTGTCCATGTT
>CAXUBE010000346.1:0-218 GCA_964249215.1 uncultured Rhodopseudomonas sp. | reverse complement strand
CAAGAAGGGCATGCAGGACGATGATAAGGTTGCGGAAAAGCCCGATCCGCTGAAGAGTATCGACCACGCTGCGCCGCCCAGCGCCACCGCCCGTTCCGACGTCGGCAGCAAGGCGATCTGACGCCGGTTTTCCTTGCGGCAGACCGAGGGCAGCGTTGCGGCAAAGCTGCGGCAGACACGGCCCGGCGCCCGCCGCCGCGCGCAGCCCGCAGGGCGAC
>CAXUBE010000345.1:0-2393 GCA_964249215.1 uncultured Rhodopseudomonas sp. | reverse complement strand
TCCGGCAACAACTGCCAGCTCTGCTCGGTGTCCTTCAGGTTGGCGACCATGATCTGCTCGAGCACCTGCTGGTGCACGGTGGAATTCTGCAGCGGGCAAAGGATTTCGACGCGGCGGTCGAGATTGCGCGGCATCATGTCGGCCGAGGAGATGTAGACCGCGGCCTTTGCGCTCGGCAGGCCATGCCCCATGCCGAAGCAGTAGATGCGGCCGTGCTCCAGGAAGCGCCCGATGATCGATTTGACGCGGATGTTCTCCGACAGTCCCGGCACGCCCGGCCGAAGGCAGCAGATGCCGCGCACCACCAGTTCGACCGAGACGCCGGCCTTGGAGGCCTCGTACAGCGCGTCGATGATGTCGGGATCGACCAGCGAGTTCATCTTCAGCCAGATCGCCCCCGGCTTGCCGTGACGGGCGAACGAGGTTTCCCCGCGGATGTGTTCGAGCATGCGCTTGCGCAGCGTCAGCGGCGATACCGCCATCCGTTCGATGTCGCTCGGCTCGGCATAACCGGTGATGTAGTTGAACACTCGCGCCGCGTCACGGCCGATGATCGGGTCCGATGTGAAATACGACAGATCGGTGTAGATACGCGCCGTCACCGGATGATAATTGCCGGTGCCGGTGTGGACGTAGGTCGTCAGGCTGCCGCCCTCGCGGCGCACCACCAGCGAAAGCTTGGCGTGGGTCTTCAGCTCGAGGAAGCCGTAGACCACCTGCACGCCGGCGCGTTCCAGATCGCGCGCCCAGCGGATATTGGCCTCTTCGTCGAACCGCGCTTTCAGTTCGATCAGCGCGGTCACCGATTTCCCCGCCTCGGCCGCTTCCGCCAGCGTGCGTACGATCGGGGAGTTGTTCGACGTGCGGTAAAGCGTCTGCTTGATCGCCACCACGTCCGGGTCGCGCGCTGCCTGCTGCAGGAATTGCACGACGACGTCGAAGGATTCGTAAGGGTGATGGACGATCAGATCCTTCTGCCGGATCGCCGCGAAAATATCGCCGCCATGGTCGCGCACCCGCTCGGGATGCCGCGGCACGTAGGGCACGAATTCGAGGTCGGGACGGTCGAGCCGCGTGAGCTGCGATAGTTCGTTCATCGCCAGCACGCCATTGACCAGCAGCACCTCGTCGTCGGAGGTCGACAGCGCGCGCTGCACGAAGCCGCGCAGTTCGTCCGGCATGGTCGCCTCGACCTCGAGCCGGATCACCGAACCGCGGCGGCGGCGCTTCAGCGCGGTCTCGAACAGCCGCACCAGATCCTCGGCTTCTTCCTCGATTTCCAGTTCGGAGTCGCGGATGATGCGAAACGAGCCCTGCCCTTTGACCACGTAGCCCGGAAACAGCCGCCCGATAAACAGCGACGTCGCCTGCTCCAGCGTCATCAGCCGCACCGGACTGTCCTTGGCGTTGTTCGGCAGCCGGATGAAGCGGTCGATCTTGCCCGGCATGCGGATCAGCGCGTTCATCGGCCGCCCGTCGGTGACGCGGGCCAACTGCAGCGCGATGGTGAAGCCGAGACTGGGAATAAACGGAAACGGATGCGCGGGGTCGATCGCGAGCGGCGTCAGCAGCGGAAAGATGTTGTGGAGGAAATGATCCTCGATCCAGGCGCGCTCGGACTTGGTGGCGTCGCGGCCATCGAGCAGCACGATGCCGACGCCGGCCAGGATCGCGCGCAGCTCGCGCCAGATCGCCTGCTGGTCGGTGGCGAGGCGCGATACCGCGTCGTTGATCAAACTCAGTTGCTCGGCGGGTGAAAGGCCGTCCGGGCTCCTTTCGCTAATGCCTTCACGGACTTGCGCCTTGATGCCGGCGACGCGGACCATGAAAAATTCATCGAGGTTATTGGCGGAAATCGACAAAAACCGCACGCGCTCCAGCGCCGGATGACCCGGATTGACCGATTCCTCCAACACGCGGCGATTGAAATGCAGCCACGACAGCTCGCGATTGATGAACCGCTCTGGTCCCGGCGCAACCGCCGCCGCCTCACCTTTTTTCTCTTCGGCGACAATGGCTTGGTCGGTATCCATGAAGCGGAAATCCAGTTGTGGCCGCGCCGGCCGGCAGGCCGCGGCGGTGGCCGCGAACCCTGTCCTACGGCGACGACGTTGCCATGACATTGAGGGGCCTTGCGGCCGTGGCGTCAAGCCGAGGGCGTTGCGGCAGGCATGCGGCACGCATGCGGCAAACTTCAGGCAGCAGACAGCTGCGGAAAGTCAGCCGTCGCGCAACAGTGCCGCCGCCAGCGCCCGGGTCACCGGGCGGCGCTGCCGCAGCGCCTCGGTATCCAGCCGCGCGACGACGCGGCGCGCGGCCGCCGAAGAGCGGTCGATCCGCGCCGCGAGGTAGCCGACCAGCGTCGCGGCGACATGCTGCTGCCCCGCCGCGCG
>CAXUBE010000344.1:0-2434 GCA_964249215.1 uncultured Rhodopseudomonas sp. | reverse complement strand
TGCCAGTACGATCAAAGCGCGCGGCACGCGGGGCCCGGTCACCGGCTGCGCTCGTCGAGCAGCCGGATCATTGCCGCCCGCAGCTTGGGCATGCCGGCGCCGGTGCGCGACGAGGTCGGCAGCAATTCCGGGAACGCCGCAGGATGCGTGCGCAGGACCGCGGCGGTGTCGGCGAGCCGCCGGTCAAGTTCGGCCGGCTTGATCTGGTCGGCCTTGGTCAGCACGATCTGGTAACTCACCGCGGCGCGGTCCAGCGTTTTCAGAATATCGAGATCGACGTCCTTCAGGCCGTGACGCGAATCGATCAGCAGGTAGACCCGCGCAAGGCTGCTGCGGCCTTGCAGGAAATCGTGGATCAATGAGGTCCACGACGCCACCTTGGCCTTCGGCGCCGACGCGTAGCCGTAGCCCGGCATGTCGACGAGGCGCAAGCCGTCGTCTTGCGGGCTTTCGAAGAAGATCAGCTCCTGGGTGCGGCCCGGCGTGTGCGAGGTCCGCGCCAGCGCGTTGCGGCCGGTCAGCGCGTTGATCAGGCTCGATTTGCCGACATTGGAGCGGCCGGCGAACGCCACCTCCAGCCCCGCCATCGGCGGCAGGGTTTCGACCGAGGGCGATGCCCAGATGAATCGCCAGTCGCCGGCGAACAGCTTGCGGCCGCGCTCGATCAGCTCCGCATCAGGGTCCGCGTTCATGCGAAGTCTTTCATGGACGGTCAGCGCGCGCCTCGTCGGGACGCGTCCCGCCGGCGAGAAACGTCTCGCCTCGCGAATGACGGCGCGTCGCCTAAGTTTTCTTCTCGATCGGCTTTTTCGAGAATGTCGATCTGAGATTGTCGAGCAGTTCGACCTTCACGCCGTTGCGGCGCATGATGTAGCTCTGCTGCAGCACCGACAGCAGGTTGTTCCAGGCCCAGTAGATCACCAGCCCCGCCGGGAACGAGGCCAGCATGAAGGTGAAGATCACCGGCATCCAGGCGAAGATCATCTTCTGCGTCGGATCCGGCGGCGCCGGGTTGAGCTGCATCTGGACCCACATCGTGACGCCCATCACCAGCGGCCAGACGCCGAGCACCAGGTAGTGCCCGAGCAGCGGCACCTGGCTCGGATCGAACGCAAACAGCCCGAACAGATTGAAGATGTTGGTCGGGTCCGGCGCGGAGAGGTCCTTGATCCAGCCGAAGAACGGCGCGTGGCGCATTTCGATGGTGACGAACAGCACCTTGTAGAGCGAGAAGAACACCGGGATCTGCAGCATCACCGGCAGGCAGCCGGCGACCGGATTGATCTTCTCCTTGCGGTAGATCTCCATCATCTCCTGCTGCTGCTTCACCTTGTCGTCGGGATTGCGTTCCTTCAGCGCGGCGAGCTGCGGCTGGATCGACTTCATCTTCGCCATCGAGGCGTAGGACTTGTTCGCCAGCGGCAGGAACAGCAGCTTCACCAGCACGGTCACCAGCAGGATGGCGACGCCGAAATTGCCGACCAGATGGAAGAAGAAGTCGAGCGCCAGGAACATCGGCTTGGTGATGAAGTAGAACCAGCCCCAGTCGATCAGGAGATCGAAATGGTTGAGGCCGAGGTCGCGGTTGTAGCCGCCGAGGCCCGCGCCGGGGAAATTGATGCCGACGACGCCGGCTTCCTTGGCGCCGGCAAACAGCCGCGCATTGGCCGAGCCGGTGCCGCCGATCGCGATGGTCTGCGGATCCTCGAGATAATCGGTCTGATAGGTGCGGACCGAGCCGACCAGATTGGACGAGAAGCGCGCCTGCAGTTGCGCATTGGTATCCGGCAACAGCGCGGAGGCCCAGTATTTGTCGGTGATGCCGAGCCAGGCATTGGTGACCTTGCCGCCGAACGTCTCGGTCTTGGCGTCGTCGATCTTCTTGTAGGCGTATTCCTGCAGGCCTTTGTCGCCGAGATAGCCGACGAGACCCTCATGCAGGATATAATAGCCGGCGACCGCGGGCGTGCCGTGGCGCGAGATCAGCGCGAACGGATACAGCGTGACCGGCGCGTTGCCGACATTGCTGACCTCGTCCTTCACGGTGAACAGATAGCGGTCGTCGATCGCGATGGTGCGGCGGAAGGCGAGGCCGTCGCCATTGTCGTATTTCAGCGTCACCGGGCTGCCGGGCGAG
The DNA here is from genome assembly GCA_964249215.1 of uncultured Rhodopseudomonas sp. Taxonomy (GTDB): domain Bacteria; phylum Pseudomonadota; class Alphaproteobacteria; order Rhizobiales; family Xanthobacteraceae; genus CAXUBE01. The sequence goes on along the minus strand of CAXUBE010000344.1, from coordinate 297 downwards.
AGGCTGCCGGAGCCTTCCTGCTGCCACTGCGTGTTTTGATCGGGAATCTTCACCGTCGAGCCGCTCGCCGCGACCCAGCCGAACTCCGCGTAATACGGATTGGGCGTGCCCGAAGGGGAGAACAATACGATCGCCGGCGAGGCGGGATCGACGGTATCGCGGAATTGCAGCAGCGACAGATCGTCGATCCGCGCGCCCTTCAGCGAGATGCTGCCGACGAGCCGCGGGGTGTCGATCCTGACGCGGCCGCCGGCGCCGATCGCGGCCTCGCGACTGACCACGGGCGCATTGGCGGGC
>CAXUBE010000343.1:0-2436 GCA_964249215.1 uncultured Rhodopseudomonas sp. | reverse complement strand
GACCCCGCCCGCGCCGGATGCGCCGCGCGCGCTGCAGGCCGTCACGCTGCTGGCGCTGATCGCGGCCGGCACGATCGTCTATGCCGGACTGCTGAGGCTGTTCAAGATCGTCGATCCTGCGCGCTTGCGCGATGCGATCCGAGCGCGGCGCGGCTTGCGCCGCTAGGTCGCGCATGGCAATGGGACGCGCGGCACCAGCAGGCGCGGGAACACCACATGGCAGCACTTCAGCGGGTCCTATCCGGGGTCCAGCCGACCGGGAACCTGCATCTCGGAAACTACCTCGGCGCGATCGTGAACTTCGTCAAGCTGCAGGCGACGCACGAGTGCATCTATTGCGTGGTCGACCTGCACGCGATCACGGTGTCGCCGGCGGTGTGGGGCGGCCCGGACGAATTGCGCCGCAACACGCGCGAGGTCACCGCCGCGTTCATCGCCGCCGGGATCGATCCGAAGAAACACGTCATCTTCAACCAGAGCCAGGTCTCCGGCCATGCCGAACTCGCCTGGGTATTCAATTGCGTGGCGCGGCTCGGCTGGCTGAACCGCATGACCCAGTTCAAGGAAAAGGCCGGCAAGGACCGCGAGAACGCGTCCGTCGGGCTGTACGATTATCCGGTGCTGATGGCGTCCGACATTCTGGTGTACCGCGCCACCCACGTGCCGGTCGGCGAGGACCAGAAGCAGCATCTGGAACTGTCGCGCGACATCGCGCAGAAATTCAACAACGACTTCTCCGAATCGATCGCCGCGCAGGGCTTCGGCGAGAGCTATTTTCCGCTGCCGGAGCCGGTGATCACCGGACCCGCGACGCGGGTGATGAGCCTGCGCGACGGCACCAAGAAAATGTCGAAGTCCGACCCGTCGGACTATTCGCGGATCAACCTCACCGACGACGCCGACGCGATCGCGCAGAAGATCCGCAAGGCCAAGACCGATCCGGCGCCGCTGCCGTCGGAGGAAAAAGGCCTGGAGACGCGCCCCGAGGCCGACAATCTGGTCGGCATCTATGCCGCGCTGTCGAACCGGCCCAAGGCCGACATCCTCGGCGAATTCGGCGGCGCGCAGTTCTCCGGCTTCAAGTCCAGCCTGGTCGATCTGGCGGTCGAGAAGCTGACCCCGATCGCCGCGGAGATGAAGCGCCTCACCGCGGACGAGGCCTATGTCGATTCCGTGCTGGCGGAGGGCGCCGACCGCGCCCGCGTGATCGCGGCCGGGACCGTGGACGCCGTCAAAGACATCCTCGGCATGATCCGCAGGAAAGGCTGAGCCTCGATCGCAGGGAGCCTCGCCCGCCGGCTTGACCGTGCGTTCGGGATCGCCATCTGCTAAGGATCAACGACGTGCCGGCCTTGAACCGGCAATGACGGAGACACAGCGATGTTCATACAGACCGAAGCCACGCCGAATCCGGCTACCCTGAAGTTCATTCCCGGACGGACCGTGCTGGACAGCGGCACCATGGAATTCACCGACCGCGACACCGCGGCGCGCTCGCCGCTGGCGGAGCGGCTGTTCGGCGTCCCCGGCGTGACGGGCGTGTTCTACGGCTCGGATTTCGTCACCGTCACCAAGGGCGGAAGCGACTGGCAGCACATCAAGCCGGCGATTCTCGGCGCCATCATGGAGCACTACATGTCCGGCGGTCCGCTGCTGGCGGACGGCAGGACCGACGGCGACGAGACCGCGGAGGGCGACGAGTTCTTCAGCGAGACCGACGCCGAGACGGTCGGGATCATCAAGGACCTGATCGAGACGCGGGTGCGTCCCGCGGTCGCCAATGACGGCGGCGACATCACCTTCCGCGGCTTCAAGGAAGGCATCGTCTATCTCGCCATGAAGGGCTCCTGCGCCGGCTGTCCGTCCTCGACCGCGACGCTGCAGCACGGCATCCAGAACCTGTTGAAGCACTACGTGCCTGAAGTCGTCGAAGTCCGCCCGGTCTGACAGTCACCCATGACGCGGCGGCGGCGTTGATCTAGGCTACGCCGATGCTGATCCTCGCCATCGACACCGCGCTCGATGCTTGCGCCGCCGCCGTGCTCGACACCGTCACCGGGCGGCTGATCGCGCGCGAATCCGAGCCGATGACGCGCGGCCATGCCGAGGCGCTGATGCCGATGATCGCGCGCGTCATCGAAATGTCCGGCGTCGGCTTTTCGCGGCTCGACCGCGTCGTCGCGACCACCGGCCCCGGCAGCTTCACCGGCCTGCGGGTCGGGTTGTCGGCGGCGCGCGGCATCGCCCTGGCGGCCGAAAAGCCCGTGGTCGGCGTCACCACGCTCACCGCCTACGCGGCGCCCCGCATCAGCGAACGCGACGATACGCCGATCATCGCTGCGATCGATGCGCGGCACGATCATGTGTATGTGCAGGCGGTCAGCGGCGGCGGCAACGGCCTCCTGACGCCGCGGCTCGCGCCGATCGGCGAGGCGT
>CAXUBE010000342.1:0-2459 GCA_964249215.1 uncultured Rhodopseudomonas sp. | reverse complement strand
TTCCCGGCCTTCATCGTCAACCGCATCCTGCTGCCGATGATCAACGAGGCGATCTACACGCTGTACGAGGGCGTCGGCAATGTCGTGGCGATAGACGCGGCGATGAAGCTCGGCGCGCATCATCCGATGGGGCCGCTCGAACTCGCGGATTTTATCGGGCTCGATACCTGCCTGTCGATCATGCAGGTGCTTCATGAGGGGCTGGCGGACTCCAAGTACCGGCCCTGTCCGCTGCTGGTGAAATATGTCGAGGCCGGCTGGCTCGGCCGCAAGACCCAGCGCGGCTTCTACGATTATCGCGGCGACAAGCCGGTCCCGACACGCTGATGATCAGGCGAACGGCGTGATCCAGCCGATGCCGGCGCCGCCGGGCTGGATGATCAGCGCCAGCCGGCCGACTTCCGGGATGTCGAAGATGCGCATCAGTTTCCCGCCGGCCGCGACCGCGCGTTCGGCGCGTGCGTCGACGTCGTCGACCGCCAGATACGGCATCCAGTTGTCCGGCATGGTCTCGTAGCCCGGCCCCTCGGCGGGAAAGATGCCGCCCACCGGCACGCCGTCCATCATCGCGACCCAATAGGTGCCGCCGCCGAGCATCGGCCGCGCCTGGTAGGTCCAGCCGATCGTCTCGGCATAGAACGTCTTGGCGCGCTCTGGGTCGCGGGTGACGAATTCGTTCCAGTTGAAATGTCCGTGCGGAGTCATCCCGGCCTCCTGTTTCGAATTACAGCGTGACGTCTCAAGACCACACGGTAATTTGCATATGACCCATTCAAGTCGAACCGATGCAAATGTTCATCGTCCCCTCTTCCCCCAAGGGGAGAGGAGACGGTGAACTCCGGCGCTCCGATTCAACCTGACTGAATCAAACTCTAAAAGCCGGCCTTCGTGGGCTCGAGCGCGGCCGCGATCAATCTGACGGCGTCGTCGCTCGCCCACTCCGCCGGGCCGGCGATGGTTGCGATCTCGCAGCCTCGTCCGTCGATCAGCACCGAGGTCGGCATGCCGAGCGCGCGGCCGACGCTTTTCAGGTCCTGAAACACTTTCGCCGTCGGATCGCTGAAAAAGCCCAGCCGCGTCAGGCTGGCGTCTTTCAGGAAGCGTTTCGGCTTGTCCGGATCGCGGGTGTCGATGTTGATCGCCACCACCTCGAAGTTCGCTCCGCCCAGTCTGCCCTGCAGGTCGTCGAGCGCCGGCATTTCCTTGCGGCAGGGCACGCACCAGGTCGCCCACAGGTTCACCAGCACGGTCTTGCCGTGCCATTCCCACAGGCTGCGCGGCTTGCCGCCGACGTCGTCGAACGCCAGATCCGGCAACCGCAGCGACGTCCGCGCCACCGTCAGCGCCGCGACCTCGCCGCGGGCCAGCGGCGCGAGCCTCGACGCCAGGTCGACGGCGCCCCGGCACGCCGGATCGCCGGCCGCATTGCGCTCGAACCCGCCGATCCCGTATACCCCGCCAATTGAGATCGACAGCACCGCCATCGCGGCGGCGACGATCGGCAGGCGGCGTCTGGTGGCGCGCGGCGCGGGGTCGGGCGGCAGATCGTTCAGCAAGGCTTCGAATTCCATGGCGCGGGGGAGATCGACGGCCCCGGCGGAGTCAGGCGCGATCGCAAACCAGATGCAAGGCGATGTGACGTGAGCGACATGACATGAGAGACATGACATGAGCAACAAGATGTGGGGTGGCCGTTTCGACCAGAGCCCCGACGCCATCATGGAAGAAATCAACGTCTCGATCGAGGTCGACCGTCACCTCTACGCCCAGGATATCGCCGCATCCAAGGCCCACGCCGCGATGCTGGCCGCACAGGGCATCATCACCGCGAACGATGCGAAAAATATCGGCAAGGGTCTAGACACGATTTTGTCAGAGATCGCCGGCGGGTCGTTCGCGTTCAAGCGCGCGCTCGAAGACATCCACATGAATGTCGAGAGCCGGCTCGGCGAACTGATCGGACCCGCGGCGGGGCGGCTGCACACCGCGCGGTCGCGCAACGACCAGGTCGCCACCGACTTCCGGCTCTATGTCCGCGACATGCTGGACGAGACCGACGCGGCGCTGGCGGCGCTGCAGCGCGCTCTGGTCGATCGCGCGCTGGAGCACGCCGAGACGGTGATGCCGGGCTTCACCCATCTGCAGACCGCCCAACCCGTGACGTTCGGCCACCATCTGATGGCCTATGTCGAGATGGCCGCGCGCGACCGCGGACGGTTTGCCGACGCGCGCAAACGCCTCAACGAATCGCCGCTCGGCGCGGCGGCGCTCGCCGGCACCTCGTTTCCGATCGACCGCCACGCCACCGCGAAGGCGCTCGGCTTCGAGCGGCCGATGGCCAACTCGCTCGACGCGGTGTCGGACCGCGACTTCGTGCTGGAGACGCTGGCGGCGGCGTCGATCGCCGCGGTGCATCTGTCGCGCTTCGCCGAGGAGATCGTGATCTGGACCTCGCCGCT
>CAXUBE010000341.1:0-2460 GCA_964249215.1 uncultured Rhodopseudomonas sp. | reverse complement strand
ACGGACCCACCGGGCTGCGAAGCCGCACGCCCACGCGGTATCCGACCGCTGGCTTCAGGTGTCCCCAATCAGCCGCCGCGTTCATCGACGCCGGCAACGCGGCGCCCCACAACGTCGGCAGGCTCGCGATGATCGGCCTGGCGATTTCCAGGCTGCTGGTCATCAGCACGCGACCGCTGACGGTCAGCCCGTTGACGTTCGGGCCGAGTGATCGAAACGCGTACCCGCGGACCGAATCATCGCCCCCCGCGCGAAACAGCAGCGTGTCGGCGACCGCCGAATGCCTGCCGCTGGCCAGCGCCGCCAAGCCCGCTTTCATGCCGATGCCGTACAATCCCTGCTTCAGCGGCGAGGCGTCCATCACCCGCGCGCGGACGTCGGCGGCGATGCCCTCCCACACCCGCGGGGCGAACAGCACAAACGTAGGCGCGATCTCGCGGAAGTCGTTCATCATCGTGTCGGCCTGCTCGACGAAGTTGATCTTCATCCGTGAAAGCAGCCCTTTGCCGAGCACGTAGACCTGCTCCATGATCCAGGGCAGCGGCAGCACCGAGACGTATTCGTCGTCCGGCCCTTTCGGATCGAACGCCAGATAGGCCGCGCAATGCTTGAGCACGCGCCCGGCCGAGAGCATCGCGAGCTTCGGATGCGAGGTGGTGCCCGACGTGGTGCAGAGGATCGCGACGTCCTCGCACTGCGTGGCATCGACGAGCCTGTCGTACAGAGCGGGCTCGCGCGCGGCTCGCGCGCGGCCCATCCCGGCAAGCGTGTCGGCTTGCAGCAGCCGCGGGTCGTCATATTTGCGCATGCCGCGCGGATCGGAATAGACGATGTGCCGCAGCGCCGGCACGCGCTCGGCGAGCGCCAGCAATTTGTCGACCTGCTCTTCGTCCTCGGCGAACACAAGCCTGGCTTCGCCGTGGGTCAACAGATACGCAGCCTCTTCGTCGAGCACGTCGCGATAAAGCCCGAGACTCATCGCGCCGATCGCATGCGCGGCGATCTCGGCCGATACCCAGTCCGGCCGGTTGTCGCCGATGATGCCGATCACGTCGCCGCGCGCGAGCCCAAGCTCGATCAGGCCGAGCGCGAAATCGCGCACGCGCGCCTGATAGTCGTTCCAGGTGAAGACGCGCCACAGCCCGAAATCCTTTTCGCGAAGCGCGATCTCGCCGCCGAATTCGCGCGCGTTGAGCCGCAGCAGTTTCGGATAGGTGTCCGCGGCGGCGACGCGGCCGGCGTAATCCATCATGCCGCGGTCTCCGCGATCGCCGGCGCGTGGTCCGGCGAATCGTCGGGATCTCGCAGCACCTCGTCTTCCTCACCGAGATAGGCGCGTTTGACGTGCGGATCGGCCAGCACCGCTTGCGGATCCCCCTCGGCGATCTTGCGGCCGAAATCCAGCACCATCACGCGGTGCGAAATGTCCATCACCACGCCCATGTCGTGCTCGATCATCATCACCGTCATGCCGTATTCCTCGTTGAGGTCGACGATGTAGCGCGCCATGTCCTCCTTTTCCTCGAAGTTCATGCCGGCCATCGGCTCGTCGAGCAGGATCAGGCTCGGCTCCAGCGCCATCGCGCGCGCCAGCTCGACGCGCTTGCGCAGCCCGTAAGGCAGCGTGCCGGCGGTGGCTTTGCGCACCGATTGCAGGTCGAGAAAGTCGATGATCTCCTCGACCTTGCGGCGATGGTCGAGCTCTTCGCCGCGCGCGCCGGTCAGCCAGTACAGCGCGCCGGTGACGAAATTGTTTTTCAGGAGATGGTGGCGGCCGACCATGATGTTGTCGAGCACGCTCATATGGTGGAACAGCGCGAGATTCTGGAAGGTGCGCCCGATGCCGAGCGAGGCGCGGGCGTTGGGCTTGAGCGCGGTGATGTCGCGGCCGCGATAGAACAGCTGCCCCTCGGTCGGCCGGTAGCGGCCGGAGATGCAGTTCACGATCGAGGTCTTGCCGGCGCCGTTCGGGCCGATGATCGAGAACAACTCGCCATCGTTGACGGCGAAGCCGACCTCGCTCAGCGCGCGGACGCCGCCGAACCGCAGCGAGACGTTGCGGACCTCCAGAGCGTGCTCCAAACCGATCCTCCTTTGACGAGGGTTATAGCCCACGCCGGGTCATCACCTTATGCGACGAATGGCATGGGGTGAAGGTAGCCAGGCGCCATAACTGCACGCGACCACGGCGCCTCCCCGTCACCACGGCGGCTGCCCTCGCCACCGCGGCTGCCCTCACCACCGCGGCTGCTCGTCACCACCCGCGAAGGCGGGTGGGCCAGTATCCCGCCGCGTCGGTGACAATGTTGCAACGTCTGGGCGTACCGGATCCCCGCTCACGCGGGCCGAGGCCCGCCGGGCGGGCTGCCGGCGCGCCGCGTCTACACCGCCAGCCCTTCCTTGCGCCCGGCGGCGTGCGGATGGTCATCGACCAGGGTTTCAGCGTTCGCGATCGTATCG
>CAXUBE010000340.1:0-2483 GCA_964249215.1 uncultured Rhodopseudomonas sp. | reverse complement strand
CCTTCGATGACCAGCACCGGCTTGCTGTCGACGGTCTCGGCCTTGATCTTGACGTCCTTGATCGAGAGCCCGCGCAAGTTTACGTCGAGTCCGACGAATTTGTAGAACGCCGCGGTCTGCGGCAGCAGCCGCACCACGTCGACCCGCCAGATCGTCAGCGCCAGCACCAGCGATGCCATCGCGGCGCAGGCGATCGGCAGGCTCATGAACGCCTTGAACGGCCGCAGCAGCGCGCCGAACGTCCGTCGCAGCAGCGACGGCTTGCGTGCCGTCGCGGCGTGCCGCGCGCGATGGCGCGGCGAAGCCTTGGCGATACGCATCTGGCCGGCGCCATCGTCGAACGCCGACATTCCGCCGGCGATCGGCGGACTGTCGACCAGCGGCGTATCGTCCTCGGAGCCCGGAACGTCCCAGCCGGGTCGGCGGATGTCGGGATCGGCCGCGACCGGCTGGTTAGGCGCGTGATCGGCCGTCATCGCCGCGACGCGCGTTTCGCTCTGGATCGCGTCTTCGATGCGGGCGAGCCACACCTGCTTGCAGCGCGCGCAGCGCACGGTGCGGCCGGCCTCGCCCAAAGTGGCGGACTTGATCGCGTATGAGGTCTGACAATGCGGGCAGATGATGCGCATGGGGAATCACCAGGCTGATGCTTGGTGAAAGCCTACGGGGTGTCCGTTAACGAACCGGAAACCATAAAAGCTTCACAACGGACGCCGGGGTTGCTACGCGGTCCGTTGCCACACGGCGGTTGTCTGGTCGAACGGAGCTGAACGTGGTCCGGTTCGAAAATGTCGGCCTGCGTTACGGACTGGGACCGGAGATTCTGCGCGACCTGAGTTTCCAGATTCCAGCGCATTCGTTCCAGTTCCTGACCGGGCCGTCGGGCGCCGGCAAGACCTCGTTGCTGCGGCTGCTGTTTTTGTCGCTGCGGCCGACCCGCGGCCTGGTCAATCTGTTCGGCCACGACGTCTCGCTGCTGGGAAAGGACGACGTCGCGCGGCTGCGCCAGCGCATCGGGATCGTGCTGCAGGATTTCCGTCTGCTCGACCACATGACCACCTACGAGAACGTCGCGCTGCCGTTCCGGGTGATCGGCCGCGACGAATCCAGCTACCGCAAGGAAGTCATCGATCTCTTGAAATGGGTCGGGCTCGGCGAGCGCATGGACGCGCTGCCGCCGATCCTGTCCGGGGGGGAAAAGCAACGCGCCGCGATCGCCCGCGCGGTGATCGCCCGGCCGCAATTGCTGCTCGCCGACGAGCCGACCGGGAGCGTCGATCCCACGCTCGGGCGGCGGTTGCTGCGGCTGTTCATAGAGCTCAACAAGACCGGAACCGCGGTCATCATCGCGACCCACGACATCACGCTGATGGATCAATACGACGCGCGGCGTCTTGTGCTGCATCAGGGCCGGATGCACACCTATGACTAAGATCGACGACGCTCGCGACACGCTGATGGACCTCGGGCGCGACGAACGCCCGCAGGTCCCGGCCAAGGCGCGCAACGCTTCGCCGATCGTGCCGCGCGCTTCGATTTCCGGCCGCGCGCTGGTCGTCGTGGTGGCGATCATGACGTTCCTCGCCTCGGTCACCACCGGCGCGGTGCTGTTGGTGAGCGCCTCCGCCAGCGACTGGCAGTCCGAAGTCGCAAGCGAGATCACCGTTCAGGTGCGCAGCGCCGCCGGGCGCGATCTCGAGCGCGACGTCAAGGCCGCTGCCGATGCCGTGCGCGCCGAGCCCGGCATCGTCGAGGTGCGCACCTTCACCAAGGAGCAATCCGCGCGGCTGCTGGAGCCCTGGCTCGGCGCCGGGCTTTCGCTCGACGAATTGCCGGTGCCGCGCGTGATCGTGGCGCGGATCGTGCCCGGCACCTCGCTCGATCTGGCAGGCATGCGGGGGCGGGTGTCGCAGGTCGCGCCGACCGTCAGCGTCGACGATCACCGCGCCTGGATCGAGCGGATGCGCTCGATGACCGGCGCCACGGTGTTCGCAGGGCTCGGCATCCTCGCGCTGGTGATCATCGCCACCATCATTTCGGTGTCGTTCGCGACCCGCGGCGCGATGGCCGCCAACCGGCCGATCGTCGAGGTGCTGCATTTCGTCGGCGCCGGCGACCGCTACATCGCCAACCGCTTCTTCCGGCATTTCCTGATGCTCGGCCTGCAGGGCGGCCTGATCGGAGGCGGCGCCGCGATGCTGGCGTTCGGATTCTCGGAATCGATCGCGAACTGGTTTTCCGGCACGCCGGTCGGCGATCAGTTCGCCGCATTGCTGGGGACCTTCTCGCTGCGGCCGATCGGCTATCTGGCGCTGGCGGTGCAATCGGTGGCGATCGCCGCGATCACCGCGCTGGCGTCGCGCCGCACGCTGTTTGCGACCCTCGAGGCGATCGATTGAGGGATGATGCCGGCGCCGCAATTGGGGTATACCGGCCACGATGAGTCCGCCGCCCGACCAGCAACCGCCGGCCGCGACGATGGT
>CAXUBE010000339.1:0-2500 GCA_964249215.1 uncultured Rhodopseudomonas sp. | reverse complement strand
ATCGAGCGCGCCGCGCAGGCCGCGCAACGCGCCTTCAGGCCGTGGCGCGACATGCCCGCGGCCGCGCGCAAGAAGCTGCTGCACAAGGTCGCCGACGCGATCGAGGCGCGCGCCGACGACATCGCGGTGCTGGAATGCATCGACACCGGGCAGGCTCACAGATTCATGGCGAAGGCCGCGATCCGCGCCGCGGAAAACTTCCGCTTCTTCGCCGATAGATGCGCTCAGGCGCGCGACGGCCTCAACATGCCGGGCGACGAGCACTGGAACGTCTCGACCCGGGTGCCGATCGGTCCGGTCGGCGTGATCACGCCGTGGAATACGCCGTTCATGCTGTCGACCTGGAAGATCGCGCCGGCGCTCGCCGCCGGCTGCACCGTCGTGCACAAGCCGGCCGAATGGTCGCCGGTCACCGCCGACCTGCTGGCGCAGTTCGTCAAGCAGGCCGGCGTGCCCGACGGCGTGCTCAACACCGTGCACGGTTACGGCGAGGAGGCCGGCAAGGCGCTGACCGAGCACAGAGCGATCAAGGCGATCGCCTTTGTCGGCGAAACCTCCACCGGCGCCGCGATCATGGCGCAGGGCGCGCCGACGCTGAAGCGCGTGCATTTCGAACTCGGCGGCAAGAATCCGGTGATCGTGTTCGACGACGCCAATCTCGAGCGCGCGCTCGACGCGGTGGTGTTCATGATCTACTCGCTCAACGGCGAGCGCTGCACCTCGTCGAGCCGGCTCCTGATCCAGCAGGGCATCGCCGACAAGTTCATCGCGCGGCTCGCCGAGCGCGTCCGCGCGCTCAAAGTCGGTCATCCGCTCGATCCCGCGACCGAGATCGGCCCGCTGATCCACGAGAAGCATCTGCACAAGGTGTGTTCGTATTTCCAGATCGCGCGGCAGGACGGCGCCACCATCGCGGTCGGCGGCAAGCCGCATGACGGCCCCGGCGGCGGGCACTATGTGCAGCCGACGCTGGTCACCGGCGCGCGGAGCGGCATGCGCGTGGCGCAGGAAGAGGTGTTCGGGCCGTTCCTCGCCGTGATCCCGTTCGTTGACGAAGACGACGCGATCGCGATCGCCAATGACGTGCCGTACGGCCTCACCGGCTATGTCTGGACCGCCGACATGGGCCGCGCGCTGCGCGTCGCAGACAGCCTGGAGGCCGGCATGATCTGGCTCAATTCGGAGAACGTCCGCCATCTGCCGACGCCGTTCGGCGGCATGAAATCATCCGGCATCGGCCGCGACGGCGGCGACTACTCGTTCGACTTCTACATGGAGACCAAGCACGTCTCGCTCGCGCGCGGCACGCACAAGATCCAGAGGTTGGGCGTGTGATGAGTTCAGACGCAGCAACATCGGCAGCGCGCCCCCTCTCCCACGCTCCCATGGAAGAGGGTCGGGGTGAAGGGGTACGCACCGTCGATGGGCGATAACCCGCTCACCCGGATTTGTCGCTGCGCTCCAGATCCGACCTCTCCCGTGAGGGAGAGGTAACGCAAAACTTGACCGCTTCTTAGGATTTGCCGATGCCCGTTCCGACCCACGTGTTCGATCCGCCGTTCAACATCATCCGCAGCAGCCACGCGGTGCTCGACGTCACCGACCTTGCCGCCAGCGCCGCGTTCTACGAGAACACCATCGGCCTGCATATCGAGGATCGCGACGCCGACGCCGTGTATCTGCGCGGCAGCGAGGAGCATCAGCATCATTCGCTGGTGCTGCACAGATCAGGCAGCGCGGCGTGCGGCCGGCTCGGCTTCAAGGTCGGCAATGAAGAGGATCTCGACAAGGCGGCGGCGTTCTGCGCCGACGCCGGCCTGCATTGCGGCTTCGTCGAGAAGCCGTTCCAGGGCCGCACGCTGCACTTCACCGATCCGTTCGGTTTCCAGATCGAGCTCTACGCGCAGATGCAGAAGCGGCCGCATCTGCTGCGGCGCTACGATCTCTACAAAGGCTGCCACCCGCAGCGGCTCGACCATTTCAACGTGTTCGCCGCCGAGGTGCAGGACACCGTCGATTTCTATGCGCGGCTCGGCTTTCGCCTCACCGAATATGGCGAGGAGGACGGCCCCGGCGGCCGCATCGCCGCGGCGTGGATGCATCGCAAGGGCAACGTGCACGATTTTGCGATCACCAACGGCCGTGGCCCGCGGCTGCATCATTTCGCCTACTGGGTGCCGACCGCGATGAACATCCTGCATCTGTGCGACGTGATGGCGTCGAGCGGCATGCTGGCCAGTCTCGAGCGCGGCCCCGGCCGGCACGGCATTTCCAACGCGTTCTTTCTCTACGTGCGCGATCCCGACGGTCACCGCGTCGAGATCTACACCAGCGACTACAATACGATGGATCACGACCACGAACCGCTGCGCTGGTCGCTGCGCGATCCGCGCCGGCAGACGCTGTGGGGCGCGCCGGCGCCGCGGTCCTGGTTCGAACAGGGCTCGCCCTTCGCGGGGCAAGCGGTGCGCGATCCGGCGTTCGTCGCCGACGTGACGAT
>CAXUBE010000338.1:0-2509 GCA_964249215.1 uncultured Rhodopseudomonas sp. | reverse complement strand
GCGTATTACCCGCGCCATTTCGCTTACCGGCATCACTTCCGGCCGCGTTTCTACGGCTACGCGCCGTACTACTCGTATTATCCGCGCCGCGTCTGCCGAGTGGTGTGGACGTATTACGGCCCGCGCAAGATCTGCCGTTATCGGCCGTGGCATCATCGCCACTGGCGGACTTACTACTGACGCGCGCAGGAACGAAGACAGGCGCCCGGAAGGGCGCCTGTCTTGCGGCATCGTCCGGCCGCGATGTGCAGCCTATTCAGCGGCGAGCTTTACGTCCGGCGCGGCGGCGCGCACGTCGGCATCGACCTGCGCCTCGAACTTGGCGAAATTCTTCTGGAACATGCCGACCAGCCGGCGCGCGGTGGCGTCGAACTCGGCCTTGTCATTCCAGGTATTTACCGGATCGAGAATCTCGCTCGGAACGCCGTCCAGCGCGGTCGGCACCGCGAAACCGAAATACTTGTCGGTGCGGAATTCAGCGTTGCGCAGCGAGCCGTTGAGCGCCGCGGTCAGCAGCGCACGGGTTACCTTGATCGGCATGCGCTGACCGGTGCCGTATTTGCCGCCGGTCCAGCCGGTGTTGACCAGCCAGCAATCCACATCGTGCCGGGCGATCAGTTCGCGCAGCATGTTGCCATAGACCGACGGATCGAGCGGCAGGAACGGCGAACCGAAGCAGGTGGAGAATTCCGGCTCGGGGTCGTTGCCGAGACCGCGCTCGGTGCCGGCGACCTTGGCGGTATAGCCCGACAGGAAGTGATACATCGCCTGCGCCGGCGTAAGACGCGCGATCGGCGGCATCACGCCGAACGCGTCGGCCGCGAGCATCACCACGTTCTTCGGCTGACCGGCGCGGCCGCTGCGCGACGCGTTGGGGATGAAATCGAGCGGATAGGCCGAGCGGGTGTTCTCGGTTTTCGTACCGTCGTCGAAATCCGGAACGCGCGTGTTCCCGTCGAGCACCACGTTTTCCAACACCGCGCCGAACCGTTTCGAGGCGGCATAGATCGCGGGCTCGGCTTCTTCGGACAATTTGATGGTCTTGGCGTAGCAGCCGCCTTCGAAGTTGAAGATGCCGTCCCTGCCCCAGCCGTGCTCGTCGTCGCCGATCAGCGTGCGCTTGGGATCGGCGGACAGCGTGGTCTTTCCGGTGCCGGAGAGCCCGAAGAAGATCGCGCTGTCGCCGTCGGGACCGACATTGGCCGAGCAATGCATGGGCAGCACGCCCTTGGCAGGCAGGTAATAGTTCAGCGTCGTGAACACCGACTTCTTCATCTCGCCGGCATAATAAGACCCGCCGATCAGGACGATCTTGCGGGCGAAATCGATCGCGACGACGTTTTCGGAGCGGCAGCCGTGGCGTTTCGGATCGGCCTTGAAGCTCGGCAGATCGATGATCGTCAGTTCCGGCACGAAGCTTGCGAGTTCGGCGAGTTCGGGGCGGATCAGCAGCGTGCGGATGAACAGCGAGTGCCAGGCCAGTTCGGTGTAGACGCGGGTCTTGATCCGGAAGCTCGGATCGGCGCCGCCATAGAGGTCCTGCGCGAACAGCGTCATGCCCTCGGCATGCGTCATGAAGTCCTGATACAGCGTCTCGAATTGCTTCGGCGTGATCGACTGGTTGCCGGCCCACCACATCTTTTCGGTGGAGGCGTCGCGCACCGTATACTTGTCTTTCGGGCTGCGGCCGGTGAACTCGCCGGTGTCGGCGCACAGCGCGCCGTCGGCGGACAGCACGGCTTCGCCGGTGCGCAGCGCGTGCTCGTAAAGCTGCGGCGCGCCGAAATTCCAGTTGACGCTTTTCAGATTCTTCAAGCCGAATTTGTCGGCGCCGAAAGCACCATTGTGTACGCCCGTTTCTTGCACCGACACATTCCTCCTACGAATCCCCGATCGTCTCGACGCCGCGATCGCCCATCATCGCGAGGTCGGTCGGGGTTAGCATCCACTATAACCGCCAGGCCGGCGTCCCGCGATCTAATAGTGACGATCACGTGAAATGCCAAGCCGATCTCGCGCGGAATGGTTTCCGGGATCGGGTCCGCGGGTCAGGCGGCCGCCTGGCGAGCCCGGTCGGCGAGTTGTTTCAGCGCGTCCCGCAATGCAGCGGAGCTCGCGACGCGTTGCGGGAAACCAACCCGCAGCGTCAGGTCGTCGGCCTGAAGATCGATGCCGTCCGGGTCGCAGCCGGTGCAGCGCCAGTCGGCCGGCTCCGCGCCGAGCAACCGTGTCGCGTAGAGGTTCATCGTGTCGCGATGATCCTCGTTCATATGCGCGACCGCGCTTTCCTCGGCGTCCAGCAGCGGCGCGGCGCCGTCAAGATCGGTCAGAAACTGCTGCGGCGACAGATCCACGATCCGGCCGAAGCCCGCGACCAGATGCGCCGCGTCCGGCACGATCCGGAACAGCCTGAAATCCGGAAAGTCGACGAACATCCCGGCAGACGGATGCGCGGCAAGGTAGCGCCGCCGCAGCAGCGGCGCCTCGTCGGGCGTGGCCGGCACCGCGC
>CAXUBE010000337.1:0-2524 GCA_964249215.1 uncultured Rhodopseudomonas sp. | reverse complement strand
ATCCTGGCGCGCTCGGCGGGCGCCATCGCGGTGTCCTCGTGGCCGGTCGGCAGATCGTTGACCGCCGGAAACGCGTCGGTCTCTTTCGCCTTGGACTCGCTGGACCCGCCGAGCGGCAGCTCGGACAGCGATACCGAACAGCCGCCGAGGCCAAGCCCGGCGGCGACGCAAAGCGCCGCCAGCGCGGCGCGCGCGCGGCGTTTTCGCTTCGATGTTTCCGGACCTCGATGGTTCAAATCCGCTCGCTCCGTACGCGTCGTCATAAGCCGCCGCATCGCAGCGACAGCAGATCTTCGCGTAAAACCATTAACCCTTGCTGACCTCATCGGGCCAGTGGGTCGCCAATGTGACCAAATCTAGCTTTTTTGTCGCACTGCAGCACATCGAAATCAGCGAAAAGCGACGAATTGTGCCATCATCCGCGACGCGGAGCTTTTCACACTTTTCCGATCCGCGACAGCTTGCAGTGCCCGACAATGTCCGATGCGATCGCCGAAACCAAAGACGCCAAAGCCTCCGACACGAGCTTCAATCCCGAAGCGTTTGCGCTGAACATCGCCCGCGCGATGGAATCCAGCGGCCAGGCGCTGGCCGCGTTCCTGAAGGCGCGGGAGAGCGGCCCGGCGGACAAGCCGCCGGCCGAGATCGCCGAGGTGGTGAAGACCTTCAGCTCGGTCGCCGATTACTGGATGTCGGACCAGAAGCGCGCGACCGACCTGCAGCTCAAGCTCGGCAAGGCATATCTCGATCTGTGGGGCACCTCGATGCGCCGCCTCGCCGGTGAAAAGGTTCCGCCGGCGATCGAGCCGCCGCCGCGCGACAAGCGGTTCGCCGATCCGGAATGGAAGTCGAACCAGTTCTTCGACTTCATGATGCAGTTCTATCTGCTGACCACGCAATGGGCCAACGACCTCGTCAAGCAGGCCGAGGGGCTCGATCCGCACACCCGCAAGAAGGCCGAGTTCTACGTCCAGCAGATCAGCAACGCGCTGGCGCCGTCGAATTTCGTGATGACCAACCCCGAACTGCTGCGCCGGACGCTGTCGACCAACGGCGACAATCTGGTGCGCGGCATGAAGATGCTCGCCGAAGACATCGAGGCCGGCGGCGGCAGCCTGCGGATCCGGCAATCCGATCCCGGCAACCTTCAAGTCGGCGTCAACATGGCGACCACGCCCGGCAAGGTGATCTTCCAGAACGAAGTGATGCAACTGATCCAGTACGCGCCGGCGACCGAGCACGTGCTGCGCACGCCGCTGCTGATCGTGCCGCCCTGGATCAACAAGTTCTACATCCTCGACCTCAAGCCGGAGAAGTCGTTCGTCAAATGGTGCGTCGAGCAGGGCGTCACCGTGTTCGTGATCTCATGGGTCAATCCGGACAAGTCGCTCGGCGACAAGACGTTCTGCGATTACATGAAGCAGGGTCCGCTCGCGGCGATGGACGTGATCGAACAACTCACCGGCGAGATGAAGGTCCATACCATGGGCTATTGCGTCGGCGGCACCCTGCTCGCCGCGACGCTCGCATGGCTCGCGGAGAAACGCCGCGTGCGCGTGACCTCGGCGACCTTCCTCGCTGCGCAGGTCGACTTCACCCATGCCGGCGATCTGATGGTGTTCGTCGACGAGGACCAGATTTCGGCGCTGGAGCGCGACATGAACAGCAGCGGCGTGCTGGAAGGCGCGCGGATGGCGATGGCCTTCAACATGCTGCGTTCCAACGATCTGATCTGGTCCTACGTCGTCAGCAACTACCTCAAAGGCCAGCCGCCCTCGGCGTTCGACCTGCTGCACTGGAATTCCGACGCCACGCGGATGCCGGCCGCCAATCATTCCTACTATCTGCGCAATTGCTATCTCGACAACCGCCTCTCCACCGGATCGATGGTGCTCGACAACACGCTGCTCGACCTGTCGAAGGTGAAGGTGCCGGTCTACAACCTCGCCACCCGCGAGGACCACATCGCGCCGGCGGAATCGGTGCTGTACGGCTCGCAATTCTTCGGCGGCGAGGTGAAATACGTGCTGTCCGGCTCCGGCCACATCGCCGGCGTGGTCAATCCGCCGGCGTCCGGCAAATATCAATACTGGACCAGCGACCATGGCGAGGCGACCACGCTGTCGGAATGGCTGAAAGGCGCGCAGGAGCATGCCGGCTCGTGGTGGCCGAACTGGCGCGAATGGCTGGGCGGGCTCGATCCGGAACAGGTCACGGCGCGCACAGTCGGCAACGACCGGCATCCGCCGATCGAGGACGCGCCCGGCAGCTACGTGCGGGTTCGCGCCTAGGGTCAGGATAGCCTGTTCGCGCCGTTGCGTTGATGCGATGGCGGGGAGCATTGGCGTCATCACGCCGAGCGTCTATAACCCCGGCAGACGCCAACCATGAAGGATGCCCCATGACGCGCGAATTGTTTTGGCTGACGCTGACGGTGATCCTGACCGGATTGTTGTGGATCCCTTACGTGCTCGACCGCATGCGGGTGCGCGGCGTGGCCGGCGCGATGGCCAATCCGTCGCGC
>CAXUBE010000336.1:0-2526 GCA_964249215.1 uncultured Rhodopseudomonas sp. | reverse complement strand
GCGAGAACGAGCGCGAGGCGTACATGCGCGCGCAGCAGGCGAAGGGTACGTCGGAAGGCCAGCTCAACGCCAACGGTGCCGCCATCGGCCAGTTGGCCGATGCGCATGCGCACGGCGCGGGCGGGCCGGAGTTCGACAAGCAATGGAATGACCTCGTGGCCTCGACCGAGAAGCTGCGCGGCGAGCTACGGGCGCAGGGCAAATCGACCGAAGAGTTCGATCAGCATCTGCGCGACGATCTTCGCCGCATCATGAAGGCGAAGGGCTATTCCGCCGCGCAGATCGATGCCGCGTTCGCATCGACCCCCGATCCGCTCCAGGCGGCGAAGGCGTTTGTGAAGGATAGCGGAGACGTCGAGGCGTTGAAAGTTTCAGTGGACGAAGGCCGCGCCGATAGTGAAGTGCGCTCAGGCGATAGGATTTCCGCTCAAGCGAAAGCCGACGCCAAAGACGTATTCGCCGCCTTCAAATCGTCAGGGATGACCGCCAGCGATGTGCAGCGTGATGGTATACCGAGCCACGGTGTCGTGGCGTCGGTGGTGATCGAAACCAGCGCTAGAACCTTGTAACAATCAGAGGCCAACCTCTGCACACTCGCTAAGTAGTCGCGGGTGCGATGTAGCATCTCGCGAGAAGTCCCCACGCGTCATAGCGCCGAGCGATGCTCTGTCCTCGGCGATGCGTTTGTCGGATTTACCCAGCGCATGCCCGATGGCTTGGCTCATCTGAAACGCTTGCCGGGCTTTGTCCGGCAAGCCACCATAGATGTACGCCACATAGCAATCCTGCGCGATGGTATAGGCATGTTCCAATTTTTCTGTATCCGGCGCGGCCTTCGTCGCACCGGATACAATGGCCGGGATCGCTATCGCGAACGCTGCCAATGCCACCCGCCTCATCGCGAGCATCCCTGACGGCGCATGGCGTTGTCGATCGCGACGTAATCCGCCCGCAGTTTCAGCCATCGACCGGTGAGGTCGGCGCAATCGTCGGCGCCCATGAACGTGCAGGACGTGACCACGGCGGCGGCGGCGCAGCCGATGCGATCATTGTCCGTGCCGCTGCCCGCGAGGCATCCGAGAATCGCGGCGTGGGTTTTCGGATAATCGGCGGCGATGCCGAAGCCGTTGGCAACAACCTGCCGCATCTCCTGCCGGAGTTCGTTGCAATCCTCCGCCAGGGCGGCGGTCGGTACGGCGGCGGCCAGCAAGGCCGCGCCGGCGAGCGTGCGAAACGCACGGCTCGCTTTCGCGTGTTTCGTTTCCATAGGTCACCGCTGCCCTTTGTGGGTGTAGCGATGCAGGGCGAGCTGTCCGCCGATATGCGCGGCGGTGCCGATCAGGTTGGAGATGGTCTGAAGCAGGATGCGCTCGAATTCCGCGCGGCTGATATGTTCGTGATGCTTCTGGACCGTTACGTCGTAAGTACCCTTGTTGGTCTCCACCGAATACAGGTAGGCCATGGCAAAAATCCCCCATGCCGAGCAATTCGACGGGGACTTCGTTACACTATGGGCTATTCTGTTGCGGGCGGATTGCAGGAGAACTCTAACGTTCTCCATGATTTACGATTTCGTCACCGCAGGCCGTAGCAACAAGTCCAATCCGGCGCAAACCCGCTCCCGCCCTCCGTTTGAGGCCGCGTGGGGTTGCAACGCTATAGCCCATAATGTTGCGGGCGACGGTTAGGAGGGTTCGATGGGCGAGAATGACGGCGACGACGGCCAATTGTTCGACGGCGACGGCCAACGCAAATATTTGCAAGCGGGCGAGGCCAAGCGGCTGCTCGCCGCCGCCGCGCGCGCGGATGTCGCCACGCGGCTGTTCTGCGAGCTGCTCTATTACACCGGCTGCCGGATCAGCGAGGGGCTGGAACTGACGCCACGGCGGCTCGACCCCGAAACCGGCCGCGTGGTGTTCCGCACGCTCAAGCGGCGCAAGCTGGTGTACCGCGCGGTGCCGGTGCCCGCGAAGATGATGCGCCCGCTGATGGCGCTGGCGGACGGACGCGACCCCGACGCGCCGCTGTTTCCGTGGTCGCGCCAGACGGGCTGGCGGCGGATCAAGGCGCTGATGGAGGCGGCGGGCATCGAGGGGCCGCAAGCCACCGCCAAAGGGCTGCGCCACCAATACGGCGTGCTGGCCATCGAGAAGAAAGTGCCGGAAGGCACGTTGAAGAAATGGATGGGCCACGCCCGCCTGCGCAACACGCAGATTTACACCTTCGTCACCGGCCCCGAGGAGCGCGCGCTGGCGCGCCGCATGTGGTGAGGCGTTGACGCGCGCGCTGCAATTTCCCGGGGCGGTCGCGGGGCTGCTGTGGTCGCCGATCGGGCTGCTGCGCGCGTTGCGCGGCGGCGGTCGATGAGGGGAGGATCGACATGAACCAAGCGCTGCGATGGTCGGTGTGGGCGATGACGGTTTCGCTGTCGGTCATGATGATCGGCGTCGTGCTGCTCCTGCTGCACGTTCGCCATCCGCTGGTCGGCGCGGTGAGTGGCAATGCCAGGGGGGGCAATCTGCGCAG
>CAXUBE010000335.1:0-2540 GCA_964249215.1 uncultured Rhodopseudomonas sp. | reverse complement strand
GGTGTCGTAGCCCTGCGGGTCGGTGACGGTCCACTGCTTGAGCTGATTGTCCTTGGCGCCGATCATCAGCATCAGCCGGCTGGTGCCGATCACGACGTTCTTTTCCTCGATGATCACGCTGATGAACAGATCGTCGGCGGTGACGCTGACGACGTTGGTGTCGCGCAACAGGTCGATGCGGTCGCTCAGCAGGTAGCGCAGCGGCGTCTGCGACAGCGGATAGACGTCCTGCGTCGCGAGCTTGCGGTCGCGCACCACCAGCGAGGAGCCGTCGGCGATCAGCGCGATCGGGCTCGGCGCGTCGTATTCGAAACGCACCTTGCCTGGCTTCTGGATATAGAAATCGCCCTTGGTCTTGCTGCCGTCGGGGCCGACCTGCACGAAATTGCCGACCAGCGTCTGCACCGACGACAGATAGCCGCTGACCTTGGCGGCCTGCGCCTTCTGGTTGGCGTCGAAGGTCGCAAAGATATTGTTCGGCACGTTGCGGCGCGGGTCCGGAATCACCGGCTCCGGCGGCTTGGTGAGAATCGGCGTGGTCGCGGTCGAAACCGCGCGGGACGGATCGGTGCCGGCGATCGTATCGCGGGCTTTCGGCGCGGCCTTCGGGGTCGGCACGTTTTGCGCGGACGCCTGTGGCGGCATGACGCCGACCATCAGCAATGCCGCGCAGCCGGACACCGCCGCACGGACGAGCGAGCGGACGCAATGATGGCGCGGCGCGGATTTGGAAGCGTGTCTGCTCAACGGCTTATCCTGTCCGGTGGTCCTGACGCAGGTATCCGCGTGAGTTGGGGCTAGGCCGACGCTGTGGCGATTTCGCGGCTCGGCAGCGAGAACCGGCACCGCTTTGGCGTCGGCAGCGGCGCAGACGGGGCGGCGGCGGTGATCATTCGGGCGCATGCTTCAAAAACCGCTTTCTTCCTCGGCGACCAGAATCTCGCGCTTGCCGGCGTGATTGGCCTGTCCGACGATGCCTTCCAGTTCCATCCGCTCCATCAACGACGCCGCGCGGTTATATCCGATCTGCAGCCGGCGCTGAATATAGCTGGTGGAGGCCTTGCGATCACGTTTGACGATCGCGACCGCCTGCGTGAACAGGTCGCCGCCTTCACCGCCCATCCCGGTCGAGTCGAACACCGCGCCGTCCTCACCCTCGGCAGGCTCCTCGGCGGTGACCGCCTCGAGATATTCCGGCTGCCCTTGCGTCTTGAGGTGGCGCACCACCTTTTCGACCTCCTCGTCCGACACGAAAGGTCCGTGCACGCGGCTGATCCGTCCGCCGCCGGCCATGTAGAGCATGTCGCCCTGGCCGAGCAACTGTTCCGCGCCCATTTCGCCGAGGATGGTGCGGCTGTCGATCTTCGAGGTGACCTGAAACGAGATGCGGGTCGGGAAGTTCGCCTTGATGGTGCCGGTGATGACGTCGACCGAGGGCCGCTGGGTCGCGAGGATCACGTGCAGTCCGGCAGCGCGCGCCATCTGCGCCAGGCGCTGCACCGCGCCTTCGATGTCCTTGCCGGCCACCATCATCAGGTCGGCCATTTCGTCGACGATGATCACGATGAAGGGCAGCGGCTCGAGATCGAGCTTCTCGGCCTCGT
Organism: uncultured Rhodopseudomonas sp.; assembly: GCA_964249215.1. Classification (GTDB taxonomy): domain Bacteria; phylum Pseudomonadota; class Alphaproteobacteria; order Rhizobiales; family Xanthobacteraceae; genus CAXUBE01. The sequence continues at coordinate 936 of CAXUBE010000335.1, read as the reverse complement.
AGATCGCCTTGCCGGTTTCCTTGTCGAAGCCGGTATGCACGGTGCGGCTCAATTCCTCGCCGCGCGCCTTCGCCTCGACCAGGCGGGTGTTGTAGCCGTCGATATTGCGCACCCCGAGCTTGGCCATCTTCTTGTAGCGCTCTTCCATCTCGCGCACCGCCCATTTCAGCGCGACCACGGCTTTCTTGGGGTCGGTCACGACGGGCGTCAGCAGATGCGGAATGCCGTCATAGACCGACAGCTCCAGCATCTTCGGATCGACCATGATCAGCCGGCACTGATCCGGCCGCAGCCGGTACAACAGGCTGAGGATCATGGTGTTGATGGCGACCGATTTGCCGGAGCCGGTGGTGCCGGCGATCAGCATATGCGGCGTGCGCGCGAGATCGATGATGATGGATTCGCCGCCGATGTTCTTGCCGAGGCACAGCGGCAGCCTGATCGCGTCGCCGGCGTCCTTCGCGGTCAGGAGTTCACGCAGATAGACCTTTTCGCGGTGCGCGTTCGGCAGCTCGATGCCGATCGCGTTGCGGCCGGCGACCACCGCGACGCGCGCCGACAACGCGCTCATCGAGCGCGCGATGTCGTCCGCAAGCCCGATCACCCGCGACGACTTGATGCCGGGCGCGGGCTCCAGTTCGTACAGCGTGACGACCGGTCCGGGATGCGCCTTGACGATCTCGCCGCGCACCCCGAAATCCTGCAGCACGCCTTCCAGCGCGCGCGAATTGGCGTCGAGTTCGGCCTTGCTGAGCGGCTGGCGATCCGACGCCTTGGGCGCGGTGAGCACGCCGACGGAAGTCAGCTCGAACTTTTCCGCGGCCTTGCGCGCGGGCGTGCGCGGCGCGGCTTTCTTGCGCGGCGCGCGGGCGGCGGGCGCTTGGTCCTCGTCTTCGCCGGCCGCGAAAGCGTGGGCGTCCTCGTCCTCGTCATGGG
>CAXUBE010000334.1:0-2547 GCA_964249215.1 uncultured Rhodopseudomonas sp. | reverse complement strand
AACTCCATCAGTTTCACCAATCTCGCCAACAACTTCGTGATCGGCGGCGCGTCGGCCGCGGCCGGAACCAGCGCCGTGATCGCCGTGCCGAGCGGCACCGGCACGCCCTTGGTCGCGATGTTCTCCTTGATCGTCACCGGCACGCCGTCGAGGACGCCGGTCGGTTCGCCTTTGCGCCAGCGTTCGCTCGCCGCCTTCGCAGCTTCTCTCGCGCCGTCCGGGTCGAGCGCGTACAGCGCCTTGATATGCGGCTCCCACAACGCGACGTGAGCCAGCACGTCGTCGAGCGCCTCGCTCGGCGAGAAGCTTTTTGCACGATAGCCTGCGATCAGTTCGACCGCCGACAGCTCGTGCAGCGAGGTTGCGGATTTTCCGACGCCGTCAGACATGATCACCTGCCGGCAGCCGGGTTTCGACGATGCGCGCGAACATGCTGGCGCCGATCGGCAGGATCTTGTCGTCGAGCACGTAGCCTGGATTATGCACCGGCACGGTACCGTCATGGCCGACCACGAAATATGCGCCGGGCACCGCGAGCAGCATGTCGGCGAAATCCTCGCTGCCCATCTTCATCAGAGAACGGCTGTACACTTTTGCGGGATCGACCACGGTGCGCGCGACGTCGAGCACAACCTGAGCCTGCTCGTCGCTATTGGTCAGCACGCTGAAGATGTCGCGGATATCGACCGCGATCTCGACCTCGAATGCCGCGGCGATGCCGGCGCAGACCGCGCGGATGCGCTCCCGCAGTCTGCCGCGCACGGCGTCGGACAATGCGCGGGTGGTGCCGGCGAGCTTCGCCTCGCCCGGGATCACGTTGTAGGCGGAGCCTGCGTGGATCTGCGTGATCGACAGCACCGCGGCATCGGCCGGGCTGACATTGCGGCTGACGATGGTCTGCAGCGCCTGTCCGAGCGTCATAGCGATCACTACCGGATCCTTGGACCGCTCCGGCATCGCGCCATGCGCGCCATAGCCGGTGATGGTGATGTCGAAGAAGTCCGCGCCCGCCATCGCGGTGCCCGGCACGATCGCGATCTCGCCGTGATCGAGGTCGGTGGCGTTATGCAGTCCGTAGATTTCGTCGCAGGGAAATTTCTGGAACAGCCCGTCCTTGATCATGGCGCGGGCGCCGCCGAGCCCTTCTTCGGCGGGCTGGAAAATGAAATGCACCGTGCCGTCGAAATTGCGGGTTTCGGCGAGGTAGCGCGCGGTGCCGAGCAGCATCGTGGTGTGGCCGTCATGGCCGCAGCCGTGAAAGCGGCCGGGAATGGTGGAGCGCCACGGCAGGTTGGTGTTCTCCTCCATCGGCAGCGCGTCCATGTCGGCGCGCAGGCCGATGGTCTTTCCGGCGGTGGTGCCGCCCGAGCCGTTGCCTCGACTTTTGCCGCGGAGCACGCCGACCACGCCGGTGCCGCCGAGCCCGCGATGCACCTCGACGCCCCAGCCCGCGAGCTTGTCGGCGACGATGCCGGAGGTGCGCACTTCCTCGAATCCGATCTCCGGATGCGCGTGCAGATCGCGCCGGATGGCGGTAAGTTCGTCGGCATAACCGTCGATACGGTCAATGGTCGGCATCTCGGTGACCCTTCGCTGCGCGGGACCTGCCGCCGCGATGCGGCGCGACGGCAGCCGCCCGCGGCCTGTCCCTCGGCGACCGCCATCGAACTGAATTTTGCCGAGAATGTCAAAACGCCGCGGAGCGCGGGGGGCATGACGTGCCCGGCGCGCACAAACGCAATTGCCTTGGCGGCCGACTATGCCCGCGCTATGACTTCCGGCAAGCGGGCGTGGCGAAATTGGTAGACGCAGCGGACTTGAGACGAGGATCGAGTGCTCACGGGGAAACCCGGGATGCAGAACTGCTCAAATTCGGGGAAGCCTTCGCTGGTAATCCCGAGCCAAGCCCGGCGACGGGAAGGTGTAGAGACTAGACGGGCAGCACCTAAAGCACGCGCCAGGGTGAAGGGATAGTCCAGACCACGAACGTCGGCGCGACGGCGGCGAAAGCCGAAGTGGTAAGAAAATCCGTAGGACCGAAAGGTCTGTGCCGGTTCGATTCCGGCCGCCCGCACCACAGCCGGATCTGCGGCCGCCCGCGATCGGCGCGGCAGGACGAGCCCTGGCTGTATCGCCTCAATGCGGTCATCTGCGCGTGATTTCACGCAATCTCAATGATGTCCGGCTATGAGCGCCCATGACCGACGGCCGCCGCTTTGGTTTGCTTACGTCGCGCTGCGCGGCGCTCGCTGTGCTGCTGATCGGCGCGCTCGATCTCGGCGGCTGCGCGAGCCTCGGCGACAGCGCGGCGTCGGTGGCTTTCGCCGATCCGGCGAAATATGATTATTACGACTGCAAGCGGCTGGACGGCGAGCGCAAGAACCTTGCGACGCGGACCGCGGAATTGAACGGCCTGATCGCCAAGGCCGAAACCGGCGTCGGCGGATCGGTGGTTGCCGAGATCGCCTATCGCAACGAATATATCACGACCCGCGCGCAGGCCCGCCTCGCCGAGCAGGCCTGGGTCAGCAACAAATGCGGCAGCAG
>CAXUBE010000333.1:0-2575 GCA_964249215.1 uncultured Rhodopseudomonas sp. | reverse complement strand
CGGTGGCGCCTGGCGGCCTCGCGGCAATGGGTTCGGCAAGCGACGTCATGTGCAACCGTTCGGCAGGCTCTCGGCGGCGGCGTGGTCGGCAGCAATGCCGCAACCGGCGAAGGGTTGGCAAGCCGCGGTCGCGTTTTGTGTCCGGTTTCGGCCAGCGCAAGCCGCCATATCCGCCGCGACCGGCACCGGGCGGCGGATTACAGCGTAACTATGTTGAAACCGCGATGACGCCTCCGCAAGCGCAGGGCCGCGCGAAGGCATTGGCGCCGATGGCGGTCTCGGCCACAATGGCCGCCTTCGCCGAGAGACAAGCCGATGTATCGCGCCGTGACCCGACAGATCGAAGTGACCGTGGAGCCGAATTATCGCCCGGAGCAGTCCTCGCTGGAGCGCGGCGAGTTCTTCTGGTCCTACACCATCGTCATCACCAATTCCGGCGACGAGACCGTGCAACTGCGGACCCGGCACTGGGTCATCACCGACGCCTCCGGTCGCAAGCAGGAGGTCCGCGGAGAAGGCGTCGTCGGCGAACAGCCGGTGCTGGCGCCGGGCGAGCGGTTCGAATACACCAGCGGCGTGCCGCTGCCGACGGCCTCGGGTATCATGGCGGGCCGTTACCAGATGGTGACCGATGGCGGCGAGCGCTTCGAAATCGAAGTGCCGACGTTTTCGCTCGACTCCCCTGAAGTCGGGCGAACGCTCAACTAGAGCCTGATGACTTTTCTTTGAATCGTCATCCCGCTCTGTCCTTACGTTCGCGCATGATCTTTTCGGAAAACCGGTGTCCACGCTTCCGGATCATGCTCCAGCGCGAACTACTCGACGCCGGCCTGCTGCGGCGTGAATTCGTAGACCGAACTGCAGAACTCGCAGGTGACGACCACCTTGCCGTCCTTCACCATGTCGGCGCGATCCTGCGGCGCGAAGCTCGCCAGCATCCCGGACACCGCCTCGCGCGAGCACGAGCATTTCGCCTGCAGCGGCAGGGACGAAAACACCCGTACGCCGCGCTCGTGAAACAGCCGGTACAGCAGCCGCTCGCCGGACAGGTCCGGATCGATCAGTTCGATATCCTCAACGGTCGCGATCAGCGACTTCCCCTCGACCCAGGCGTCGTCCACGGGCACCACCTCGATAATGCTGCCTTCCGGCGCATCGCCCGGATCGAGATCGGGTTGACGCGCGCGCTCCGGCGTCTTCGGCAGAAACTGCAGCAGCATGCCGCCGGCGCGCCAGTGATGACGCGGACCGCTGCCGCCGCGCCATTCCTCGCCGACCGCCAGCCGCACTTTTGTGGGGATCTGCTCGGAGCGCAGGAAGTATTCGTGCGCCGCGGCTTCGAGATCGCCGCCTTGCAGCGCCACCAGGCCCTGATAGCGGCTCATGTCCGGGCCCTGATCGATCGTCATCGCCAGATGGCCGTGGCCGAGCAGCGCGCCGGAGGGCAGTCCGGGCGTCAGTCGTGTCTTGTCGAAGCGGGCGTAGGCGCGGATGCGATCCGGCGCCTGGAAGTCGACGATCAGGAACGACACCGGCCCGTCGGTCTGGGTCTGCAGGATGAAGCGGCCGTCGAATTTCAGTGCCGAGCCGAGCAGCGTCGCGAGCACGATCGCCTCGCCGAGCAATTTGCCCACCGGCGGCGGATAATCGTGCTTGTCGAGAATATCGTCCAGCGCAGGGCCGAGCCGCGTCAGCCGCCCGCGCAGGTCGAGCGCGCCGACTTCGAACGGCAGCACGATATCGTCGATCGGCACCGGCGACGGCGCACGCACCGGCGGAGCGGCAACGGGTTTCGGATCGGGGGCTTGCGAGGTCATGCCGCTTATTTGGGGGCTGGCGGACAAAATCGGAAGGTCTTCGGGACAGGCAAAATCGCCCTCGCCCCTCGAAGCAACGCCTCACGCGACGGCGTCGAAGCACCAGGCCAGAATTCCCTTCTGCGCGTGCAGGCGGTTTTCGGCTTCGTCGAACACCACCGATTGCGGGCCGTCGATCACGTCATCGGTGACCTCGTCGCCGCGATGCGCGGGCAGGCAGTGCATGAAGATCGCGTCGGGCTTCGCCAGCGCCATCAGCCTGGCGTTGACCTGATACGGCCTCAGCAGATTGTGACGGTGCTCGCCGTCCTTGTCGCCCATCGAAAACCAGGTGTCGGTGACGACGCAATCGGCTCCGCGCGCGGCCGCGTCCGGGTCGTTGCCGAGAATCACCGGCGCGTTGCTGGCCTTGATCCATTCGCGCATCGCCTTGTTCGGCGCGAGCTGCGGCGGCGTCGCCACGTGCAGATTGAACCTGAAGCGCTCGGCGGCGTGCGCCCATGACGCCAGCACGTTGTTGTCGTCGCCGGTCCACGCCACAATGCGGCCCTCGATCGGGCCGCGATGCTCCTCGAAAGTCATCACGTCCGCCATCACCTGGCAGGGGTGCGACCTGCGCGTCAGCCCGTTGATCACCGGCACGGCGGCGTTCGCGGCCAATTCCAGCAGCGATTCGTGATTGAGAATCCGGATCATGATCGCGTCGACGAAGCGCGACAGCACGCGCGCGGTGTCGGCGATGGTCTCGCCGCGGCCGA
>CAXUBE010000332.1:0-2583 GCA_964249215.1 uncultured Rhodopseudomonas sp. | reverse complement strand
CTCGTCGGGCGCGTTCATCCTGGCCTTCCTCGCGATGTTCGAACCGGGCGACCGTGTCGCCGTCACCGTGCCCGGCTATCCGCCGTATCGCCACATCCTCACCGCGCTCGGCTGCGAGCCGGTGCTGATCGAAACCCGCGTCGAAAACCGTCACGCGCTGACCGGCGAGGCGCTGCTTGTCGCGCATCGCGCCGCGCCGCTGGCGGGCGTGCTGGTCGGCAGCCCGGCCAATCCGACCGGCACGATGATGTCGCGCGCGGCGCTCGCCGACCTGATCGCGGTGGCCGAGCGCGAAGGCATCCGCTTCATCTCGGACGAAATCTATCACGGGCTCGACTACGCGATGCCGGCGGTCACCGCCGCCGAACTGTCCGCCGACGCGGTGGTGATCAATTCGTTCTCGAAATATTTCTGCATGACCGGCTGGCGGGTGGGGTGGATGGTTGTCCCCGCCAATCTGGTGCGGCCGATCGAGCGGCTGCAGCAGAACCTGTCGATCTCGGTGCCGACGCTGTCGCAGGTCGCGGCCGAGGCGGCGTTCGAGGGCCGCGACGAGATGGAAACCGTCAAGCGCGGCTATGAAGCGAACCGCCACATTTTGATCGCAGGCCTGCCGCATGCCGGTCTCAGCGATTTTCTGCCGGCCGACGGCGCGTTTTATCTCTACGCGGACGTGTCGAAATTCACCCCCGACAGCGTCGAATTCACCCGCCGCCTGCTGCACGAGGCGCATGTCGCCGCAACCCCGGGCATCGACTTCGATCCGCTGCATGGCGCAAGCTATGTGCGGCTGTCCTACGCCCGCTCGGCGGCGGACATGCACGACGCCGTCGCGCGCATCACCCGATGGCTCGGCGCCGGCGCGTTCGCGCCTCGCTGACCGACGAGCGAGCGCGCTTTGCCGCGCTGCGGCATTGCTTGGTCGCAGCGACTAAGCCTTTCGTCGGGAACAAAGCATCGCCATTGACTTTTTCCAACCTATCCATCTTGGCTGGGACGAGAAAACTCCGGCCGCCTGACGGCGAAACCGGTTGCTGATATCGATCGGGAGGACGCGGCATGACGGCGGTGATTGCGACCGGGGAGACCATCCCCGAGACCCAGGCCAGGCCCTGGTACAAGATCCTCTATGTCCAGGTGCTGATCGCGATCGTGATCGGCGTAATCGTCGGCTGGCTGTCGCCGACCTTCGCCACCAACGACTGGGTCAAGGCGCTCGGCGACGGCTTCGTCAAATTGATCAAGATGGTGATCGCGCCGATCATCTTCTGCACGGTGGTGTCCGGCATCGCGCACATTCAGGACGCCCGCAAGGTCGGCCGCGTCGGCGTCAAGGCGCTGATCTATTTCGAGGTGGTGTCGTCCTTCGCGCTGATCCTCGGCATGGTGATGGGCAATCTGGTGCAGATCGGCCACGGCCTCGCCGCAAAGCCGGACGCCGCGGCGGTCGCCAACTACGTCAAGCAGGCCGAGTCGCAGAAGTCGGTCGACTTCGTGCTCAACATCATTCCCGACAGCGTGGTCGGCGGCTTCGCCAGAGGCGACATCCTGCAGGTGCTGCTGTTCGCGATCCTGTTCGGCTTCGCGCTGATGGCGCTCGGCCAGCGCGGCCACAAGCTGCGCGACGTGATCGACGAGGCGTCGCACGCGGTGTTCGGCGTCATCGCCATCGTGATGAAGGCGGCGCCGATCGGCGCGTTCGGCGCGATGGCGTACACCATCGGCAAGTTCGGCCCCGCCGCGCTCGGCAATCTGATCGGGCTGATCCTGCTGTTCTACGTCACGGCGGGGCTGTTCGTCGTGCTCGTGCTGGGCGTCATCGCGCGCGCCGTCGGCTTCAACATCTTCAAGTTCCTGGCCTACATCAAGGACGAACTCTTGATCGTGCTCGGCACCAGTTCGTCGGAGAGCGCGCTGCCGCAACTGATGGAGAAGCTCAAGCGGCTGGGCTGTTCGAAGTCGGTGGTCGGCCTGGTGGTGCCGACCGGCTATTCGTTCAACCTCGACGGCACCAACATCTACATGACGCTGGCGACGTTGTTCATCTCGCAGGCGCTCGGCGTCGAGCTCAGCTTCGGCCAGCAGGTCACCATCCTGCTGGTCGCGATGCTGACGTCGAAGGGCGCGAGCGGCGTGACCGGAGCGGGGTTCATCACGCTGGCGGCGACGCTGGCGGCGGTCAATCCGGCGCTGGTTCCCGGCATGGCGATCGTGTTCTCGATCGACAAGTTCATGAGCGAGGTCCGCGCCCTCACCAACATCACCGGCAACGGCGTCGCCACCGTGTTCGTGTCGTGGTGGGAAGGCGAACTCGACCACGACATGATGAATGCCAACCTCAACAAGCAGGTCGATCCGTCGAACCTGCAGACCGCGGTGACAACCGGCTGACCGCGGCAAGCACCGCTCGAAAACGAACCGCCCGGCAATGCCGGGCGGTTTTTTTCATGCTCGGATCGCTTGCAGCGCCCGCGATGACCGCGCGGCGCAGCGCTTCCTCTACTCGCCGTTGCCGAAGGCGCGCGACCACCAGCCCGCCTTGCGCGGCGCGGTGTCGGCGGACGTTTCCGCGTCCGACGCGGA
>CAXUBE010000331.1:0-2604 GCA_964249215.1 uncultured Rhodopseudomonas sp. | reverse complement strand
CGGAACCGATGAAGCCGGCGCCGTTCCCGGGATTCCGGCAGTAACGCTAACCGCGCGCCGCGCCGTTGCCGGCGATCACAGCCATCGCCTGCGCGCCATCGACCGGATGCTCCATCGGCAGCGCGTCGAACGAGGCCGCGCCGATCAGCGCCGCGTCGAGCAGCGCGCGGTAGCGCTCGCGCGGCACTTCGACCGCGCCGAAACGGCTCAGATGTGCGGTGACGAATTGCGTGTCGAGCAGCGCGTAGCCGCCGGCCACGAGCCGCGCCACCAGATGCACCAGCGCGACCTTCGACGCGTCGCGCGCGCGATGAAACATGCTCTCGCCGAAAAACGCGCGGCCGAGGCTCACGCCGTACAGCCCGCCGACCAGATCGCCGTGCTGCCAGACCTCGACGCTGTGGCAATGGCCGATTCGGTGCAGGCCGATGTAGAGTTCGCGAATCCGGCGGTTGATCCAGGTGTCGTCGCGGCCGGGCTGCGGTTCGGCGCAGCCGTCGATCACCGCCGTGAAGGCGCGGTCGACGCTGACGACGAATGCGTCGGAGCGCACGGTGCGCGCCAGCCGCGACGACACGCGAAAGCCTTTGAGCGGAATGATGCCGCGCAATTCCGGCTCGACCCAGAACAGCGTGGGGTCGTCGACGCTTTCGGCCATCGGGAAGATGCCGCAGGCATAGGCCCGCAGCAGCACCTGCGGCGTGATCTCGGACGAAACGGAATCGCGCGACGTCATGCGCGATCCTAGCAGGCCGTGCGGCGCGAGGCGACCCGCGACGCGCGGCAGGTTCCAGGTGAGCGCGATAGCTAATCAGGCGTTGAAATAAGGCCGATTGCTGCTAGGTTCCGGTCGACTTAACCGGAGAACAGGATGACGCTTGCGGCCGCCGATAAACCCGCGGTGTTTCATTTCGTCATCATCAAGCCGACGCATTACGATGACGATGGATACCCGATCCAGTGGGTCAAATCGGCGATCCCGTCGAACACGCTCGCCTGCCTGAACGGCCTGGCGGAGGACGTGCGCCGCCGCAGGGTGCTCGGCGACGATGTCGATTTCCGCATCCATACCTTCGACGAGACCAACCGCCGGGTGCGGCCGGACAGGATCATCGAGATGATCCGGCGCGACGGCGGGCGCGCCATGATCGGCCTGGTCGGCGTGCAGTCCAACCAGTTTCCGCGCGCGGTCGATCTCGCGCGGCCGTTTCTCGCGGCCAGGCTTCCGGTCTGCATCGGCGGCTTCCACGTCTCGGGCTGCATCGCGATGCTGCCGGAACTGCCGGCCGACATCCGCGCGGCGCAGGACATGGGCATCTCGCTGTTCGCCGGCGAGTCCGAAAACCAGCGGCTCGACGAAGTGGTGCGCGATGCCTGGAACGGCCGCCTCAAGCCGCTCTACAACTACATGAACGACCTGCCGTCGCTGGACGGCGAGCCGGCGGTAATCCTGCCGCGCGAGCACGTGCGCCGGACCTCTGGATCGCTGTCGAGCATCGATCTCGGCCGCGGCTGCCCGTATCAGTGCTCGTTCTGCACCATCATCAACGTGCAGGGCCGCAAGAGCCGGTTCCGCTCCACCGACGATCTCGAACGCATCGTGCGCGAGAACTACGCTCAGGGCATCGGCCGCTTCTTCATCACCGACGACAATTTCGCGCGCAACCGGCATTGGGAGGAACTGCTCGACCGGCTGATCAAGATGCGGGCCGAAGGCATGAATATCGGCTTCACCATCCAGGTCGACACGCTGTGCCACAAGATCCCGAATTTCATTGAGAAGGCAACCGCCGCCGGCGTGCGGCGCGTGTTCATCGGGCTTGAGAACATCAATCCGGACAATCTTCTGGCCGCCAACAAGCGCCAGAACAAGATCACCGAATACCGCATCATGCTGCAGAAGTGGCGCGCGCACGGCGCCTTGACCTATGCCGGCTACATCATCGGCTTTCCCGGCGACACCGTGGAGTCGATCCGCCGCGACGTCGAGATCATCAAGCGCGAACTGCCGCTGGATATTCTTGAATTCTTTTTCCTGACGCCGCTGCCGGGCTCCGAGGACCACAAGGTGGCGTGGGGCAAGGGCGCCTGGATGGACGGCGACATGAACAAATACGACCTCAACCACCGGGTCGCGCATCATCCGAAAATGTCCGACGCCGAGTGGGAGCTCGCCTACAAGACCGCGTGGGAGACCTACTACACGCCGCAGCACATCGAGACCATCCTGCGCCGTACCGCGGCCAACAGGCTGGGGCGTCTCGAGACCACGCTGACCACGATCCTGTGGTTCTATCTGGCCTACTCGTATGAAGGCGTGCACCCGCTCGAGGCCGGCGCCTTCCGGATGAAATTCCGCAGGGACCGCCGCACCGGCATGAAGCTGGAACATCCGCTGGTGTTCTACGCGCGCTACGTCGGCGGCACGCTGTACAAGATCCGGCATTATCTGGCGATGTATCTGAAGACCAGGAAGATCATGAAGGCCATCGTGGCGTCGCCGGATCGCTGGACCTATACCGATCTGGCGATCGCGCCGCCGCGCGACGACGAATTCGAGTCGCTCGATCTGTATCACGCCACCAATGGCGGGGAGGGCGCGCT
>CAXUBE010000330.1:0-2617 GCA_964249215.1 uncultured Rhodopseudomonas sp. | reverse complement strand
CGGCAACATCCCGGCGAACTGGAACGTGGTCGGCACCGGCGACTTCGACGGCGACCACAAGGGCGACTTCCTGTGGCGCGACGGCGGCGGCAATGTCGCGGTGTGGCTGATGAACGGCCCCTCGATCGCCACCGTGGCGACGCTCGGCAACATCCCGGCGAACTGGTTCGTCGGCCAGACCGGCGACTATGACGGCGACGGCAAGACCGACATCCTGTGGCGCGACGGCGGCGGCAACGTCGCGCTGTGGCTGATGAACGGCACCAGCATCAAGTCGGTGCTCAACGTCGGCAACATCCCGACCAACTGGACCGTGCAGGGCGCCAACGCGGATTGACCGGGCGCGTGCGAGATGGGACCGTTGCCGCTCGGGTCATGCCAGACTATGTTCGATAGTGTCGGCGTGGCGCGACAGCCGCGCTTGCCGCCATCGTTTTTTTTCTGGAGTGTCGATGACGACGGCTATCAAGGTCGGTGCGGCGCTGCTGGTTGCGGCATTGACCGCGGCGCGGGCTCACGCCGGTTCCGACGATGCAACACCGTCCGCTTCGACGCCTGCGCCCAACGCCGGCACGGCGGCCGAGCTACACCGGACCGCTGCATAGCCCGGTGCTCGAACTGCCGCTGTTCAAGGAAATCGGATGGACGCTGGCGTCGACCGGCGGCTCACGCCGGTTCAACTTGCGAATTCAAAGCCGTACAACCAAGGCCTCGTTGAACCTGTGCGGTTGTCCTGCGACAAACAATCACAGATTTGCGTCTCATCACCCGGTGATCGATCCAAAGCATTGGAGCCCACATGACATTTCGCCGATTTGCGCTGCTCGTTCTGCTGACCGCGTTGCTACCGCATGCAGGTTACGCGCAGAACCTGCCGGCGCTGACCCAGAAGTCGCCCGATGCAGCCGAGATCGCCGACACGCTGACACAAAGCGGCAGCGTCCGCGTCATCGTCCGCTTCGATCAGAGGGTGCCTGCGATCACCGAAGCGCCGGATGCTGCCGGCATTGCCGCCATCAAGGCCCGCGTCGCGGCGGTGCGCGACGCCATCGTCGCGACGCATTTCGGCGACCCGTCGAATCCGAGCGCCGGCGCGGGGTTTCCGCGCGGGTTGAACGGTTTCGACATCACGCCGGGCTTTGCGGTCAACGTCAATGCCGCCGAACTCGACAAGCTGGCCGCCGATCCGCGCGTCGGCACGATCAATTTCGACCGCGCGATGCCGCCGACGCTGTACCAGAGCGTGCCGCTGATCGGCATGCCGGCGGCCTATGGGCTCGGCGCAACCGGGCAGGGCTACATGGTCGCCGTGCTGGACACCGGCGTGCAGTCCAACCACGAATTCCTCAACGGCAAGGTGGTCGCGGAAGCCTGCTTCTCGAATTCGGGCGGCGGCGCGGGAGGTGTTTCGCTGTGTCCGAACGGGCAAAGTTCGCAGACCGGCGCGGGCGCCGCAAACCCGGACACGGCGCAGTGCATCAACGGCTCGGCCAATCTGTGCGAACACGGCACCCACGTGGCCGGTATTGCGGCCGGCTTCGATACCATCGCCAATAACGGGCCGCCCTACGGCGTCGCGAAAAATGCGAAGATTTTCGCCGTTCAGGTTTTCACCCGCTTCAATTCGGCCGCCAGTTGCGGCTCGGCCAGCGTGCCCTGCATCAGCTCGTTCACGTCCGATCAGGTCAGCGCGCTGGACATCGTATTTCAGAACCTGACTGTCAGCGGCTTCAAGGTGGCCTCGGTCAATATGAGCCTCGGCGGCGGGCCGGACACGTCATCGACCTGCGACGGCGATCCGCAGAAACCGGCGATCGATAATCTGCGGGCCGCGGGCGTGCTGACCGCGATCGCGTCGGGCAACGACAGCTCCACCACGCTGATCGCGCACCCGGGCTGCATCTCCAGCGCCACCACGGTCGGCTCGACCACCAAGCAGGACGTGATCTCTTCGTTCTCCAATATGTCGAACGTGGTCGACCTCCTGGCGCCGGGCGGCTTCGGCGGCGGCAGTTGTACCTTGGGTGGCAACAACCCCGACATCCTGTCGTCGGTTCCCGGCACCAGCACCAGCGCGACCAATCAGTACGCCTGCTTGGCCGGCACCTCGATGGCGACGCCGACCGTTGCCGGCGCGATCGCCGCGGTGAGGAGCGCCTGTCCGGGCGCGTCGGCAAGCGCCATCGAGTCGGCGCTGATCAGCACCGGGCTGTCGATCAACGACACCCGCAGCGGCGGCACATTCACCAAGCCGCGCATTCGCGTCAACCAGGCGGTCGGGGCGCTCGGCTGCGGCGGTTCGCCGACCAAGGTCGCGACGCATGATTACAACGGTGACGGCCACAGCGACGTGCTGCTGCGCGACGACACCGGCGCCATCCAGATGTGGCTGATGAACGGCGCCACCATCAACCAGAACCTGACGGTAGCCAACATCCCGCTGTCCTACACCATCGTCGGGCAGCGCGACTTCAACGGCGATGGCAAGAGCGACATTCTCTGGCATCAGGACAATGGCAACGTCATCATCTGGCTGATGAACGGCAATGTCTTCACGGCGAGCGTGGTCGTCGGCAACGTGCCGGCGAACTGGAACGTGGTCGGCACCGGCGATTTC
>CAXUBE010000329.1:0-2646 GCA_964249215.1 uncultured Rhodopseudomonas sp. | reverse complement strand
GGTCGCGCAGCGAACGCCGCGGCGCTGGCGGGTCGTTATTCGGCAGGCACCGCGTCCTGCAGTTTCAGCGAATAATACGACGCGTTGGTGTGGCCGCCGGAGGCATCGCGCGCGAACATGATCAGATGGTGGGCGACCATGATCGAGGATATCAGATATTCGAACTCGCCACGCACCAGCCGGCGCAGCGCGAATTTCCAGAACGCGCGCTTGTAGTCCCCCAGGATGCCGACCTGCCAGAAGATGTTGCGCATCATCACCAGGCCGAGGCGGATGTTCTTCCAGGTCAGCATCGAGGCGCGCGGCGGCTGCACCCGATGCGGATAGGTGGTGCGGATCTGGTATTCGTAGCGCTCCAGCAGTTTTTCGGGCTCATAGGCGCTGCCCATCGCGCGCCGCCAGCTTTTCACGACGTCGTCATAGGGCAGCAGAAAGTCGACGTTGGAATCGCGGCCCTCGTCTTCGTTGAGCCGGCCTTCCTTCATCAGCCGGTCCCACAGCGGCGTCTGCGGCAGCGCCTGCAGCAGGTTGATCGTCAGCAGCGGAATCTGCGAGGCATCGACGAATTCCAGCAGATGCTGTCCGGTTTCCGGCTTGTCGGTGTCGAGCCCCAGGATGATGCCGGACACCACCTCCATGCCGAAACTGTTCAGCGTCCCGATCGCCTCCATGATCGGGACCATCATGTTGTGATCCTTCTTCATCGCTTTCAGCGCGACCGGATCGGGCGTCTCGATGCCGCAAAAGATGGTGCCGAAGAAGCTGTCGCGCATCAGCGCCAGGATTTCCGGACGCTTGGCGATGTTCAGCGTCGCCTCGCAGGAGAAGCGCAACACGAAACCGGTCCTGTGCTGCCACTCCACCAGATGCGGCAGGAGATCGAGCGCGGCCTTGCGGTTGCCGATGAAATTGTCGTCGACGAAATACACCGAACCCATGATGCCGCATTCGAGCAGCTTGTCGAGTTCGGCGGTGATCTGCTGCGGCGACTTCAGACGAGGGTTGCGGCCGTAAAGTCCGGGGATGTCGCAGAATTCGCACTGATAGGGACAGCCGCTGGAATACTGGATCGAGCCCAGGAAGTAGCGCGGGATTTCCGCAAGCTCATAGGCCGGGATCGGAAATTCCGTCATGTCGAGGCGGTCGGCGGTCTTCAGCACCACCTGCCGATCCGGTCTGCGGGTATCCGCGGCAAGCAGATCGATCAGCCGGTCGGTGGCGTCGCCGAGTTCGCCGCAATGCAGATAGTCGAACGCCGGATAGTAGTCCGGGCATGAACTGACCGAAGGTCCGCCGATCGCGACCGGCAGGTCGAACGCGTGCGCGCGATGGCAGATGTCGTTCATCTGGGTGCGCTGGATATGCATGCCGCTGACCAGCACCGCCTCCGCCCAGCGGAAATCCTCCTCGGTCGCGGGGCGGATGTTCTCGTCGATGAATCGGACCGGCCAGTCGGCCGGCATGTAGGCGGCGATCAGCAGCAGCCCCTGCGGCGGCATGAACGCCTGCACGCCGTCGGTGAGCGGATAGGAATATTCGAAGGTACCGAACGAGGACGTGTAGCGCGGAAACACGCACAGGATGCGCCGCGTGGTCTGTTTGCTCTCAGCCCTCATGCGACTCCGTCGGCAACTGATGCATCAACACAACCCGTTGCTCCGTTTAAAATAAACACCATTGCATCCTAAACACAATTGACGAGCATCGGCTACAATTTCCTCAACATTGTGGCGGCGCGCGGCAGCCACCGAGCGCGCTCAGGCGATCAGCCGCGCGGCGAAATCCGGCAACGTGCCTTCGGCCGCAAGCCGGAAATCCGGCGTGGCGAGCCGCGTCCGCACCAGCCAGTCGTCGAACTCCGGGGCGCGCTTCAGGCCGAACAGGTCGCGAACATAGAGCGCGTCGTGAAACGACGTCGACTGGTAGTTCAGCATCACGTCGTCGGCGCCGGGCACGCCCATGATGAAGGTGACCCCGGCGGCCGCGAGCAGCGTCAGCAGCGTGTCCATGTCGTCCTGATCGGCTTCGGCATGGTTGGTGTAGCAAATGTCGACGCCGAGCGGCAGGCCGAGCAGCTTGCCGCAGAAATGATCCTCGAGACCGGCGCGGATGATCTGCTTGCCGTCAAAGAGATATTCCGGGCCGATGAAGCCGACCACGCTGTTGACCAGCAGCGGATCGAAGGCGCGGGCCACGCCATAGGCACGCGCCTCGCAGGTCTGCTGATCGACGCCGTGATGCGCGTTCGCCGACAGCGCCGAGCCCTGCCCGGTTTCGAAATACATCACGTTATTGCCGAGGGTTGCGCGGTTTTGCGAAAGTCCCGCCTGATGCGCTTCGCGCAGCATCGCAAGGTCGATGCCGAACGCGGCGTTGGCGGCCTGCGTGCCCGCGATCGACTGGAACACGAGGTCGACCGGAAGTCTCTGCTCGATCAGTTTCAGCGTCGTCGTGACATGCGCCAGCACGCAGCCTTGCGTCGGGATCGCCAGCCGCGTGATCACGTCGTCGAGCAGCCGCACCAGATCGCCGAGCACCGCAGGATCGTCGCTCGCCGGATTGATGCCGATGCAGGCGTCGCCCGAGCCCATCAGGATGCCGTCGAGAATCGAGGCCGTGATGCCGCGCGCATCGTCGTAAGGATGG
>CAXUBE010000328.1:0-2647 GCA_964249215.1 uncultured Rhodopseudomonas sp. | reverse complement strand
CCCGCCACCCGCCACCCACAACCCCTCACAAAAAACCCGCAACTTGCGAACGAACCGGGCGTTGAATACAAAGGACGATGATGACTGACGGCAAGGACGAGGAGGCACCGCAAGAGGAGGGCGATGACGCGCTGTGGCAATTGTTGGAACGCGCGCCGCGGCCCAAACCGGTCGCGGCCGAGTAGCCCCCCCGTCATCGGCGGTTGCCGCAAATCTTGCGCTCGCCGGTATCGAGGCTATATCCGGGCGGTTTCCCGCTCCCGTCTTTTCCCGTCTTCCGACACGAGCCAAACGCCATGACCACGATCGACACCGCCGCCGAATCGAAGCCGTTCCAGGCCGAAGTCGCCGAACTCCTGAACCTGATGGTGCATTCGGTCTATTCGGAGACCGACATCTTTCTGCGCGAGCTGATTTCCAACGCGTCGGACGCCTGCGACAAGCTGCGCTACGAGGCGATCGCCAATCCCGATCTGATGGCCGACGGCGGCGAGCCGAAAATCCGCATCGTGCCGCGCAAGGCGCCGGACACGTTGTCGGTGATCGACAACGGCATCGGCATGGACCGCGACGAACTGATCGACAACCTCGGCACCATCGCGCGCTCCGGCACCAAATCGTTCCTGTCGCGGCTGACCGAGGCCAAGGACGGCGCCGGCCTGATCGGCCAGTTCGGCGTCGGCTTCTACGCGGCGTTCATGGTGGCCGACCGCATCGTCGTCACCAGCCGCCGCGCCGGCGCGAGCGACGCCTGGACCTGGACGTCGTCCGGCGGCGCCGGATTCGAGATCGCGCCCGCCGGCGGGGAGGACGCCGCGCGGGTCGCGCGCGGCACCGAGATCGTGCTGCACCTGAAGCCGGACGCGGCGAAATATCTCGAGGCCTACGAGATCGAGCGCGTGGTCGGGGCCTACTCCGACAACATCCAGTTTCCGATCGAACTGGTCCCGGAAGAAGGCGAGCCGCGCCAGATCAATTCGGCGAGCGCGCTGTGGCAGCGCTCGAAGTCCGACCTGACGCCGGAGGACTACAAGCAGGCCTACAAGTCGATCGCGGCCGCGTTCGACGATCCGGCGATGACGCTGCATTACCGCGCCGAAGGCCGCTACTCCTACGCGGTGCTGCTGTTCGCGCCCTCGGCCAAGCCGTTCGACCTGTTCGAGCCGCAGCGCAAGGGCCGCGTCAAGCTCTATGTCCGCCGCGTCTTCATCACCGACGACGCCGATCTGCTGCCGGCCTATCTGCGCTTCGTGCGCGGCGTGATCGACAGCGAGGACCTGCCGCTCAATCTGTCGCGCGAGATGCTGCAGAACAATCCGCAGCTCGCGCAGATCCGCAAGGCGGTCACCGGCAAGGTGATCGGCGAACTGGAGAGCCTGAGCGAAAAGGACGCCGAGGCGTTCGGAAAGATCTGGAGCGCGTTCGGCCTCGTCATCAAGGAAGGCATCTACGAGGACTTCGAGCGCCGCGACCGGCTGCTGGCGCTGTCGCGCTTCACCACCACCGCCGGCGAGGGGCGCACGCTGAAGCAATATGTCGCCGACCTGAAGCCGAACCAGACCGAGATCTATTACCTGGTCGGCGACAGCATCGAGCGGCTGAAATCGAACCCGAAGCTGGAATCGGCCGCGGCGCGCGGCATCGAGGTGCTGCTGCTGACCGATCCGGTCGATGCGTTCTGGACCTCGGCGCGGCTCGACTTCGACGGCAAGCCGCTGAAGTCGCTCAGCCAGGGCGACGTCGATTTCGAGCTGATCCCGCGCACCGACGCGGCCGACGACAAGCCGCCGGAGGCCGACGCCGACAAGGCGACCATCGTCGCGGTGGTGAAGGATGCGCTCGGCGCGCGGGTGTCCGACGTCAAGGCGTCGCAGCGCCTGACCTCGAGCGCGTCCTGCCTGATCGCCGGCGGCCACGGCCCGGACCGCGAGCTCGAGAAGATGCTGGCGATGCAGAACAAGGGCGCCGCGGCGAAGCCGATCCTCGAGATCAATCTGCGGCACCCGCTGGTGGTCGCGGTCGGCAAGGCCAAAGACGACGCGACCGAGGCCGCCGACCTCTCGATGCTGCTCTTGGAGCAGGCGCAGATCCTCGACGGCGAATTGCCGGACGACCCGTCCGCCTTCGCCGGGCGGCTGAACCGGCTGGTGCTCCGGGGGGTGTAAGACTATCGGCTTTGATTGGGCATTCCAACAAACGATGTGCGCTCCCTCCCATGGGGAGAGGGTTGGGGTGAGGGGTACGGACGAACTGTTCAGTAAAGCCCCTCACCCGATCGTCTCCGCTTCGCTTCGCCGATCGACCGCTCCCCAGTGGGGAGAGGTGAAGAAGGCTCACGCGATTCCGCCGCGACTCAATACCCCGTCATCTCCAGATAGCCGACGCCGGAATGGCTGCCGCCGAACGCGATCGGGCCCTCCCAATAGGCAAAGCTGGTCGCCATCCAGCTTTTCGCATTCAGCGGCTTGGTCTCGATCGCGAGCCCGCGCGACGGCACGCGGACGCGCCAGCCGGTCGGCAACGGACGGCCCTCGATCGCGGTGGCCGCGACCGGCGTGAGCTCGATCGCCGCGGAGGCGAGTTGCACCGACACGCCGTCGGCGCCGATCCAGTTGCCGGCGAAGTAATGATCGCCATTGCTTTGGCG
>CAXUBE010000327.1:0-2656 GCA_964249215.1 uncultured Rhodopseudomonas sp. | reverse complement strand
GATCTCGGGCCCGCCCTCGACCCGCGGGATGGTCTGGCCGATCAGCTTCTCGATCGCGGCCATCGATTTGAGATCGGCGGGCGTCACGATCGAGATCGCGATGCCGGTGCGTCCGGCGCGGCCGGTGCGGCCGACGCGGTGGACGTAGTCGTCAGGGTGATGCGGCACGTCGAAATTGAAGACGTGGCTCACTTCCGGAATGTCGAGGCCTCGGGCGGCGACGTCCGATGCGACGAGGATCGGCAACTCGCCCTTGCGGAACTGATCCAGCGCCGCGGTGCGCGCCGACTGCTCCATGTCGCCATGCAGCGCGCCGACGCTGAAGCCGTGTTTCTCCAGCGATTTCGCCAGCAGCGCCACCTCGCGCTTGCGGTTGCAGAAGATGATCGCGTTTTTCAGATCGGCCTCGCGCATCAGGCGGCGCAGCGTCTCGCGCTTCTCGTGCGGCTCGCGGCCGGTGATCACCTGCGACTGCGTCACCGTCACCGCGGTGGAGGCGGGCTTGGAGACTTCGATCTTCTCGGGATTGTGCAGGAAGGTTTCGGTGATGCGGCGGATTTCGTTCGGCATCGTCGCGGTGAAGAACAGCGTCTGCCGGGTGAACGGGACCAGCTTGCAGACCCGTTCGATGTCGGGGATGAAACCCATGTCGAGCATGCGGTCGGCTTCGTCGATCACCAGCAGTTCGACGCCGGTGAGCAGCAGCCCGCCGCGTTCGGTGTGGTCGAGCAGCCGGCCGGGCGTGGCGATCAGCACGTCGACGCCGCGGGTCAGCTTGATGTCCTGGTCGCCGAACGAGACGCCGCCGATCAGCAGCGCGACATTGAGCTTCTGCCCGGCGCCGTATTTGTCGAACTGTTCCTTGACCTGCGCCGCAAGTTCGCGGGTCGGCTCCAGGATCAGCGTGCGCGGCATGCGGGCGCGGGCGCGGCCCTTTTCCAGCAGCGTCAGCATCGGCAGCACGAAGGCCGCGGTCTTGCCGGTGCCGGTCTGGGCGATGCCGAGCACGTCGCGACGCGCCAGCACGTGGGGGATCGCCTGTTCCTGGATCGGGGTCGGGGTGGTGTAGCCGGTGGCCGCGACGGCGGCGAGCACCTTGTCGGACAGGCCGAGATGGGAAAAAGACATTGAGCCTCTGTTGCATGGCGCGATCTTCGCCGAAAACGAACGAACCGTTCTCGGGACCGGGCCACTTGTCGAATCGCCGCTGAATTCTTTCGGAAAGACTGTCGCGCTCAACCCCGGAGCGGCAAGCAAATCGGCACGGGGAATGTCGGTCGCAGACAGGCGGCTTACTCGAGATATCGCGTTTCGATACCGGGCCGCATTACGCCGAAACATAGAATGGAATCGGCCAAAGTCAATGAGCGGCCCGGCGGAAACCCGAAAAAGCTTAACGTTTCCGCATAAATGCACGCGCGCGCAGACGCCGCGGTCAGCCCGCGGAGCGCCATCAGCCGCGGCGGGAAAAGCCGATCGCGCCGAGCCCGACCAGCCCCAGCGCGGCGCCGTAATAGGCCCACTGGACCTGCCTGATCATGAAGCTCGACGCCGGCCACGCCACCACGCCGGTGCCCTGGCCGATCCACAACAGACCGATCAGCAGGGCGAGGATGCCGATGAACAACAGAGGCGTGCGCATGGTCGAAGATACGGGCGCGGCCGCCGCGGGTTTCACTTCGCCGCCTCAGGACATCACGCGGCTCATGCCGCGGATGCGGCGCGCCATCGCGCCCATGATGTACAACGAAAAATTCGGGATTTCGTCGACCATGAAGCGGAATTTGCGATGATCCAGCACCGACAATTCGACGGTCTCGCGCACCTTCGCGGTCGAGCTGCGCGGCGAGGCGTCGATCATCGACATGAATCCGATCGCCTCGTTCGGCCCGCAGACCTCGATGACCTTGTCGCCGAGCACCATCTCGATGACGCCGGACTGCACCACATACATGCAATTTCCGGGATCGCCCTTGTTGAACACCACGGCGCCCGATGGAAAGGTGACGTTGATGCCCGCGCTTTGCGCAAACACGCGCATGTCGATATCGCTCATGGCGCCTCCCCAAAAAATCAGCCGAGACTAGCTTCGGCGAGATGGGCCGCAAGGGGTTTTCGTGATGCAGGAAAGGATATCGGCGCTGCTGGCCGCGGCATTCGCGCTGTACGGAATCGTCGCGACGCTGCTGTTTGCGACCGAGATGCCGCCGTTCCAGAACGCCGACGAGCCGAACCATTTCCTCCGCGCGGCGCAGATCGCCGACGGCGGATGGATCGGCGAAAGGTTTTCCGTGGTGCAGGCGGATGGCTCGGCGCTGCTGAATGCGGGCGGCAAGGCCGATCCGGCGCTGCTGGCGGCGTTCGCGCCGTTTCAGCCGTTGCTGTTTCACCGCGAGGTCAAGGCGACGCAGCCGATGTGGGCGCCGCAGATCCGGTGGTCTTCCGCGCGGGTGAACACGCCGTTCCCGAACACCGCGGTCTATCCTCCGGTGTTTTATCTGCCCGCGGCGCTGGGCATTCGGATCGGCCGCGCCGGCGGGCTATCGGTGGTGCAGACGTTGCTGGTGTCGCGGCTGTTGACGGGCGCGGCGGCGGTGGCGCTCGGCGCCGCGGCGATCTGCTCGGCCGGCTTTGCGGCGGCGTGGCTGTTCGCGAT
>CAXUBE010000326.1:0-2669 GCA_964249215.1 uncultured Rhodopseudomonas sp. | reverse complement strand
GCTCGCCGGACCGGCTCGACGCCCTCGTCTGGGCGCTGACCGCGCTGATGCTGCTATATCTGCGCCGCGGTGCGCCGGCGCGCGAATGGCCGCGCATGCCATGGCGCGCGATCGCGCCCGCGGCGCTCGCGGTCGGGCTCTACAATATCGTTTGCTTCGGCTGGCCGCTCGACGCTTACGTGTTTTCGTTCATGCCGATCCCGCAGCGCTGGCCGCTGATCGCCGCGATCGCCTGCGGCACGGTGCCGTACTTCATCGCCGATGAATGGCTCAACGGCGGCGCCGAGCCGCGGCGCGGCGGCTATGCGCTGACCAAGCTCTGCCTGTTGCTGTCGCTGGTCGTCGCGGTGGCGCTCAATCCGGCAAAGCTGTTCTTCCTGATCATCATCGTGCCGGCGATCCTGTTGTTGTTTGTCGCCTTCGGCCTGATCAGCCGCTGGAGCTATCAGGCGACGCGGCACCCGCTGCCGGGCGCGTTGGCAAACGCCGCGGTATTCGCCTGGGGCATCGGCGTGACGTTTCCGATGATCGTGCGATAGCTTGTCCACGATGGGCGGAACCTGCTCGATCCCGCGCCGTTGGACATCCCAATTCGGTTTCCGGCGCGCAATCGTGCCCGGTGCCGTGACTATAAAAGCAACGGGAGGATAATGTGAGCAAAGACCTCGTCGATTTTTTAAGATCACTCCACACCAGCGAAATCGATGCGCGCAACGGCTATCAGGAAGCCCTCGAGGACGCCGAGGGCAAGGGCATGACGCTGCTGTTTGCGCAAATGATCGCGCTGCATCAGGACCACGCCGACGAACTCGCCAAGGAACTCGCCGTCGCAGGCGAGAAACCCGACGACAGCGGCTCGTTCATGAGCACCGTCCACAAGACGATCATGGACGTGCGCGCGCTGTTCGACGGACTCGACGAGAGCGTACTCCCCGGACTGATCGACGGCGAGAAACGCAACGTCGGCAAATACGACGACGCGCTGAAGGCCGCGCAGGCCAAGCCCGCGACCGCGGTGCTGCTCGGCACGCAGCGCGACAGAATCGCGCGCAAGATCGCCGAGATGGAAGCAAGACGCGATGCGGCGGCTTAGTTCGACCGGCGGTCGTTAGCCAGCTTCAAGTGCGTCAAACAAGAAAACACCGGGACCTTTCGCTCCCGGTGCCGGCAGGCCTAAGCCGCAAATTTTTGCTTCGACCGGCTGCTACTTCGGATTGCCAGTATCGCCGTTGGCGGGACCGACGCCGGTATCCGACGAGGTCGGCGCGGCGCGGGTATCCGGCGCCGGGTTCTGCGGCTGATAGATTTTCGGACGATCCTGAATCCCGGCCGGCTGCGCCATGCCCGTAGTCGTGCCGCCGACCGGAGGCGGCTTTTGCGCGGTCTCCACGCGAGATTTGGTGCCGTAGCCGGTCGCCAGCAGCCCCATCACGGCGAGCGCGAGCACGGCGAAACCGATCAATTCGATGCCCGCGCCGTTCGGCGTGCTGCCGACGCGCGAGCCATTGCCCTGAAGGGCCTCCGCAGCGATCTCGCGGTTGGTGTGCGAACGCAGGAAATAGACGAATGCGCCCGCGATGATGAAGACGGTCGCGGCGAGCGTGAAGAACATCAGCCAGCTCACGGGATTGTCGCCAGTCATGGTCAGCCTCCAATTGTCAAATCTGCATGACAATGCCATTTCCGGCGTTTTGGTTCCCGCCGGCGCGTGCGCGATTGCCAAAGAACGTCGGAGGGTTCTCTCATCGACCGGCTGGCGAGATACGGCGATTGCCCGCAATGCGCATGGTAAAGTAGAACTGACATATCGAAATGTCACAGAGATAGGGACCCACGATGGCCGACAAAGACAAGGATGAGCTTTTCAAGGAAGCCGCGCAGAAGGTGAGGGACGCCGCGAAAAAACTGGAGGACTTCGCCGACAAGATTTCCGCCGACGAGGAGCCGGTGGTGATCGTGCCCGACGACACCGCGACGCCGGCCCCGCCTGCCAAAAAGCCTTGAGGCTTTGCCGCGACTGCGGATGCGAGCGGCGGCCCTCATGCCGCCGCGGCCAGCTCTGCCACCGCATAAGACAGCCGCCTTGAAGTTGGTTCAACGCTGAGTAACAGCCAATGCGAAACGCTTCCAGCGGCCGAGCAATCATCACCGGTCAGATTGCTTGATTTGGCGCAGATCAAGTGAGACAGTGGGTCAATTAGAAGACAAGTCATTATCACTCTATCGGCGTGGGCGCGAGCATGAGCAGTGCATCGAAATATCTTATCGTAGCAATTTTGTGCTGCTGTTGGCCGACCGTCGGATCAGCACAAGGCGGAGCTAACTGCAGAAGCACCGAGCAATTCGTTTCTGGTTGGGGATGCGTCAAAAAAGCCGAAGTCGCGAAAGCGCGCAGAATTTGCCGAGGTTTGCGACCGCCCGTCTCGGATTTCCGCGAGTGTCTTTGCCAGGACGGCTCGGAGATAGGTGCCTGCGGCGACTGATGTTCTGGGCGGTGCATCGGCGAGGCAACCAACTGCGAAGCAAGAGGCGTGTTCTTCGCGCGGATCGATCGGCAGGCACCGTCGCCTGTCACCACGCCCAGCCGCGTTGCACCGGCGGCGGAGGCGGATAGGCCGGGCCGCCGCCGGCCGGGGTATCGTCGACGCTGCGATGGCGGCCGGTGGCCG
>CAXUBE010000325.1:0-2695 GCA_964249215.1 uncultured Rhodopseudomonas sp. | reverse complement strand
TGATGATCGGCACCTTCTCGGCGCTCGACCTCGTGCTGTTCTATCTGTTCTTCGAAGGCGGCCTGATCCCGATGTTCCTGATCATCGGGGTCTGGGGCGGCCCGCGCCGGGTCTATGCCAGCTTCAAGTTCTTCCTCTACACGCTGCTGGGCTCGGTCTTGATGCTGCTCGCCATCATGGCGCTGTACTGGAACGCCGGCACCACCGACATCCCGGTGCTGATGCATACCGCCGTGCCGCGCGGCCTGCAGACCTGGGCGTGGCTGGCATTCTTCGCGTCCTTTGCGGTCAAGATGCCGATGTGGCCGGTGCACACCTGGCTGCCCGACGCGCATGTTGAGGCGCCGACCGCGGGCTCCGTGGTGCTGGCCGCGATCCTCTTGAAGATGGGCGGCTACGGCTTCCTGCGGTTCTCGCTGCCGATGTTTCCGGCCGCGTCGCACGATTTCGCGCCGCTGGTGTTCACGCTCTCCGCGATCGCGATCGTCTACACCTCGCTGGTCGCGCTGATGCAGGAAGACATCAAGAAGCTGATCGCCTATTCGTCGGTGGCGCATATGGGCTTCGTCACCATGGGAATCTTCGCCGGCACCACCCAGGGCATAGCCGGCGGCGTGTTCCAGATGGTCTCGCACGGCATCGTGTCCGGCGCGCTGTTTCTCTGCGTCGGCATCGTCTACGACCGCATGCACACCCGCGAGATCGCCGCCTATGGCGGGCTCGTGAACCGCATGCCGCTCTACGCGCTGGTGTTCATGGTCTTCACCATGGCCAATGTCGGACTGCCCGGCACCTCGGGCTTCGTGGGCGAATTCCTGACCCTGATCGGCACCTTCAAGACCAGCGTTCCGACCGCGACCATTGCCACGCTCGGCGTCATCCTGTCGGCGGCCTATGCGCTGTGGCTGTATCGCAAGGTGGTGTTCGGCGCGCTGGTGAAGCCGTCGCTCGCTACCATCAAGGACCTGACGCTGCGCGAGAGCCTGACGCTGGTGCCGCTGATCGTGCTCACCATCCTGTTCGGGGTCTATCCAAAGCCGGTGCTCGACATGTCGGCCGCGTCCGTGCAGCAACTGGTCGGCAACTACGCCGCCGCGGCCGGCGCGGTGAAGGCGGCGGCGCTACCATGACCCGCGACGCGGCATCACATTCGGGACACCGATCATGACTTTCGAGACCGCCGGCTATCCGCTGATGCCCGTGCTGCCGGAACTGGTGCTCGTGGTCGGCGCGATGGCGCTTTTGATGCTCGGCGCCTATCGCGGCCCGCAGACCACGCGGCTCGTCACCACGCTTGCGATCATCCTGCTGGTCGTCACCGGCGCGCTCGAGCTGCTGCTGCCGGCCGGCAGGCACGTCACCTTCGGCGGCGGCTTCGTGGTGGATGATTTCGCGCGCTTCCTGAAAGTGCTGGCGCTGATCGGCTCCGCGGTCGCGCTCGTTCTGTCGACGGAATTCCTCAGCGATCCGACCCGCAAGATGTTCGAATATGCGGTGCTGGTTCTGCTGTCGTCGGTCGGCATGATGGTGCTGATCTCGGCCGGCGACCTGATCATGCTGTATCTCGGGCTCGAATTGATGAGTCTTGCGCTCTACGTGGTGGCGGCGAGCAACCGCGACGATCCGAAATCCAACGAAGCCGGCCTGAAGTATTTCGTGCTCGGCGCGTTGTCGTCCGGCATGCTGCTCTACGGCTCGTCGCTGATCTATGGCTTCACGGGGACCGTGCAGTTCGCGGGCATCGCGGCGGCGGCCAAGGGCGGCAGCGTCGGCATCGTGTTCGGCCTGGTGTTCCTGCTGGCGGGGCTCTGCTTCAAGGTCTCGGCGGTGCCCTTCCATATGTGGACGCCGGATGTGTATGAAGGCGCGCCGACCCCGGTCACGGCGTTCTTCGCCTCCGCGCCGAAGGTGGCGGGCCTCGCGGTGTTCACCCGCGTGGCGCTGACCGCGTTTCCCGGCATCGTGCCGGAATGGCGGCAGATCGTGGTGTTCGTCGCCATCGCCTCCATGGCGCTGGGATCGTTCGCCGCCATCGGCCAGCGCAACATCAAGCGGCTGATGGCCTATTCGGCGATCGGCCATATCGGCTTCGCGCTTGTGGGGCTTGCAGCCGGCACCGTCGAAGGCGCGCAGGGCGTGCTGGTCTATGTCGCGATCTATGTCGCGATGACGCTCGGCACCTTCACCGTGATCCTCGCGATGAAGCGCAACGGCCTGCATGTCGAGACCATCGCCGATTTCTCAGGTCTGTCGCGCACCAACCCGACGCTGGCGTTTATCTTCGCCATGCTGCTGTTTTCGCTGGCGGGAATTCCGCCGCTGGCGGGCTTCTTCGCCAAGTTCTACGTGTTCGTTGCCGCGATCAAGGCCGGGCTGTTCGCGCTGGCGGTGATCGGCGTGGTGAGCAGCGTGGTCGGCGCGTTCTACTATCTCACCATCGTCAAGGTGATGTATTTCGACGAACCGACCCAGGCCCTCGATCCGATGCGGCCCGAACTGCGCGGCGTGCTCGCGGTCGCCGGGCTGTTCAACATTTTGTTCTTCGTCTATCCGGCGCCTTTGGTCAGCGCGGCCACGCTCGCTGCGAAGTCGCTGTTCTAGGATGGCGCTCGCGCTCGGCCCACGGGCGGTCTCGGCCGGCTATCGTCTCGTTGCATTCGACAGCGTCGGCTCGACCAACACCGAAGCATTGGGG
>CAXUBE010000324.1:0-2700 GCA_964249215.1 uncultured Rhodopseudomonas sp. | reverse complement strand
ACGACCGCGTATCTGAAGACCGAGGCGATCCAGACCGCGATCTTCGGCTTCGTGTTTCTCGGCGATCATCTCACCTGGCTGAAGGTGGCGGCGATCCTGATCGCCACCATCGGCGTGGTGATCACCGCGCTGCGTCCGGGCAGCGAGAAGAACCTCGCCAATCTGAAGCCGACCGTGCTCGGCCTTGTCGCGGCGGCGGCGTTCGCATTGTCGGCGGTGGGATTTCGCGGCGCCATCATCGTGGTGCCGGGGGTGTCGTTCGTCGCCGCGGCGTCGACCACGCTGGTGTGGGGATTGGGCGTGCAGACGCTGGTGCTGACGATCTATCTGCTGGCGCGCGCGCCGCAGGTGCTGCGCGAGATCGTCCGGCTATGGAAGCCGTCGATGCTGGCCGGCTTCGTCGGCGCGTTCGCGTCGCAGTTCTGGTTTCTCGCCTTCGCGCTCACCGCCGCGGCCAATGTGCGCACGCTGGCGCTGATCGAGGTGCCGTTCGCGCAAGCGGTGGCGTATTATTCCTTCAAGCAGCCGCTGTCGGCGCGCGAACTGAGCGGCATCGCACTGATCGTGTTCGGGGTCGCGCTGCTGGTGACTGTCTGAAGGCTGACCCGATCAGTTGCGGTCTTCCGGCAGAACGGGCAGCGGCGAGACCTCGACGCCTTCGTCGATCAGCGCGCGGGCCTCGGCCGGCGACGCCTCGCCATAGATCGGCCGATGCTCGATATCGCCGTAATGCATCTTGCGGGCTTCGTTCGGAAACCGCTCGCCGACATTGTCAGCATTCTTGACGACGTGGTCGCGCAGCTCCTTCAGCTTGGCGCGCATCTCGCGCTCTTGCGTCATCATCAGCGGCGTCGCCGCAGGCGCGGCTGTGTCCGTAGCGCCGGCGGGCAGCGGGTCCGGCGCGTGCTTGCCCTTCTTGCGCGCGATCTGCGGCGCCATGATCGCTTTGTCGACCTTGACCGATCCGCAGGACGGGCAGCTCACCAGTTTGCGCTTGGCCTGCGAATCGTAGGCGCCCGAGCTTTGAAACCAGCTTTCGAACGCGTGGCCGCGTCCGCAGCGCAGAGTGTAGCGGATCATGCCGAGCCCCGCACCAGATGCAGGTGCTCCGGGGCGGTGTTCAGATCGGCAATGCCGAAACGTCGGCCGTGCTGCAGCGACGGCACGATCTTGCGGGCGTCGGCGACCTTCGCCGGATCGATCCGCGCGGTGATGATGCCGGCCTCATCGTCTTTGGCCTCGGCGATCACCGCGCCCCAGGGGTCGACGATCAGCGAGTGGCCATAGGTGGCGCGTCCGCTTTCGTGCGTGCCGCCTTGTGCCGCCGCGAACACGTAGCAGCCGTTCTCGATCGCGCGGGCGCGCAGCAGCGCGTGCCAATGCGCCTGCCCGGTCCGGACCGTGAAGGCGGACGGCACCGCCAGATACGACGCGCCGGCTTCCGCGAGCGCCCGATACAGCGCGGGAAAGCGCAAATCATAACAGATCGTGAGGCCGAGCCGGCCCCACGGCAGATCGGAGATCACCGCGGTCTCGCCGGGCTGATAGTTCGCGGATTCGCGATAGCTTTCGCCGGCGTCGAGCACGATGTCGAACATGTGGATCTTGTCGTAGCTCGCGAGCAGATTGCCGTCCGGTCCGATCAGGAACGAGCGATTGGCGGCGCGATCGGGCGTCGCCAGCACCGCCAATGACCCGACGTGGACATAAATCTCAAGTTCGGCCGCCAGCGCCCGATAGGATTTCAGCGAGGGGTCGGCGTCTTCCGGATGCAGCAGGCCGAACAGCCCGTCGCGGTTTTTCTGGATCAGATTGCTGACTTCTGGCGTCTGGACGTAGTCGGCGCCCTGCGTCTTTGCGTGCCGGATCAATTCCGCGGCCTGGTCGAAGCTTTTTTCCGGCGACAGCGACGTGCGCATCTGCACCATCGCGGCCGTGAAGGCGAGGTCGGTCATGAATTCGCCTTTTCGCCGGCCAGCATGGCGTCGAGCTTGCCGGCCCGGTCGAGCGCGTACAGCGCGTCGCAGCCGCCGACGTGAAGATCGCCGATGAAGATTTGCGGGAATGTCGCGCCGGGACCGACGCGTTTCGCCATCTCGCCGCGGTGGTTCGGATCGACCGCGACATCGAACTCCGTGTAGGGCGCGTTCTTGCGGCTCAGCAGCGACTTCGCAGCGCTGCAATAACCGCAGCCGGGGCGCGTGAAGATTTCGATCGCAGCAGGCATGATATCGCGGGCCGGGTTGATGGCGGAAGCGGACGTCGAGCGGATTATATGGGGGATCGCACCGCGTCCACAACCCGCGCGAAGACCAGCACGTCGACCGAGGCAGCCTTGGCCCGCAGCAGCGCCCGCGCGCAGGCGTCGACCGTGGCGCCCGAGGTCAGCACGTCGTCGACCAGCACGACGCGGCGGCCCTGCACCTCGATCCTGCCGGCGGGCGGAACCTGAAATGCGCCCTGCACATTATGCGCGCGCTCGGAGCGCGACAGCCCGATCTGGTGCGCGGTCGGCCGGATCCGGCGCAGCGCCAGCACCTCTTCCACCGCGCGGGCACCGGCCATGCCATTGCCGATGACAACGAGTCGGGGTTTGCTCATGTTGGATGTTCTGTCGTTGTATCGCCGTCCGGGTGCTGTACCCGATGCGATTAACGTCGAACGTCATTGCCCGACCGGTATCGATGGCAGGTGCCTCAG
>CAXUBE010000323.1:0-2709 GCA_964249215.1 uncultured Rhodopseudomonas sp. | reverse complement strand
GGCAAGACCATCACCTTCCGCGCCGGCTCGCCGCCGGCCGCCTCCGGCGTCACGGTCGGCTCCGGCGTCGCCGGCAACCTCGTCACCGACGGCAACGGCAACTCCATCGTCTATATCGGCACCAACGCCGCGCCGCTGGCCAGCGTCGGCGATCTCACCGCGGCGATCGACCTTGCAAGCGGCGTGCAGAAGGCGGTCAACGCCAACGGCACCGCGACGCTGTCGAACTCCTCGGGCAGCAATGCCGCGATCTCCGGCGGCGGCGTGCTGACGCTGACCACCGGCACCGGCGCCGATCTCAGCATCACCGGCAAGGCCGACCTGCTGAAGGCGCTCGGCCTCACCAGCTCGACCGGTCCCGGCACCGTGACGGTCGCGCAGCAGCGCATCACCAACGCCTCGACGTCGGGCTCGCTGATCAAGGACGGCTCGACGCTCAACGTCGACGGCAAGATCATCACCTTCAAGAACGCCGCGGTGCCGGCGGCGGCCAACGTGCCGGCCGGTTCCGGGGTGCAGGGCAACGTCGTCAATGACGGCTCTGGCAATTCGACGGTCTACCTGCAGGGCGGCACCATCAACGACGTGCTCAACGCCATCGATCTCGCCACCGGCGTGCAGAGCGCGGCGAACGTCGGCGGCAACGCGGTGCTGAGCACCAGTGCCGGCGCCACCGCGTCGTCGGTCACCGCCAGCGGCGCGCTGAAGATCAGCACCGGCACGGTCGCCGACCTCAACATCTCCGGCTCCGGCAACGCGCTGTCCGCGCTCGGGCTCGCCGGCAACACCGGCACCGCGACGGTGTTCTCCGCCGCGCGCAATGCCGGCCTCGGCGGCATCAGCGGCAAGACGCTCACCTTCACCTCGTTCAAGGGCGGCGCGCCGGTCAACATCACCTTCGGCGACGGCAGCAACGGCACCGTCAAGAGCCTGGCGCAGCTCAACGCCGCGCTGCTGCCGAACAACCTCACCGCCACGGTCGACGCCACCGGCAAGCTGGTGATCGCGACCGGCAACGACTACGCATCCTCGACGCTGGGCTCCGCGCTCGACGGCGGCGTGCTCGGCGGCAGCGTGACCTCGACGCTCAGCTTCACCAACGCCGCGCCGCCGGTCGCCGACCTCGCCTCGCAATCGACCCGCGCGAACCTGGTGTCGCAGTACAACAACATCATCGCGCAGATCACCACCACCTCGCAGGACGCCTCGTTCAACGGCGTCAACCTGCTCACCGGCGACACCCTGAAGCTGGTGTTCAACGAGACCGGCAAGTCGACGCTCAGCATCACCGGCGCCGCGCTCACGCCCGCCGGCCTCGGATTGCCGACGCTGGTCGCGGGCGCCGATTTCGCCGACAACAATTCGGCCAACAAGACGCTGGCCGCGCTCAACGTCGCCGGCACCGCGCTGCGCTCGCAGGCGTCGTCGCTCGGATCGAACCTGTCGATCGTGCAGATCCGCCAGGAATTCGCCAAGAGCCTGATCAACGTGCTGCAGACCGGCTCCTCGAACCTCACGCTCGCCGACACCAACGAGGAGGCCGCCAACAGCCAGGCGCTGTCGACCCGGCAATCGATCGCGGTATCCGCGCTGGCGCTCGCCAACCAGTCGCAGCAGAGCGTGCTCAAGCTGCTGCAGTAACGGCGCCGCGCGCCGGATGATGGACCGCATTCGAAAGGACACGCGATGCCGTTGCGAGTCGAGTTGAAGCCGTTCGAGCGGATCATCATCGGTCAGAGCGTGATCACCAATTCCGACAGCCGCACGACGTTTCTGATCGACGGCGAAGCGCCGATCCTGCGCGAGAAGGACATCCTCACCGCGGAGACCGCCAACACGCCGGTGAAGCGCGTCTATCTGTGCGTGCAGATGATGTATCTGGAAAACGACATTCCGAACTATCAGGAACTCTATCTCGGATTCATCAAGGAGCTGATCGAGGCGGTGCCGAGTTTCCGCGAGCAGATCGAAACCGCGAGTAATCTAATTTTAAGCGGCAATCTTTATAAAGCGCTCAGAGAGTTGCGTTCGCTCATCAAGCGCGAAGAAGAACTTCTGAGGTAACCGATGCCGAGTGCTGCTTCGCATGCTTACGCCCGTACCGCACAAAGGATCTCGTCTCCGCGGGACATCGAGGCGCAAGCGCTGCTGAAGGCCGCCCGTCAGTTGCAGGACGTCGTCGCCAGATGGGAGCAGAGCGATTCCGGTCTGAACGAGGCGCTGATGTTCAACCGCAAGCTCTGGTCGATCTTCGTGTCGGACGCGATGCGCGATGAGAACCCCGAGGCCGTGTCGATCCGGCAGAACATCGCCAATATCGGAATCTTCGTCCTGACGCAGTCCGCAGCCCTGGCGGTCAAGCCGGAAGTCGACAAGCTGAAATCGCTGATCGACATCAACCGCAACATCGCGGCCGGGCTGAGCGGCCGCGCCGCTTGAGCGCCGCGGTCGTCGTCCGCGTCCTTCGGATACTGGATGAAGTGCTTCTCGCGGTTTTGCAGCATTCGCGCGCAACTGTCTCGATACGATACAGAATTCGCCTTCGACGTTACGCGTGACGGTCGGTCATCTGGGTGCGGTTGCCGCGTCTGGCGGACTGCAGGCGCTGATAGGCCTTGATCCGCAGCCTCGGCGCGTCGGCCGGCACGCCGCCGGCGTGGGCCAGCCGGTACGCGGTTTCCGCCGCGTCGCAGCCGGCCTGCCTTCCCG
>CAXUBE010000322.1:0-2709 GCA_964249215.1 uncultured Rhodopseudomonas sp. | reverse complement strand
CGCAGACCCGCGATCTGGCGATGACGCTGGTGGCGGGTCTTGCCGCGATCGCCCTGCCGCCCGGCGATGGCTTTGTCTGGGTCGCGGCCGAGGCGGGCGTGGCGCGCGCCATCCGCAATTATCTCTGCGACGAGCGCGGCCATTCGAAACCGTGGAGCAAGGCCGCGGGTTACTGGATGCGCGGCCGGGCCGACGCACACGTCACGATCGAGGATTAGCGCGGCAAGGCGACCGCGATATGCCTCCGAAATCAGGCATTTGGGCCGCAAACCGCGGCAGGCGCGGGGACGCGGCGGCAGCTTGACTTGGCCGCTGCGGCGCTGGAAAAGCCGCGGCGGCCGCTGTCATCTGTCGCCGGCGGTCCCATATGTCGTGAATGTCCGATCCCATGCGCAGCTATCTCGACTTCGAAAAGCCGGTCGCCGAGCTTGATTCCAAGATCGACGAATTGCGCGCGCTCGCCGCCACCGGCAGCGACATCGGCGACGAAATCGCCCGGATCGAGAGCAAGGCCGCGCAGGCGCTGCACGAGCTCTACGCGTCGCTGACGCCGTGGCAGAAGACTCAAGTTGCGCGGCATCCGCAGCGGCCGCATTGCCTGGACTACGTCGCCGCGCTGGTCACCGACTTCACGCCGCTGGCGGGCGACCGCAAGTTCGGCGACGACGAGGCGCTGATCGGCGGCTTCGGCCGTTTTCATGGCGAGAGCATCTGCGTGCTGGGGCAGGAGAAGGGCGACTCCACCGAGAGCCGCCTGAAGCACAATTTCGGCATGGCGCGGCCGGAAGGCTATCGCAAGGCGGTGCGGCTGATGGAGATGGCCGATCGTTTCGGCATCCCGGTGCTGTCGCTGGTCGATACCGCCGGGGCCTATCCCGGCATCGGCGCGGAAGAGCGCGGCCAGGCCGAGGCGATTGCGCGCTCCACCGATGCGTGCCTCTCGCTGGGCGTGGCGAACGTCGCGGTGATCATCGGCGAAGGAGGCTCCGGCGGCGCGATCGCGATCGCCACCGCGAATCGCGTCCTGATGCTCGAACACGCGATCTACAGCGTGATCTCGCCGGAGGCGGCGAGCTCGATCCTGTGGCGCGATTCCGCCAAGGCGCAGGACGCCGCGACCTCGATGAAGATCACCGCGCAGGACCTGTCGCGGTTCGGCGTGATCGACAATATCCTGCCGGAGCCGAAAGGCGGCGCGCATCGCGATCCCGCGGCGACGATCGCCGCGACCGGCGACGCCATCGCGCAGGCGTTCGGCGACCTTGCGCACCTCGACCGCGACGCGATCCGCCGGCAGCGCCGGCAGAAATTTCTCGACATCGGCCGCAAACTGGGCTGATCGCATCGCGGCGTCGTGCGGCCCCGGCTTGTTAACCAAACCGTGAGAATCAGGTCATGCGGCCCCAGTTTCGCCCGAGCCGCGGGTTTAGTGGCCGTTGACCATGCCGGATCGGGAACCGGCGCGGCCATCGGTTCGGCTTGCGAGCGGGCGGCCTTTAAGGCTAATATTTGCGCATGGTTTTGGGGACAAATGGTCGCAAATGAGTGGTCCCTTGGCCGCGGAGTTTCGTCTTGATTGATCGCACGCTGATCCGCGCTTTTGTGACGTCGGCTGCGCTCGCGGCCGGCCTCGCGCTGGCCGGCTGCAACAGCGACGAGATCTCGCTCGCCAACAACGCCAAGGCCAATCAGCCGGTGCCGGCGAAGCTGGTCGCCGAGATGCAGACCAAAGACATGGACATGCAGTCGCCGATGCTGGTGCGGCTGTTCAAGCAGGAAGCCGAGCTCGAGGTCTGGAAGCAGGACCGCTCCGGCAGCTTCGCGTTGTTGAAGACCTATCCGATCTGCCGCTGGTCGGGCGATCTCGGCCCCAAGGTCCGCGAGGGCGACCGCCAGGCGCCGGAGGGTTTCTATGCGATCACGCCCGGCCAGATGAACCCGCAATCGGCCTACTACCTCTCGTTCAACACCGGCTACCCCAACGCGTTCGACAAGGCGCTCGGCCGCTCCGGCTCGCAATTGATGGTGCATGGCGACTGCTCCTCGCGCGGCTGCTACGCGATGACCGACGAGCAGATCGCGGAAATCTATTCGCTCGGCCGGGAATCGTTTTTCGGCGGCCAGCGCGCGTTCCAGTTCCAGGCCTACCCGTTCCGGATGACGCCGGCCAACATGGCCAAGCATCGCAACAATCCCAACATGCCGTTCTGGAAGATGATCAAGGAAGGCAACGATCATTTCGAGGTGACGCGGCAGGAACCGAAAGTCGATTTCTGCGAAAACAAATACGTCTTCAACGCGGCGCAACCGCCGAATTCGAGCCGGCCGCTGAACTTCAACGCCGCGGGCAAATGTCCCGCTTACGTCATTCCCGAGGACGTCGCCGACGCGGTGCGCGAAAAGCAGCGCGAGGATCAGGCCAAGACGGCCGAACTGATCTCCCGCGGCGTTCCGGTGGCGCGGCTGAATACCGGCATCGACGGCGGCATGAACAAGGTGTTCGCCTCCAAGCTGCCCGACGGCAATACC
Source organism: uncultured Rhodopseudomonas sp. (assembly GCA_964249215.1). Taxonomy (GTDB): domain Bacteria; phylum Pseudomonadota; class Alphaproteobacteria; order Rhizobiales; family Xanthobacteraceae; genus CAXUBE01. Next base: position 180 of record CAXUBE010000322.1, on the reverse strand, counting down.
GGACTGTCCGAAGGCGGCGAAGGCCAGGGGCTGTCGCTGGTGATCGCGCGCGCGCCGGGCACCATTCCGCCGACCGTCAATCCGCCGCGTCCGTCGGATGCGCTGCTGCGCAGCGCCTCGCAGGAGCAGCCGATGGTGGCGATCGCGCCGCCGACCCGCGTGGCGTCGGCTGCGCGATCG
>CAXUBE010000321.1:0-2720 GCA_964249215.1 uncultured Rhodopseudomonas sp. | reverse complement strand
GTGCGGAAGGAGGGGAGTGGAGGCGATGCTTGCTTCTCTCCTCCCCCCACGCACCCTTCGCGGGTTGGCGAGGGGTCGGGGCTGTTGAACAATAGCCATTCCGTTTCGCACCCCCTCCCTCAAGGGGGGAAGGAGCAAAAGAAGCGCGACAAGCGCGACGTCCATGGCTGGGTGGTGCTCGACAAGCCGGTCGGCATGACCTCGACGCAGGCGGTCGCGGTGGCGAAGCGGCTGTTTTCGGCCAAGCGCGCCGGCCATGCCGGCACGCTCGATCCGCTGGCCTCCGGCGGCCTGCCGATCGCGCTGGGCGAGGCCACCAAGACCGTCCCGTTCGTGATGGACGGCCGCAAGCGTTACCGCTTCACGGTCGCCTGGGGCGAGGAACGCGACACCGACGACATCGAGGGCCGCGTCACCCGGACCAGCGACCTGCGCCCAACCGCCGAGGCGATCCGGGCGCTGCTGCCGCAATTCACCGGCCGGATCGAACAGACCCCGCCGCAATATTCCGCGATCAAGATAAAGGGCGAGCGCGCCTACGATCTGGCGCGCGACGGCGAGGTGGTGCCGCTGGTCCCCCGCCCCGTCGAGATCCACGAATTTGCGCTGATCGATCAGGGCGATAGCAACCTTTCGGTGTTCGAGGCCGAATGCGGCAAGGGCACCTATGTGCGGGCGCTGGCGCGCGACCTCGGACGGCTGCTCGGCAGCTTCGGCCATATCTGCGCGCTGCGCCGGACCATGGTCGGACCGTTCCGGGAAACCGACATGATTCCGCTGGAACAATTGCAGGCTTTGTGCGATAGAGCCGCGTCTGGCGAGGGCAGCCTCGCCGACGCGCTTTTGCCCGTTGAGACCGCGCTGGACGACATCCCGGCGCTGGCCGTCACGCGGGCGGATGCGGCAAGGCTCCATCGGGGCCAGGCCGTCTTGTTGCGCGGACGGGATGCGCCCCATTGCAGCGGCATGGTCTATGTCACGGTGGCGGGCCGCCTGTTGGCCCTCGCCGAAATCGGCAATGGCGAACTCATCCCCAAGCGCGTGTTCAATCTGACCGGTCTGATTGCCGGTCCGAACCTCAAAGAAAGAGTCTGACGATGTCGATTACCGCAGAACGCAAGGCGGAAGTCATCAAGTCGAGTGCCAAGAAGGCCGGCGACACCGGCTCACCCGAGGTGCAGGTCGCGATCCTGTCGGAACGCATCGGCAACCTCACCGGGCATTTCAAGACCCACGTCAAGGACAACCATTCCCGCCGTGGGCTCCTGAAGCTGGTGTCCACGCGCCGTTCGCTGCTCGATTACATCAAGAAAAAGGACGAGGCGCGCTACAAGGCGCTGCTCGAGAAGCACAACATCCGCCGCTGATTTCTTGTGGTTGCGTCATCCTGAGGTGCGCGCCCCGGCGATGCTCTTGTATCGTTCGGGCGCGCCTCGAAGGATGAAAGGCAAAACGCCGCCCTTCGAGACGCGGCCGAAGAAGGCCGCTCCTCAGGGTGACGTTTTGCAAGACCGCCTCGCCGCAATCCGGTGGCGGGCGATGAAGGCGCAAAGCCGTCCCGCGACAGCCCGGCACAGGGACGGCGTCGCGAACCGATGAAAGAATCCAACAATGTTCAATATTCATTCCGTCGAGATCGATTGGGGCGGCCGTCCCCTCCGGCTTGAAACCGGCAAGATCGCCCGTCAGGCCGACGGCGCGGTGCTCGCGACCTATGGCGAGACCATCGTGCTTGCCACCGTCGTCGCCGCGAAATCGCCGCGCGAGGGCGTCGACTTCCTGCCGCTGACGGTCGACTATATCGAGAAGACCTACGCCGCCGGCCGCATTCCCGGCGGTTACTTCAAGCGCGAGGGACGGCCGACCGAAAAGGAGACGCTGGTCTCCCGGCTGATCGACCGCCCAATCCGTCCGCTGTTCGTCGACGGCTGGCGCAACGAGACCCAGATCATCGTCACCGTGCTGTCGCACGACATGGAGAACGATCCCGACATTCTCGCATTGGTTGCCTCCTCCGCCGCGCTGACGCTGTCCGGCGCGCCGTTCAAGGGCCCGATCGGCGCCGCGCGCGTCGGCTTCATCAACGACGAATACGTGCTCAACCCGACGCTCGACGAGATGGCCGACACCCAGCTCGATCTGGTCGTCGCCGGCACCGCCGACGCGGTGCTGATGGTCGAATCCGAGGCCAAGGAGCTTAACGAGGAGATCATGCTCGGTGCCGTGATGTTCGGCCACCGCCATTTCCAGCCCGTGGTCCAGGCGATCATCGAACTCGCCGAGAAGGCCGCCAAGGAGCCGCGCGAGGTCAAGACCGTCGACGACAGCGTGCTTGAAAAGGAAATCCTGACGCTGATCGAGCCGGAATTGCGCGCCGCCTACGCGATCCCCGTCAAGCAGGATCGCTATGCGGCGGTCGGCGCGATCAAGGCCAAGGTGATGGCGCACTATTTCCCGGAAGGCCAGGAGCCGAAATACGACAAGCTGCGGATCGCCGGCGTCTTCAAGGAGGTCGAATCCAAGATCGTGCGCTGGAACATCCTCGACACCGGCAAGCGCATCGACGGCCGTGATTCCAAGACCGTGCGCAACATCGTCGCCGAAGTCGGCATCCTGCCCCGCGCCCACGGCTCGGCGCTGTTCACCCGCGGCGAGACCCAGGCGATGGTGGTGACCACGCTCGGCACCGGCGAGGACGAGCAGTACATCGACTCGCTGTC
>CAXUBE010000320.1:0-2780 GCA_964249215.1 uncultured Rhodopseudomonas sp. | reverse complement strand
GGACGCCGCGTGTCATCGGTCATTCAAATCTGTCTTTCGGTGGCCATGCGGCCGAGGTCAAACCGTGTTCCCGGAAAGCTTAGCAGCGCGCCGCGGCGACGCAACCGGGGCATTGGCCGCATGCCCAATCTGGCGTTGTCGGTCGTCCCCCCGTACGATATCTGATGGGGTCCAGATCGGCGCGAACGACCGCTGCCGTACGCTTTCGGACCCATTTCATGCAGGATACCACCGCCGGCTCGGCGCTCGACAACGTGATTGCGCTGCAAAAATACGGCGTCGGTCAGCCGGTGCGGCGCAAGGAAGACGACACGCTGGTGCGCGGCAAAGGCCGGTACACCGACGACTTCGACCTGCCGGGCCAACTCTACGCCGCGATCGTTCGCAGCCCGCATGCCCACGGCATCATCCGCGGCCTCGGCTTGGAGGCCGCGCGGGCGATGCCCGGCGTGCGCGGGGTGTGGACCGGCGCCGATCTGGCCGCGGAGAACTACGGCCCCTTCACCTGCGGCCTGCCGCTGAAAAGCCGCGACGGCTCGCCGCTGCTGCAGACCAACCGCCTGCCGCTGATGACCGACAAGGTGCGATATGTCGGCGATCCGGTGGCGTTCGTCGTCGCCGACACCACGGCGCAGGCGCGCGACGCCGCCGAAGCGGTCGAACTCGACATCGATCCCCTGCCCGCGGTGACCGACGCCGAGGAAGCCGCCGGCCCCGGCGCGCCGCAGCTCTACGATCACATCCCCGGCAACGTCGCGCTGGATTATCATTACGGCGACACCGCCGCGCTCGACGCCGCGTTCGCGCGCGCCGCCCATGTCACCCGGCTCGACATCACCAACACCCGCGTCGCGGTGGTGGCGATGGAGCCGCGCGCGGCGCTGGCCTCGTTCGACAAGGCCAGCGGCCGCTACACCATCCAGGTGCCGACGCAGGGCGTCGCCGGCAACCGCGCCAATCTCGCCAAGAATCTCGGCGTGCCGAACGACAAGGTGCATCTGATCACCGCCAATGTCGGCGGCTCGTTCGGGATGAAGAACGTCAACTACCCGGAATACATGTGCATCCTGTATGCCGCCAAGCACCTCGGCCGCCCGGTGAAGTGGACCGACGAGCGCTCGACCAGCTTTTTGTCCGACAGCCACGGCCGCAGCCAGCAGATCCATGCCGAACTGGCGCTCGATGCCGCCGGCCAATTCCTGGCGCTGCGGATTTCCGGCCACGGCAATCTCGGCGCCTACATCACCGGTGTCTCGCCAAGCCCGTTGTCCCTCAACACCGGCAAGAACATCTCCAGCGTCTATCGCACGCCGCTGCTGGGCGTCGACATCAAATGCGTGGTCACCAACACCACGCTGATGGGCGCCTATCGCGGCGCCGGCCGGCCGGAAGCCAATTACTACATGGAACGGCTGATCGACCGCGCCGCCGAGGAGATGGGCATCGACCGGCTGACGCTGCGCAGGCGCAATTTCGTCAAGCCGGCGCAGATGCCGTTCAAGGCGTCGTCCGGCGTGGTCTATGACAGCGGCGATTTCGGCGGCGTGTTCGCGCAGGCGCTGGAATTATCGGACTATGCGGGTTTCGCCAAGCGCAAGAAGGACAGCCGCAGGCGCGGCAGACTGCGCGGCATCGCGGTCGGCTCCTATCTCGAGGTCACCGCGCCGCCCAGCTCCGAGCTCGGCAAGATCGTGTTCGAGCCGAATGGCAATGTGCGGCTGATCACCGGCACGCTGGATTACGGCCAGGGCCACGCCACGCCGTTCGCGCAGGTGCTGTCGGCGCAGCTTGGCGTGCCGTTCGACAGCGTCGTCCTGCAGCAGGACGACAGCGACGTCGTGCATACCGGCAACGGCACCGGCGGGTCGCGCTCGATCACCGCGAGCGGCATGGCGATCGTCGAATCCGCGGCGCTGGTGATCGCCAAGGGCAAGACCGCCGCGGCGCATCTGCTGGAGACCGCGGAGGCCGACATCGAGTTCGAGGGCGGCCGCTTCACCGTCGCCGGCACCGACCGCAGCATCGACATCATCGAGCTCGCCAGGCGGCTGCGCGAGGGCAAGATGCCCGACGGCGTGCCGCCGTCGCTCGACGTCGATCACACCGCGACGGACATTCCCTCCACTTTCCCGAACGGCTGCCACGTCGCCGAGGTCGAGATCGACCCCGACACCGGCGTCACCTGCGTGGTGCGCTACACCGGCGTCAACGATTTCGGCACCGTGGTCAATCCGATGATCGTCGCCGGGCAATTGCACGGCGGCGTCGCGCAGGGCATCGGCCAGGCGCTGATGGAGGAAGTCAGCTATGACGGCAGCGGCCAGCCGGTCACCGGATCGTTCATGGACTACGCGATGCCGCGGGCCGAGGACGTGCCCGCGATGGCGATCGGCGATCATCCGGTGCCGGCGAAGTCCAATCCGCTCGGCACCAAGGGTTGCGGCGAGGCCGGCTGCGCCGGCAGCCTGTCGACCGTCGTCAACGCGGTGATCGACGCGCTGTCGGACTACGGCGTCACGCATCTGGACATGCCGCTGACGTCGGAGCGGGTCTGGCGCGCGATCCATGCGGCGGGCGCCCGCGCCGCGGAATGAGCCGCGCCTGCTACGCCGCCGCTTGCGCGCGGGGCTGGTAGATCGCGACGTGGCGGCAATGCGCCACCGGAATCGTGCCGTTGCCGACGATCAGCGCGTCGATCTCGACGAACCGGTGACCCTTCTTGTCGTAATTGCCGACCACCTTGGCGCGTGCCTGGAGGGTGTCGTCGCAACGCGCCGCGG
>CAXUBE010000319.1:0-2785 GCA_964249215.1 uncultured Rhodopseudomonas sp. | reverse complement strand
GCCAATGCCTAAAGCCCGATGCCTCGATTGCAATGTGCAGATCGCATACGTGAAACCCTGGCCGTCCCGCCGGCCAAGCGTCCGCACGCCGCGCGCCAGGCGTTGTCGCGCCTGACCGCGCTGGTCGCCGCGGCGGCGTTGACGCTCGCGCCGCTGCCCGCACGCGCGCAACAGGACAAGGGCCCGCCGCTGCTGCGCGATACCGAGATCGAGCAGTTGCTGCGCGAATATTCGCGGCCGATCCTGCGCACCGCCGGGCTGGAAAAGCAGAACATCCAGGTCTCGATCATCAACGAAAGCGTATTCAACGCCTTTGTCGCCGACGGCCGCCGCATCTTCGTCAATTACGGCGCGCTGATGCAGTCGCAGACGCCCAATCAGTTGATCGGGGTGCTGGCGCACGAGACCGGCCACCTCGCCGGCGGCCACCTCGCCAAGCTGCGCGAGCAATTGGCGCAGGCGCAGACTCAGATGATCGTCGCGATGCTGCTCGGCGTCGGCGCGCTGGTCGCGAGCGCCCGCAGCGGCCCCGGCAGCAATGGCAGCAGCATCGGCGCCGCGGCGATATCGGCGCCGCAGGAAGCGATCCGCCGCAATCTGTTGTCCTATCAGCGCCAGCAGGAAGAGAACGCCGACCGCGCCGGCGTCAAATTCCTGACCGCGACGGGGCAATCGGCGAAAGGCATGTACGAAACCTTCAAGCGCTTCACCGACGAGAGCCTGTTCGCGGCGCGCGGCGCCGACCCCTATGTGATGTCGCATCCGATGCCGGCCGAACGCGTCGCGGCGCTGGCGGAATTCGCGCGGTCCAGCCCGTATTGGGACAAAAAGGACGATGCGGCGCTGCAACTGCGCCACGACATGATGCGCGCCAAAACCTCCGGCTTCATGGAGCGCGCCGACACGGTGTATCGCCGCTATCCGCCGTCGGATACCAGCCTGCCGGCGCGCTATGCCCGCGCCATCACCACCTATCTGCACGGCGATCTGCGCGCCGCGCTGACCCAGATCGACGGGCTGATCCAGGCGCAGCCGGCCAATCCGTATTTTTATGAACTGCGCGGCCAGGCGCTGCTGGAAGGCGGCCGGCCGGTCGAGGCGATCGCGCCGCTGCGCAAGGCGGTGGCGCTGTCGAACAACGCCCCGCTGATCGAGATGCTGCTCGGCCAGGCGCTGGTGGCGGCCGACAACAAGGCCTACAGCGAGGAAGCGGTCGCGATCCTGCGCGCGGCGCTGGGGCGCGAGACCGAGGCGCCGCTCGGCTACAGCCAGCTCGCGATGGCCTATGGCCGCAAGGGCGACTACGCGCAGGCCGACCTCGCCGCCGCACAGGCCGCGTTCCTGCGCGGCGACAACAAGACCGCGCGCGAACTCGCCTCGCGCGCCAAGACCCGCTTCGCGGTCGGCACGCCGGGCTGGGTCAAGGCCGACGACATCGTCGCGGCAAAGATGCCGAACAGGTCGGAATGAGATGGACGCGTTTTCGAGCGGCTCCTGACTGGATTGTGTTCACAAATAACGCGTATTCTGCCGGCAAACCGGCTATGCAGAGCCAAATCGCGTCCTGACAGGACCGGCTCGCCACAAAAGGATCTGCCCATGGTTTCGTTTCGCCCGCTCGCCGCAATCGTGTTCGCGCTCGCGCTCGGCGTGGCGCCGCGGGCCGTTTCGGCAGACGAGTTTTCCACCGGCCAGCGCGGGCAGATCGAGCAGATCGTCAAGAGCTACCTGTTGAGCCATCCGGAAGTGCTGGAAGAGGTCTCGGCCGAACTCAGCAAGCGCCAGGCCGCCGCCGAAGCCGAGAAGCATCAGAGCGCGATTGCCGAGAACGCCAATGCGATCTTCGGTTCGCCGCGCGGCGTGACGCTCGGCAACAAGGACGGCGACGTCTCCTTTGTCGAGTTCTTCGATTACAATTGCGGCTACTGCAAGCGCGCGATGAGCGACATGCTCGACATCATGAAGTCGGACGGCAAGCTCAAGGTGGTGCTGAAGGAATTCCCCGTGCTGGGACCGGGCTCGGTCGAGGCCGCGCAGGTCGCGGTCGCGGTCCGGATGCAGGACCCGAGCGGCAAGAAATATCTCGACTTCCACCAGAAGCTGCTCGGCGGCAAGGGGCAGGCCGACAAGGCGCGCGCGATGGCCGCGGCCAAGGAAGCCGGCCTCGACATGGCGCGGATCGAGAAGGATTTCGCGAGCCCCGAGGTACGCGCCACGCTGGACGAGAACTTCAAGCTCGCCGAAGCGATGGGCATGAACGGCACGCCGAGCTACGTGATCGGCAAGCAGGTCGTGGTCGGCGCGGTCGGGATCGACACGCTGCGCGAAAAGGTCGGCGTCGCCCGCTGCGGCAAGGCGGTCTGCTGATCCATGCGGCATCGCGCGGCCGCGCATTGCCGGCGCCGCCAATCGTCGATTGCATTAAAGTAACAAGCCGTCGTTGCGATCGGCGGTCGGCCGCGCGCTCCAATGCCGCCGGCTGTTCATAAAACTTCTCGCCTGGAACTGGAATTTGGGCGGAACGCAGCATTGCCTGTGCCGTTGACAAGCCGGCGGAGCAACAAGCGAGGACAAATCATGAGCAATCGATTTCTGATGACGGTCGCGACCGCGGCCTTGATCGCCGGCGGAACGCTGGCGCATGCGCAAGGGAACGGGCAGGCCACCGGTCCGGCGGGCCAAAGCGGCGGCGCCGCGATGCGCGGAGGTGCCGGCGATGCATCACCCCGCGGCGGACAGGCGGCAGCGCCGACCGGCGCACCGATGGTCCGCGATGCGGCCGAAC
>CAXUBE010000318.1:0-2792 GCA_964249215.1 uncultured Rhodopseudomonas sp. | reverse complement strand
CCGCGCGGCCAGCGCCTGCGTCACCGCATCCTTGGCGAGGTTGATCGCGGCGCCCTCGGTCTTGCGTTGCTCGGGCGACATCTTGCCCAATGTCGCCAGCAGCGCCGAGATCGCGCCCTTCTTGCCGAGCGCGCCGAGCCGCACCGCTTCCAGCGCCGCCTCGTCGGACGCGGCGGCGATGTCGGCGAGGATTGTGGATTCGAGCTGTGCGAGATCGGACATGGCGACCTGTTAGGATTCGCTCGCGGTCCAGCACGTAAGGCTGTCATCATCCGCGAAAGCGGATGACCCAGTAACCCCCGTGATCAAATTTTAGTCGGTGGTTACTGGATGCCCCGCCTGCGCGGGGCATGACACCGGAGTTGCGAGACGCCGCAGCGATCTTGGCTTTAAGCTGCCGCGTTGGCGGTGTCGCCGAGCGCGGCCTTGGCCTTCTCGGCGATCGCCTGGAACACCGCCGGCTCGTGGATCGCGAGATCCGACAGCACCTTGCGGTCGACGGTGACGCCGGACCTGGCGAGGCCGTTGATGAACACGCTGTAGGTCATGCCGAGCGGCCGCACCGCGGCGTTCAGGCGCTGGATCCACAGCGCGCGGAAGGTGCGCTTCTTGCGCTTGCGGTCGCGGAACGCGTATTGCGCGGCCTTGTCGACCGCAGCCTTCGCAGTGCGGATGGTGTTCTTGCGCCGGCCGCGGAAACCCTTGGCGAGCTTGTAGACCTTCTTGTGCTTGGCGTGAGCCGTCACACCGCGTTTGACGCGAGACATGACCGATCTCCTTCGGTTCAAAATGGGGAAACGTAAGCGCCGCGCGCACGCGGCCGTGATGATCGCCGCAAGTGCGGCGCGACCTTCAGGCGTTGGGCAAGAAGTACTTCTTGACGTTGTCGCCGTCGGTCTTGAACAGCACGCGGGTGCCGCGGAGCTGACGAATCTGCTTTTTCGTCCGCTTGATCATCCCGTGGCGCTTGCCGGCATGGGCCGACATCACTTTGCCTGTTCCGGTCACCTTGAAGCGCTTCTTGGCGCCCGATTTGGTCTTCAGCTTGGGCATTTGGCTCTCCTGTTGCCGCACGCATGACGCGCCCCAGGAGCGCTATGGACGGCTGAAATGCTCGTTAGAGCGTTGAAAGTGCTCGACTTAACGCCTTACGGACGAAGTCGGCACCGGCATCGACACGGCAGCCCTTGATCAGCCGGGCGATGAAGGTTGCGCTTATGGCAGAGCGGCTTCACATTGGCAATATTTTAGAGTGCTAGCTCAGAATCGGACGGCCCGCTCCGGCCGGCTTTTCGCAGAGGAAGTCCCATGTCTTTTTCGGGTTTGTCTGTAACCGGCCGCGGTGCCGGTTCCGGTTTCGCGCCGCTGTGCGCCGCCGTTCTTGCTTTGGCGATCGCAATGCCCGGATCGGCCAAGGCCGCGCGGCGCGCCGGGTTCGACGGCGTATGGACAGTGACGTTCGCGACCCGCGCCGGCAATTGCAGCGGCGCCTACAGCGTCCCGTTCATGGTGAGGGGCACGCGGGTGTCGTCCGCGGGCGGCGGCAAGGTCACCGGCGGCGTCAGCCGCGCCGGCGCGGTGGCGGTGACGATTTCGGTCGGCGCCTCGGTCGCCAACGGCACCGGCCGGCTCGCCGGCAATTCCGGCGTCGGCAATTGGAGCGGGATCATCACCGGCGACCGCTGCAGCGGCATCTGGCAGGCCACGCGCGGGTAGCGGCCGGCGTGCAGAGAACAATACGAAAAGGCCCGCCGGTCGGACTGACGGGCCGCATCTCGTCGATGAGTCGAAAGGCCACGGCGCGCCATCAGCGCGGCGCCAGCACCATCACCACCTGGCGGCCCTCGAAGCGCGCGTCCTGCTCGACCTTGGCGTATTCGGCGACGTCGCTCTTGACCTTGTCGAGCAGCTTGGTGCCGATCTCCTGATGCGCCATTTCGCGGCCACGATAGCGCAAGGTGATCTTCACCTTGTCGCCTTCCTCGAAGAACCGCTGCATCGCCCGCATCTTCACGTCGTAGTCGTGATCGTCGATCATCGGCCGCAGCTTGATCTCCTTGATCTCGACGACCTTCTGTTTCTTGCGGGCTTCCGCGGCCTTCTTCTGGGCGGAATATTTGAACTTCCCGTAGTCCATGATCTTGCAGACGGGAGGGCTGGTGTTGGGCGAAATCTCGACCAGGTCCATGCCGGCCTCCATCGCCATCTTGATGGCGGCGATCGTCTCGACGGTGCCGTGATTGAGGCCCGTCTGGTCGATCAGCTGGATTTCATGGTTGCGGATGTCATCATTGGTGCGCGGCCCGTCTTTGGTTGCGGCGGGCGGGGCTCTGTTAGGACGGCGAATGGGTGGATCTCCGATGTTGTGAACGATGGGCGGCGAATGATCGTCGTGCGGCCTGGCGACCAGATCACGCGCTCGATATAGGTTGCGCGGGGTCGGTCGCAAACGACAGGCCCGGTCAAATCCGGGGCCATGGCTTGCTGATCGCGCGCAGTCTGACGGAATAAGCCGCGGCCGGCAAGCAAACTCGGCGCCGCGGGTCGAAAAACCGCCGCCGGCGCGGCATTTCGGTCACGCCGGCGCATGCGGATGCGGCGTCGACGGGCGTGCCGCGCTGCCGCAAACGGCGCTGCCACGGGGCAACATGTCCATGACCATGCCGACCGCCGACGCAACCCAGCCGCCGCCGCCCTTTCTGCAGGTCGGCGCTTGCGCAGCGCAACGCGGCATCGCGGTCCGCGCCGGCGCCGGCGCCGGTGCGGGGCTGGTGTGGGGCGGCGGGTTGAAT
>CAXUBE010000317.1:0-2816 GCA_964249215.1 uncultured Rhodopseudomonas sp. | reverse complement strand
CAGCGCCGCCGCGATCCCGCCTATCGCCAGCGGCTGCGCGCCGGGACGATGGGGGCGATGGCGGTGCTTGGCCAGGCGGCCGGCGACGCCGCGCAGATGTCCGACGAACTGCGCGCGACCGTGGCGCGGGTGCAGCGGGTGATCGAACCTTACCAGCGCTGATCGCACGCTGTCGTCGTACCGCCGCTTGCCGTTGGCCGTGCGCGCTGGCTAGGGATGCGGGATGTGGCAGCTTTATCAATTCCCGCTCTGTCCGTTCTCGCGCAAGGTGCGGCTGCTGCTCGGCGAGAAGGGCGTCGGCTATACGCTGGAGCGCGAAAACCCGTGGGAACGGCGCGACGAGTTCATCGACATGAACCCGGCCGGGCAGACCCCGGTGATCGCCGATGCCGCGCGCGACATCCGGCTGATCGACTCGCTCGTCATCTGCGAATATTTCGACGAGACCGTCGACAAGGCGCAGATGATCAACGGCACTGCCGTGCAGCGCGCCGAGATCCGCCGGCTCGCGACGTGGCTGGACACGTTCTTCTTCCGTGACGTGACCGAGAAGCTGCTCGGCGAGCGGATGATCAAGCGGATCGTGACCAAGGCGGCTCCCGATGCGCGCGTGCTGCGCGAGGCGATGAAGGCGGCGGTCGAATATCTCGACTATACCGATTACCTGCTCGGCCGGCACAATTGGATGGCGGGATCGACGCTCAGCCTGGCCGACCTGGCGGCGGCGGCGCAGATTTCGGTGGCCGATTATCTCGGCGGGATCGACTGGAAGAGCCATGAGGAAACCGCACGCTGGTATGCGGGGATGAAGAGCCGGCCGAGCTTCCGCCCGTTGCTGAGCGAGCGGATGGAGGGCATCCCGCCCGCGCCGCATTACGACGACGTCAATTTCTGATGCCGGCGGCGTGATCCGGATCGGTACGGCGGGGTGGTCGATCCCGCGCGCGGTGGCGGATGCGTTCGACGCGGGCGCCAGTGCGCTGGCGCGGTATGCGACGGTGTTCGATGCGGTCGAGATCAATTCGAGCTTCTACCGTCCGCACAAGCCGGAAAGCTATGCGCGCTGGGCGGCCAGCGTGCCCGCCGGCTTCCGCTTCGCGGTCAAGGTGCCGAAGGCGATCACGCATGCGGCGCGGCTGGTCGGTTGCGGCGACGCGGTTGCGGTGTTCGCCGAGCAGACCGGGCACCTTGGCGCCAAGCGCGGACCGCTGCTGGTCCAGCTGCCGCCGAGCCTGACGTTCGATGCCGGGGTCGCAGCGGATTTCTTCGACGATTGCCGGCGAAGCCTGGGCGACGCGCCGATCGTCTGCGAGCCGCGCCATGCCGGCTGGTTCGCTGCCGACGCGGAGTCGCTGTTGATCGACTACCGCATCGCCCGCGTCGCCGCCGTTCCTGCGCCGGTGCCGGGCGCGGGGGAGCCCGGCGGCTGGCCGGGCCTGCGCTACACGCGGTTGCACGGGTCGCCGCGCATCTATTGGTCGCGCTATGACGACGCAACGATCGCCCGGCTGGCCGGTGAAGCCGTATCAGGCGAGGCCGAACGCTGGACGATCTTCGACAATACCGCGTCCGGCGCGGCGATCGAAAATGCGCTGGCGATGCGCGAGCTCGCGGCGCGCTAGCTTCTGTTCCAGTGACGTGGAAGCGGCCCCGGCCCGCCTGACGAAAACAGCCTTCTAAAGTGTCAGCTCGACAAACTCTTCGATGCTTGCTCGAACAGATCCTTCGACAGGCCGGGCGTGGCAAGGATGCGGTCGAGTTCGGCCTTCATCAGCGCCGCGCGGTCCGCGTCGAATCGCCGCCAGCGGCCGAGCGGCGGGAGCAGCTTGGCGGCGGTCTGCGGGTTGAGCTTGTCGAGCACGATCAGATGGTCGGCCAGGAAGCGATAGCCCGCCCCGTCGGGCGCATGGAACGCGCGCTGGTTGACGCTGAATGCGCCGACCAGCGAGCGCGCCCGGTTGGGGCTGGCGAGGCTGAAGTCGGGATGCCGCGCGAGCTCCGCGACCATCGCCGGCGTGTCGTCGCGCGCCGACAGCGCCTGCGTCTGGAACCATTTGTCGAGCACCAGCGGGTCGGCCGAATAGCGGTTGTAGAAGATGTCGAGCGCGGCGATCCGCTCGTCCGACATGCTGTTCGACAGCGTGGTCAGCGCGCCCTGCCGGTCGGTCATGTTGTCCGCCGCCTCGAACTGGCGGAACGCGAGCGCGGCGGCATCCTCCGCCCCGCTCGCCGCGATATAGCCGAGCGCGACGCTGCGCATCCGGCGCCCGGCCTTGGCGACGGGGGTGTAGGCGAACGCGCCCAGGTCGCTCGCCTCGGCATAAAGCGAGCGCCACCGCTCGCCCAGCGTCCGGCCGATGTCGCGGCGCAGCGCCTCGCGCGCGCGGAACACGGCGTCGGGATCGACCGTCTCGAGCTGGTCGCCGATGAACGCGTCCGACGGCAGCACCACCGCCTCGGCGACGAACGCGCGGTCGAGCGCGGCATCTTCGAGCGTGCGCCGCACCGCCTCGATCACCGCGCCATGGTCGCCGCGGCCGAGCCGGACGGCGGCGACGAGCGTGTCGAGCATCAGCTGCTGCATCGCCTCGTAGCGCGCGAACGGGTCGTCGTCATGCGCCGACAGGAAGGCGAGCTCGGCGGCGGCGCGGTCGCTCTCGATGATGACCGGCGCCGAAAAGCCGCGGTTGATCGACAGGACCGGCGTTTCGGCGATGCCGTCGAACACGATCTCGCCGGGCGGCCGGTCGAGCATGTAGAGCTGCTCGCCGCCGAGCGCCGCGCCGGTCTCGCCGCCGAACAGCTTGAGCTTGAGC
>CAXUBE010000316.1:0-2849 GCA_964249215.1 uncultured Rhodopseudomonas sp. | reverse complement strand
CGACCATCAGCGGCTCGGGCTCGGCCATCTCGAGGATCGGCCGGTCGGCCGCAAGAAGGATCGTGCTGGCGAGGTCGTCGGCGTGGCCGTTGGCCATCTTCGCCATCAGGTCGGCGGTGGCGGGCGCGACGATGATGAGCTCGCAGTCGCGCGCCAGCCGGATGTGGCCGGCGTCGAATTCGCTTTGCGGATCAAACAGGTCAGTATAGCAGCGCTGATGCGACAGCGCGCTGGCGGTGAGCGGCGTGATGAATTGCTGTGCCGCGCGGGTCAGCACCACGCGCGGATGCAGGCCGTGCTCCTTGAGCCGGCGGATCAGGTCCATCGCCTTGTAGGCGGCGATGCCGCCGCCGACGATAAGAGTTACCCTTGCCCGGCCGTCCGGAAAAATCGTCGCGGAGGAATCCGACGCGGCATCCGCGGGCGCCGAATCTGCCGGAGAATCCGTTGAGGCAGGCATGCGGCGAACCTGTGTCGCTAGCCGCAGGATCACGCGCACCTCGTCCTCGACCGAGCGGCCGTTGCGGGCGGCGCGCAGCCGCAATTCATCGCGGATGGCGTCGTCGAGCTTGCGAACGGTGAGACTGGCCATCAGCGCCTTGGACGAAAAAATTAGCAAATGCAGGCAATGCTATCAAATCACATGCTCGCAATGCCGTCAATTATTGCATCGACCACCACAGCGCCACCGCCACCAGCGCGATGATCCACAGCGCGACGGTGCGGCCGCGATTCTTGGAGCGCTCGCTGCGGCCGATCGCGGCGATGGTCTCCGGCGCCAGCACCAGGCCGTCCTTGGTCATCGCCTCGAGCTGCGCCAGCACGCTGACCGAGCGCGACACGATCGCCGGCAATCCGGATAGCACGTAGCCGAGTTCGCCCGCGCCGGCGAGCGCGCCCTCGATCCGTCCGACCGGGCCTAGATTGCGCTCGATCCATTCGCGTACCACCGGATCGGCGACCTTCCAGATGTCGAGCTTCGGATCGAAACTACGCGCCACGCCTTCGACCACCACCATGGTCTTCTGCAGGAGAATGAGTTCGGGCCGCGTGCGCATGTCGAACAATCCGGTGACCTCGAGCAGCAGGGTCAACAGCTTCGCCATCGAGATTTCCTCGGCGGTGCGATTGTGGATCGGCTCGCCGATCGCGCGGATCGCCTGCGCGAAATTCTCCACCGAGTGATGGGCCGGCACGTAGCCCGCCTCGAAATGCACTTCGGCGACGCGGCGGTAGTTGCGCGTGATGAAGCCGAGCAGGATTTCCGCGAGGAAGCGCCGCTCCTTGGCGCCGAGCCGGCCCATGATGCCGAAATCGACCGCGACCAGCCGTCCGGCATTGTCGAGAAACAGATTGCCGGGATGCATGTCGGCGTGGAAGAAGCCGTCGCGCAGCGCGTGGCGCAGGAAGCTCTGGATCACCTTGCGGCCGAGTTCGGCGAGGTCGATCGCGGCGTCCGCCAGCCGCGCGTGGTCGTTCAGCGCGATGCCGTCGATCCATTCCATGGTCAGCACGTTGTGGCTGGTGCGGTCCCAGTCCACCATCGGCACCCGGAAGTCCGGATCGTCGCGGGTGTTTTCCGCCATCTCCGAAAGTGCGGCGGCCTCGAGCCGCAGGTCCATCTCCATCGCCACCGAACGCGACATGGTGTTGATGATTTCCACCAGCCGCAGCCGCCGCGCCTCGGCCGAATGCGCCTCGGCATTCTTCGCGACAAAGAAGAAATCGCCGAGATCGCGGCTAAAGCGCGCCGCCACGCTGGGCCGCAGCACCTTGACCGCGACCTGATGAGTGACGCCGTCGCGCGTCACCGCGCCCCGATGCACCTGCGCGATCGAGGCCGCGGCCACCGGCGCGCTGAGGCTGTCGAACACTTGCGCCACCGGACGCTCCAGCGACGCCGCGATTACCGCCTCGGCCTCGGCCTGCGAGAACGGCGGCAGGCGGTCCTGCAGGCTTTCGAGATCGCGCGCCATCGCGACGCCGACGACATCGGGCCGCGTCGCGAGGAATTGCCCGAGCTTGAGATAGGCCGGCCCGAGCCGCGTCAGCGCGCGCGACAGCCGCGGGCCGGACTTCACGCCGGGGCGCTCGATCAGCCGCGCGACGCGCAGCGCCAATTGACCCGCCGGCGGCACCAGCGAGGGATCGACCACCCCGAACACGCCTTCGCGCGCGAACACGTAGCCGGCGCGCGCGAGCCGCGCGACGTGAGTGAGCGCAGAAATCACAAACGCCAGCCCGAATGCAGCGCGACGATGCCGCCGGACATGGTCTGGTGCCTGACGCGGGAAAATCCGGCCGCGCCGATCATCTCGCCGAACAGATGCGGTTTGGGAAATTTGCGGATCGATTCGACCAGATAGCGATAGGAATCGGCGTCGCCGGTGACGGCGCGGCCGAGCTGCGGGATGACCCGAAACGAGAACAGGTCGTAAATCTTATCGAGCCCCGGCACGTCGACCGTGGAGAATTCCAGGCAGAGGAAACGGCTGCCGGGCTTGAGCACGCGATAGGCCTCGCCGAGCGCGCGGTCGATCCGCGGCACGTTGCGAATGCCGAACGCGATGGTGTAGGCGTCGAAGCTGCGGTCCGCGAATGCCAGCGCCTCGGCATTGCCCTCGGCGAAACTCACTCGCTCGTCGAGATGCCGGGCCAGCGCTCGCGCGCGGCCGACCGCGAGCATGTCGTCATTGATGTCGCAAACCGTGGCGGTGAAGCCGGAGCCCGCGGCCCGGACGGCGCGAAACGCGATGTCGCCGGTGCCGCCGGCCACGTCGAGCAGCGCGAACGGCCGTTCGCCGCCCGGCGGATCGAGCGCGCCGATCATCGCGGTCTTCCAGCCGCGG
>CAXUBE010000315.1:0-2850 GCA_964249215.1 uncultured Rhodopseudomonas sp. | reverse complement strand
GCCGACGGCGGCGCCGGCGGGCAGCGTGGACGTCGCCGCGATCCTCGACAAGGCGGTCGCCGCGAAAGGCGAAAAGCTGGAATGGAAGACCTCGATCGTCGACCTGATGAAGGCGCTCGACATCGATTCCAGCCTCTCCGCGCGCAAGGAACTCGCCAAGGAGCTCGGCTACACCGGCGATACAAGCGACTCCGCGACCATGAACATCTGGCTGCACAAGCAGATGATGGCGAAGCTCGCGGCCAATGGCGGCAAGCTGCCGGCCGACATCAAGCACTGAGCGCTCGCGGCGGCGACATCGTCCATCCGGATCGCGTCGCGACTATCTTCGTCACTGCGCCATCGGACCCGGCTCAGCCGGCCCGACGGCAGGTGTAGAGAAGCAATCCCGAGCCGCAAGCAGGACTGGATTGCTTCGTCGCATCCGCCTTCGCTCTCGAGCTACGTCGGACAAGACTGCTCGGCGCACTGACGAAGACCGGAAATCAGCCGGCCAAATCTCTGAACTCCGGATGTCGCGCGAGATAGTCCGCGACGAAACCGCACCCCGCGACCACCTTCATGCCATCGGCGCGGATCAGGCTCAGCGCGCCGTTCACCAGCTCGGACGCGATGCCGCGGCCGCGCGGCGTCTCGGTATGGGTGATGACGACACGATGCACCTGACTTGCTTAAAAACAATCCCGCTTGCGAAGCGATCTCTCGTGACTTCGGCGCAGTACTCACCCCGGTGAATGAATTCAGTCGATGCTCGATGGCGTGTCATGTTCGCCTCAAACGTTCCCACGGTCGGTGCCGTCATCATCCGCCACCGGGTTTCGCCTTCGGCGAGCCCGATGACAGGCTCCAGCGGATGAACCAGTATTCCGCAACATCGATGATGACGCAAGGACGCTGTCGCGTACTGGATCACCGCTTTCGCGGGGATGACGGTTTTCTGTGTTGCGATTTAATTCAAGCAATTGCCGCCGAATATCACCGTCTGAACCCGGCGCAGCGCCTCGCTCACCTGCCGCTACTCCGCCGCCTCTCCGGACGCGCTCTTCACCCGACGCCGCGATGACGCGCCGCCCGCCTTCGCCAGCACCGGGCCGAGAAACTTCCCCGTGTAGCTGCGCGGCGCCTTGACGATGTCCTCGGGCGGTCCCCAGGCGACGATCTCGCCGCCGCCGTCGCCGCCTTCGGGGCCCAAGTCGATCACCCAGTCGGCGGTCTTGATGACTTCGAGGTTGTGTTCGATCACCACCACGGTGTTGCCCTGTGCGACCAGCTCGTGCAGCACCTCCAGCAGCTTGGCGACGTCGTGGAAATGCAGTCCCGTGGTCGGCTCGTCCAGGATATAAAGCGTGCGGCCGGTGGCGCGCTTGGAGAGTTCTTTTGCTAGCTTGACGCGCTGCGCCTCGCCGCCTGAGAGCGTAGTCGCCTGCTGGCCGACATGGATGTAGTCGAGCCCGACCCGGCGCAGCGTGTTGAAGGTCTCGCGCACCCGCGGCACCGCCTTGAAGAACTCGGCGGCTTCCTCGACGGTCATGTCGAGCACGTCGGCGATCGACTTGCCCTTGAACAGCACCTCCAGCGTCTCGCGGTTGTAGCGCTTGCCGCGGCACGTGTCGCAGGTGACGTAGACATCGGGGAGAAAATGCATCTCGATCTTGATCACGCCGTCGCCCTGGCAGGCCTCGCAGCGCCCGCCCTTGACGTTGAAGCTGAAACGACCCGCCTCGTAGCCGCGCGCCTTGGCCTCGGGGAGGCCCGCGAACCATTCGCGGATCGGCGTGAACGCGCCGGTATAGGTCGCGGGATTGCTGCGCGGGGTGCGGCCGATCGGCGACTGGTCGATCTCGATGATCTTGTCGATATGCTCCAGTCCCTCGATGCGATCGTGCGGTGCGGCGCCTTCGCTGGCGTTGTTGAGCTTGCGCGCGATGGCTTTGTACAACGTATCGATCAGCAGCGTCGACTTGCCGCCGCCGGAGACGCCGGTGACGCAGGTGAACAGCCCGAGCGGAATTTCCGCCGAGACGTTCTTCAGGTTGTTGCCCCGCGCGTTGATCACCTTGATGGTGCGGCGGTGGTTCGGCGGCCGCCGCTCCGGCACCGGCACCGATAGTTCGCCGGACAGGTACTTGCCGGTCAGCGAGGCCGGATCGGCCATCACCTCGGCGGGCGTGCCGCGGGCGACGATATGGCCGCCATGGGTGCCGGCGCCGGGGCCGACGTCGACGACGTAGTCGGCCGCGAGCACGGCGTCCTCGTCATGCTCCACCACGATCACGGTGTTGCCGAGATCGCGCAGCCGCCGCAGCGTGTCGAGCAGCCGCGCATTGTCGCGCTGGTGCAAACCGATCGACGGCTCGTCCAGCACGTAGAGCACGCCGGTCAGTCCCGAGCCGATCTGCGAGGCGAGGCGGATGCGCTGGCTCTCGCCGCCGGACAGGGTGCCCGCGGCGCGCGCCAGCGTCAGGTAGTTCAGCCCGACGTCGAGCAGGAACGACAGCCGCTCGCGGATCTCCTTCAGGATGCGGACCGCGATCTCGTTCTGCTGCCTGGTCAGCGCCGCCGGCACGGCCGCGAACCATTCGCCGGCGCGGCGCACCGAGAGCTCGCTGACCTCGCCGATGTGCTTGCCTGCGATCTTGACGCACAGCGCCTCCGGCTTGAGGCGGTGGCCGTGGCAGGCTTCGCACGGCACGTCGGAGAAATACTTGCCGAGTTCTTCGCGCGCCCATTCGCTTTCGGTCTCGCGAAAGCGCCGTTCGATATTGGTGACGACGCCCTCGAACGGCTTTTTGGTATCGTAGGAGCGCACGCCGTCTTCATAGGAGAACTTGATCTCGTCGTCGCCGGAGC
>CAXUBE010000314.1:0-2859 GCA_964249215.1 uncultured Rhodopseudomonas sp. | reverse complement strand
ATGAACGGCGCCACCGTCACCGCGAACAACCCGGTCGGCAGCCTGCCGACCACGTGGTCGGCGGTCGGCCAGCGCGATTTCAGCGGCGACGGCAAGAGCGACGTCCTGTTCCGCGACCAGGGCGGCAACGTCGCGGTGTGGCTGATGAACGGCCCGAACATCACCTCGGCGGTCACCGTCGGCAACATTCCGGCGAACTGGAACGTGGTCGGCACCGGCGATTTCAACGGCGACGGCAAGGGCGACATCCTGTGGCGCGACGGCGGCGGCAACGTCGCGGGCTGGTTCATGAACGGCGCGACTTTGGTATCCGTTGCGAACTTCGGCAACATCCCGGCGAACTGGAACGTGGTCGGCGTCGCCGACCTCGATGGCGATCACAAGAGCGACATCCTGTGGCGCGACGGCGGCGGCAATGTCGCGGCGTGGTTCATGAACGGATCGACGCTGACGTCGGTGGTGACGCTCGGCAACATTCCGGCGAACTGGAGCGTGGTCGGCACCGGCGACTTCGACGGCAACGGCAAGGGCGACTTCCTTTGGCGCGACGGCGGCGGCAATGTCGCGGTGTGGCTGATGAACGGCGCCTCGATCGCCACCGTGGCGACGCTCGGCAACATCCCGGCGAACTGGTCCGTCGCCCAGACCGGCGACTACAATGGCGACGGCAAGACCGACATCCTGTGGCGCGACGGCGGCGGCAATGTCGCGATCTGGTTCATGAACGGCACGCAGATCGGCGTGGTCGGCAACGTCGGCAACATCCCGACCAACTGGGCCGTGCAGGGCGCTAACGCGGATTGACCCTCGATCGCGCGGCGGCGGATGCCTCAGCGCCAGCGCGTTCAGCGAGAAGCGTGCCTCTCGGATGCCGCGGGCACCGGGCGCGAATCATCGGCGCTTAGCTGACGGCTCGCGCGGATCAGCGGGCGTTCCAGCCAGCGATAGCTGATCAGGCCCCAGCCATTGGCTGCGACAAAGCAGACCGCGATGAAACCGCCTTCGGTAAACCAACCGTGCGAGACAACGGACGCGTAGAACCGCCCGATCGCCGATAGCACGAAGACGTGGCTGAGATAGATCGAATACGACGCATCGCCGAGCCGGACCGGCAGCCGCGCCCAACCCTGCGCATGCCACGCATCGCTTGCCGCCAATCCGTAGACGATCAGGACGAACGGCAATCCGAGTGCGGCGATCTCCGCGATCAGCGTCGGCGGGGGACCGTCGGTCGTCGTCCGCGTCCACCACCACGCACCGGCAAACAGCGCGGTCGTCCCCGCCGCGGTCGCAGCAGACGCCAGCCGCGTCACGCCGTTGCCGATGGCGGTGCCGACCAGCACGCCGAGGATGAATTCGAAGGTCATCGGACTGAATGCGATGGCGGCCAACGGACCATCGAATGGGTTTGGCGAAGCCGATACCGCGCCGAATGCCGCCGCGATGACGGCCGCCCAGACGACCATCGCGATGCGCAGGTTGAGGCCGCAGCCGATCACCGCGGCGACGACGAGGTAGAAATACATCTCGTGGATCAGCGACCATCCGACCGCAAGCAACGGCAGAGTATCCTGCGGCCACAGCAGAAAGGATTTGACGATCGACGGCTTCACCGCGACGCTCGTATTGATGATCTGAGGCGCCGCCACCAGGACGGCGAGCGCGAGCGCGGAGTAGACCCAGTAGATCGGATAGATGCGGGTCAGCCGGGCCCACAGGAAATCGCGCCATCGGCTGCGAAGCGCGATCACGCCCATGATGAACCCGGAGATCACGAAGAAGCAATGCACGCCGCTGCGGCCGGTGAAATCGAGCCATGGCGGAAGGACTGCGAATCCGCCGCTGTATTTGCGCTCGATAACGAGCATATGCGACAGCACCACGAGGTTGGCCGCGAGCATGCGCAGGATCTGGATGCTGTCGAACGTCTTCAATGCTGCAATCCTGCGGACGCAGCGCGCAAGGTATCGTCGAGGCCGGGTATCGTAAAGCGCACCGGGTGCGCGCGAGATGCGCCGGCGCAGCCTTTCGCAGCCGTCAGTAACCGACGCCGATCATCATCGCGTTGGTGCTGGCATGCGCGGGAATGCGGCGCGCCGCGACCTCCGTGCCGGTCTGCATGCAGCCGCTCAGCAGGGCCAGAGCCAGCATCGCCATCGAAAGTTTCAGCATCGCGGGGAGCTTTTGTTCGCGTTGGCGCAAATTTCACGCCTTCCTGGTTAAGGCGGGGTTAAACCGTGTCGAACAGGACGGCGATACGCTTGACGGTGCCTGCGTGCAACGTCAGATTTGCCGCAGATCGATAGAGGACACCCATGCGGATCGGGACAACACCATCGCGCGTCGCGCTGCGCAAACTATTATTCGCGCTGGCGGTGTCGTCGGGCGCGTTCGCCGCCTCCGCGGCGGCTGCTTTGCCGGGAGCGCCGATGATGCTCGAGCCTGCGCTAACGGAGCCCGCGCGGATGGTCTGCCAGTTGAACCGATGCTGGTGGCAGCCGGATTACTACAAATACGGCGCCGACTATTACCTGAACAACAACAACTACTACGCGCCACGCTGCAATTATCGCGTCTGCTTCCGTCCGCGCCGCTGGTAGGCCACCCGATCACGCGACACTTTCGCGAAGGGCCGCGCGCCTGCGACGGCGGCCGCGCGCGTGACGCGGTTGCCGGCGATACGAATCTGTGTTCAGCGCGGCGGCGTCGCCGGAGCGACCGCCGCGAGCCCGAATGGCGCCGTGCCTGGCGCGCCCACCACGAACCCGAATGGTGCCGTCGCCGCTGCGACCACCGCGCGCCCGACCGCCGCGAAGAACAAGGCGGCCGCCACCGCCAGATAGCGGGCGAGGAACTGGC
>CAXUBE010000313.1:0-2862 GCA_964249215.1 uncultured Rhodopseudomonas sp. | reverse complement strand
GTCTGGCGCACCGGCGCGCGCGCGGGCGCCGGCGCGTTGCGGCGCTGCTGCCAGGGCACCACCACGTTCATCCAGATCTCGCGCGCCCCCATGATCGAGATCGCAACCGCGAACGGCAGCAGGAAATACAGCACGCGGTAGATCAGCAGCGTGGCGATGACGTCCTCGCGCGCGAATTGCGGCAGCGCCACCAGCATCGCGGCGTCGAACACGCCGAGGCTGCCCGGCGCGTGGCTGGCGAAGCCCAGCAGCGTCGCCAGGATGAACACCACCGCGAGCGAGACGAAATCGATCGGCGGCTGCGCCGGCATCAGCAGGAACATCGCCAGCGCGCAGAAGCCGAGATCGACCACGCCGATCGCCACCTGCAGGAACGTCAGCTTCGCCGAGGGCAGCACCACCTTCCAGCCGTTCTGACCGAGTTCGCGGCGCCGTTTGCCGAGCGCGAGCCAGACCAAATAGCTCGCTATGCCGGCGAGGCAGCCGAGCCCGATCAGCCGGTTGACGGAGGCCGGCAGCAGGTCCATGGCGCTCGCCGCCGCCGGATGCCAGGCCATGCCGATGCCGAGCACGAACAGGTTGCCGAGCCAGAACGTCAGGCCCGAGATGAAGCAGATCTTGGCGACGTCGATCGCGCTCAGGCCGTAGTCGTGGTAGATCCGGAACCGGATCGCGCCGCCGGTGAAAACGGTGGCGCCGATATTGTGGCCGATCACGTAGCTGGTGAAGCTCGACAGCGCGGCGATCCGGTACGGCACGTGCAGCTTGCCGATCGTGCGCAGCGCGAGGAAATCGTAGAACGTCAGCGTGCAGAATGCGCCCAGCACGCACAGCGCCGCCAGCGCGATCTGCGCCGGATGCTTTTCGGTCAGCGCGACCAGAATGATGCCGCTGTCGACGCCCTTGAGCGTCCGCACCAGCGACGTGACGGCGAATCCGACGATGGCGACGCTTGCGACGATCCCGACCCGCTTCCAGCCGACATATGTCTTGAAGCCACGCCCCAGCGCGGTCAGCAACCGATGCATTCGTCCTCCCGGCGGGGCGGCGACACACGGACCGCCGGCTGCCTTGCGACAACGACGGACCGTCTACTCATACGCACCATTCCTTAGGGCAAAACCTGCGGCGCGCGCAATCCGGGCCGGCTTGACGGCGGAACGCATTTCGCCGCAGCGCACCCGCCGTGGCGGCGGGATCACGCTGGCCTCGGTGATATAAGCGCCCGCGCAAAAGGCGCCATCGCAACGCGCCGCGACGGCGGAACGGAGATCGCAGCAACGGGTTGGTGAGGGGTCACCAGCAGCGAATATCGGGCGTCCCCGCGGCGCCGGTGTTCCCAAACCAAGAGGCGTATGATGGGACTTTTTACCAAAGACATCAAGACTATGAACGATCTGTTCGTGCACCAGTTGCAGGACATTTATTATGCCGAGAAGCAGCTCGTGAAGGCGCTGCCCAAGATGGCCGACAAGGCCACCGACGCACAGCTCAAGCAGGGCTTCCTGACGCATCTCGACGAGACCAAGGTGCATGTGCAGCGGCTGGAGCAGGTGTTCGCGATGCACGGCGCGCCGGTGAAGGCGGTCGACTGCCCGGCGATCGACGGCATCATCGAGGAAGCCGACGAGACCGCCGGCGAGGTCGAGGACAAGTCGGTGCTCGACGCCGCATTGATCAACGCCGCGCAGGCCGCCGAGCATTACGAGATCGTGCGCTACGGCAGCCTGGTCGCCTGGGCCAAGCAGCTCGGCCGCGCCGATTGCGCCGCAGTGCTGCAGAAGACGCTCGACGAGGAAAAGGCCACCGACCGCAAGCTGACCACGCTCGCGGAAAGCAAGATCAACCTGCGCGCCGCGGGCTGATCGCCGCGTTCGTCGCAGCGTGACGCTCAGCATGACACCGAGCGCCGCGCGGGCCACCGCGCGGCGCTCTTGCTTTGTTAGGCCTTGCGCAACGCGAAATGCGCGCCGCAGAACGCCATCAGCGCGCCGAGGCAAAGCGTCGCGACGCCGGCGATCACGCCGGGAATGGTCGGCAGCGGCGAGGGCGCCGACGCCGCCTGTCCGGCGCCGGCCAATACCAGCACGCCGATGCCGATCAGGAACTGGCGCATCCGCGTCGGGATCTGCCCCGACACCGCGCTGTCCATCAGCGTCGCGGTGAAATAGCCGCCGGCGAACGCGACGGTCGCGACCAGCCACCACGCCAGCGCCGCGCCGGCCGGCATGAAGTCCTTCAGGTCGGATCGCCACAGCCCGCCGAGATCGAGCCCGATGCGCTGGCCCAGCATGTGCACCGCGAGCGCCAGCAGCACGCCGGTGATCATCGCGCCTGCGAGGATCAGGCGGCGCGGAAAGTAGGTGGTTTTCACGGCCATCGCCGTCCGTCCGATGATCGCAGCGTGTGGACGCGTTGTAGGAAAACCGCGCGGCGCGCGCAAGCCGGAGCCGTCCAACGACGCGCGTCAGAGCTGCGCGCGCAGCGTCTTCGGGCTGACGACATGCACGAGCCGGCCGCCGGCGAATCCCGCCGCGTCCCATTCGGCAATCGCGAAATCCAGCACCACCAGCCCGCCGGCCGGCAGATTGCCGGTCAGCGCGGCCCGCTCCGCGGCGGCGCAAAGGCAGATCGCGAGTTCGTGCAATCCGGGATTGTGCGCGACCAGCATCAGCCGCTGCGCGCCGGCCGGCGCGGTCCGGATCGCGTGCAGCAATTCTCCGGGACCGGCGCCGTAGAGGTCCGGCGCGTCCAGCACCAAAGGGCGCGCGTCGCCCAGCGCGGCGCCAACGATGTCCCAGGTCTGCCGCGCCCGTGTCGCGGTCGAGACCAGCACGCGATCCGGCAGCAGATGGTGGCGCT
>CAXUBE010000312.1:0-2862 GCA_964249215.1 uncultured Rhodopseudomonas sp. | reverse complement strand
GCGCCAGCACCCGCAGGCCGAGCCGCTCCGCGGCCTGCTGCACCGGCGTCGGCTGCAGCTTCATGCCGCGGCCGGCCGGCTTCGGCGCGCGGGTGTAGACCGCGGCGATATCGTGGCCATGGCCGGCCAGCGCAAGCAGCGTCGGCACCGCGAAATCCGGCGTGCCCATGAAGACCAGGCGAAGCGGCATGGACGCAGCCTTCACCCCGCGCGCTTGGCGGCCTTTTCGAATTTCTTGATGACCATCTGCCGCTTCAGCTTCGACAGATGATCGACGAACAATACGCCGTTGAGATGATCGATCTCGTGCTGGATGCAGGTGGCGAACAGCCCGTCGGCGTCCTCCTCGTGCTGCCTGCCGTCCAGATCGGTGAAGCGGATTCGCACCTTCGCGGGCCGCTCGACGTCGGCGTAGTAATCCGGAATCGACAGGCAGCCCTCCTCGTAGACGTTCATTTCAGCCGACGACGACAGGATTTCCGGATTGATGAAGGCACGCGGCGCGCTCTTGTCGCTGCTCTCCTTGCGCATCAGATCCATCGTGATCAGCCGTACCGGCTCGGCAACCTGGATCGCGGCAAGCCCGATGCCGGGCGCGTCGTACATGCTTTCGAACATGTCGTCGGCGAGCCTGCGAAGCTCGCTCGTGACCTTGTCGACCGGCCTTGATACCAGCCGCAATTTCTTGTCCGGCAGAATGATGATTTCGCGAAGCGCCATGGCGGGCGATGTAAGCCGCGCGCTCCGCGGGGTCAATCCGCTCCGCGCCTTGGATCAAAGGGCTGGACGGGACGTGCGATCGACGATCCGTTAACCATAAACGTTCTCTTTTCGTTCGCGTCCGTCGCCGAATCGGCTACAATCGCCGCATGAGCGAAATCCTGTTCACTTTCGGCGATATCCCGATCAGCATCGGCACCGCTTTGCTCGGCTTCGGTTCGCTCGCGCTGGTCTTGATGGCGCTGATCGCGATCGTGATCGCGCGCGGCATTCGACAAGGCAGCTCGCTCGCGGCGGCGCAGGCGCTGCGCGCCGACGATCTGGAGCATCGGCTTGCAGAACTGATGCGGGTCCAGAACGAAGGCACCGGCCGCGTCGACGCGATGGGCCAGGCGCTGGCCAGCCGGCAGGCGGAGATGACGCGCGCGGTCTCCGAGCGGCTGGATTCGGTGACGCATCGCGTCGGCCAATCGATGGAGCAGACCACCCGCCACACGATGGACAGCCTGCGCGTGCTGCACGAGCGCCTCGGCATCATCGACAGCGCGCACAAGAACCTCACCGACCTCACCAGCCAGGTGACGACGCTGCGCGACGTGCTCGCCAACAAGCAATCGCGCGGCGCGTTCGGCCAGGCGCGGATGGAAGCCATCGTGCAGGACGGCATGCCGAAGGGCGCCTACGCGTTCCAGCACACGCTCTCCAGCGGCAAGCGTCCGGACTGCGTCGTGTTCCTGCCGGACCAGCGCCCGCTGTGCATCGACGCGAAGTTTCCGCTGGAAGCGATGACGGCGCTGCGCGACGCGCGCTCCGACGACGAGAAGAAATTCGCCACGCAGCGGCTGCGGCTCGACGTCATGAAGCATGTCAGCGACATCGCCGCGAAGTACCTGATCCCGGGCGAGACCCAGGACACCGCGCTGATGTTCGTGCCATCGGAATCGGTCTATGCGGAAATCCATGACGGCTTCGACGACGTCGTGCAGAAGGCCTATCGCGCACGCGTGGTGCTGGTGTCGCCGTCGCTGCTGATGCTGGCCATTCAGGTGATGCAGCAGATCCTGAAGGACGCGCGGATGCGCGACGCCGCCGACCAGATTCGCACCGAGGTGATGAATCTCGGCGACGACCTCGGCCGGCTGCGTGAGCGCGTGCTGAAACTGCAGAACCATTTCGGGCAGGTGAACGAGGACGTCCGGCAGATCCTGATCTCCGCCGACAAGATCGAAAAGCGCGCCGGGCGGATCGAGGAGCTGGATTTCAGCAAGTCCGATGCGGCGGCGGACGCCTTGCCGCGCGCCGCCGCCGCGGCGCCGGCGGAATTGTTTCCGCGCAAATTGCAGGCCGGCGAGTAGGACGTCAGGCGTCATCGAGCGTCGCGCCAACTTTGCAGCCCGGCCGCGCTCTTTGTCGTTCTCCATAAGGGAGAGGGAAAAAACGCCGAATCTGCTAGCACTGGCGCATGATCGCCGCGCCTGAAAGCTTTCCCGAAACGGACGCCCCGAAAACCCGCGGCGGCTGGCGCGAGAGTCTTTCGGTCTATCTGAAGCCACGCGTGCTGATCGTGCTGTTTCTCGGCTTCTCGTCCGGGCTGCCGCTGGCGCTGTCCGGCTCCACGCTGCTGTTCTGGATGCGCGAATCCGGCGTCGATCTCGGCACCATCGGGCTGTTCGCGCTGGTCGGCACGCCCTACACGCTCAAATTCCTGTGGGCGCCGCTCGTCGACGCATTGCACGCGCCGCTGTTCACGCGGCGGCTCGGCCGGCGCCGCGGTTGGCTGGTGTTCTCGCAATTGCTGCTGATCGGCGCGATCCTGCTGCTCGCACTGACCGATCCCGCACGCGCGCCCCTGTTCGTTGCGCTCGGCGCGCTGCTGGTGGCGGCGACGTCGGCGACGCAGGACATCGTGGTCGACGCGTTCCGGGTCGAAAGCCTGCCGGACAGCGAACAGGCCGCCGGCATGGCGGCGTATGTCGCGGCGTACCGGATCGGCACGCTGGTCTCGACCGTCGGCGCGCTGTTTCTGGTCAGCGCCTATGAGGATACCGGCGCGGCGCGGCCGCAGGCCTGGATGTGGGGCTATGTGACGATGGCGGCCTTGGTGCTGGTCGGCACCGTCACCGCGCTCGCCGCCACCGAGCC
>CAXUBE010000311.1:0-2877 GCA_964249215.1 uncultured Rhodopseudomonas sp. | reverse complement strand
CCACCGCGACGACATGCGCGCCGGCCCTGGCCAGCGCGCGCGCGGTGGCGTATCCGACGCCGCGCGATGCGCCGGTGACAAGCGCGATCCGGGAGGAAAGGGGAGGAGACATCACGGAGGCGGCCGCTGTTTTCACTCTTCCCGTGAGGGAGAGGGTGCCTTCGCGCAGCGAAGGCGGGTGAGGGGGTGAAAGGTCGCGTTCAATCTCGCCCCCTCACCCGGCACGGCCTTCGGCCGCGCCACCCTCTCCCGCAAGGGGGAGGGAAAGGAAGCGAGATCAGCTCGCTTCGGCCAGCAATGACAATTGCCGAGGCTGCGCCTCGGTCTGGTTGAGATCGGTCAGCGGGGTGGGGTATTCGCCGGTGAAGCAGTGGTCGGTGAATTTCGGATGCGCGTTGTCGCGGCCGGGTTCGCCCATCGCGCGGTAGATGCCGTCGATCGACAGGAAGCCCAGCGTGTCGGCGCCGATCAACTGCCGCATCTCCTCGAGGCTATGGGTTGCCGCCAGCAGCCCGGCGCGGTCCGGCGTGTCGATGCCGTAATAATCCGGGTGCGTGATCGGCGGCGAGGCGATGCGGAAATGCACCTCGCGGGCGCCGGCGTCGCGCATCATCTTGACGATCTTCTTGGAGGTCGTGCCGCGCACCAGGCTGTCGTCGATCAGCACGATGCGCTTGCCTTCGATCGCCGCGCGGTTGGCGGAATGCTTCATTCGCACGCCGAGTTCGCGCACGCTCTGCGTCGGCTGGATGAAGGTGCGCCCGACATAATGGTTGCGGATGATGCCGAGTTCGAACGGCACGCCGGATTCGCGCGAATAGCCGAGCGCGGCGGGGACACCGGAATCCGGCACCGGCACCACGACATCGGCATCGACATGGCTTTCGCGCGCGAGCTCGGCGCCCATGGCCTTGCGCACGTCATAGACCGAGCGGCCGCCGACGATGGAATCCGGCCGCGAGAAATAGATGTATTCGAAGATGCACGGCCGCGGCGGCATCGGCGGGAACGGCTTGTGGCTGGTCACGCCGTAGCTGTCGAACACGATGACTTCGCCGGGCGCGATGTCGCGGACATATTTGGCGCCGATGATGTCGAGCGCGCAGGTCTCGGAGGCCAGGATCGGAGAGCCGTCGAGTTCGCCCATCACCAGCGGGCGGATGCCGAGCGGATCGCGGGCGCCGATCAGCTTCTTGTTGGTCAGCGACACCAGCGAGTAGGCGCCCTCGATCGCGCGCAGCGCCTCGATGTAGCGGTCGATGAAGCGGTTGCGCTTGGACTGCGCGACCAGATGCAGGATCACCTCGGTATCGGTGGTCGACTGCATCATCGCGCCGCCGCGCACGAGGTCGCGGCGCAGCGTCAGGCCGTTGGTGAGGTTGCCGTTATGGCCGACGGCGAAACCCCCGGCGTTCAACTCGGCGAACAGCGGCTGCACGTTGCGCAGGATGGTTTCGCCGGTGGTGGAATAGCGCACATGCCCGACCGCCGACGTGCCGGGCAGCCGCGCGATGACGTCGGCACGCGAAAAGGTGTCGCCGACGAGGCCCAGCCGGCGTTCGGAATGAAACCGGCCGTTGTCGAACGAAACGATGCCGGCGGCTTCCTGGCCGCGATGCTGGAGCGCATGCAGCCCGAGCGCGGTGATGGCGGCGGCATCCGGATGGCCGAAGATGCCGAACACGCCGCATTCCTCGCGCAGCGTATCGCCATCGAGATCGTCGGTCATCGTCAAGTCGTCGGTCACGGAAAGGCCGGCTGCTGCGTCATCCTGTGAACGGACTTGCCTATCGGACATCGGGCCTCTCTTCCGGCAGAAATCAACGGGCCGTGGATTTCTCGATCTGCTTCTTCAAGCTATCACGTGCGGGCTTGCTGTAGCCATCGCCGGTCGGAGGCGCGGCCGGTTCATCGGTCTGCTCGTCGTCGGGCTTGTTCTTCTTGAATCGCTTCAAGATGGTGTTTTCCGGGTCGTCCGGCAAGAGCGCCATCAGCCATTCCCCGGTTCCCTGCAACACGGTGCGCGATTTGGCGCCGGTCACCCAGTCCGGCCGCTGCTTGTCCGGAACCAGCCAGATGAAGAACTGATAGGCGACGACGACGATCAGCAATCCGCGCGCGAGCCCGAACAGGAAGCCCAGCGTGCGGTCCAGCGCGCCGATCCGCGAATCCAGGATCATGTCGGAGATCCGCACCGTGATGATCGACACCAGGATCAGCGTGCCGATGAACACGCCGGCGACCACGACGATGCTGGCGACGGTGTCGTTGTTGAAATAGCTCTTGGCGGTCGGCAGCAGCTTCTGGAACGCATAAAGCGTGACCAGCGCCGCGGCGCCCCAGGCCGCGATCGACAGCACCTCGCGCATGAAGCCGCGCACCAGCGCGAGCAGGCCCGAAATCAACATCACCGCGAGCACGACGAGATCGAGGATCGTAATGGGCATCGGCTGGTCAGGTCCGCTCGGTGGTCAGAACCGCGAATCGAGGCTTTGCGCGTGGATCAGGTGACGGTGATATGGCACGTCCCGCAAGGCCAGAAAACCGCTATCGCGGGGTCCGGCACAGCATTGTTCCGGCAGGTTAAAGCTTTGCTGTCGTAGTCCCGCAGATCGGCGAGGGCTGTATAGCCGCGCGCCCGCGCCAGGTCACGCCGGGATGCTAGCCGTTGTCGCGGCGCAGGCGCGCCGGGGCATTTCTCTCCGGCGGCGGCCGGTCATCGCCGCGGGAGGCGCGGGCGTTGCCGCGCGCGGCGATGTCGGCGACGAGACTCGCAACCCCGGTCCCCTTGGTCAGCGACCGCCCGGCATCGCCGCCGGCGTCTCCCCGCGCGGTTTCCGGCAGGCTCGCGCGGGAAAAGCCGAGCTTGGCGGCTTC
>CAXUBE010000310.1:0-2885 GCA_964249215.1 uncultured Rhodopseudomonas sp. | reverse complement strand
CGGCAGGTGCTTGTCGAGCGTAAAGCCGCCGAGCCTGAGGCCGTCGACCCGCTCCGCGAGCAGGGTCGCCGCCTTGATCACCAGATTGTCGGCGGGATCGCCGCATTCGGCGGCGCGCGGGCCTTCAACGGTGAGCGCAAACGGCTGCGAGGGATCGAGCGTCAGGCGGTCCGCGCAATCGGCGAACACCACGAGGCTTTCCAGTTCATGGTAGCCGTCGACCCTGCGGCCGACCACGCGCAGCGTCAGGTTGACCTTGGCCCGGGCATCGTCGCTGATCGGCGTCATGACGCGGCGCCGATCGATCAGCCGCCCTTGCCGTCTTCTTTTTTCTTCTCGGCGGATGCCGCCGACGAGGTGTCGTCCGGCAGGCCGTTCTCGATCTTGGCTTCGATCTTCGGCAGTTCGTCGGCCTCGGGCTTGAGGTCGCGGGCATGCGCCCACTGGAATTTGGCCTCCAGCGTCCGGCCGATGCGCCAATAGGCGTCGCCGAGATGGTCGTTGATGGTCGGGTCTTCCGGCTTCAGGTCGATCGCGCGTTCCAGGGTCTTCACCGCGTCCTCGTAATTGCCTATCCGGTAATAGGCCCAGCCGAGCGAATCGACGATGTAGCCGTCGTCCGGACGCTGGTCGACCGCGCGCCGGATCATCTTCATGGCGTCGTCGAGGTTGATGCCCTGGTCGATCCAGGAATAGCCGAGATAGTTCAGCACATGCGGCTGCTCGGGCTGCAAATCGAGCGCCTTGCGCATGTCGGTTTCGGCATTCGCCCACTGCTTGGAGCGCTCTTCGCAGATGCCGCGGAAGTAGTACGACACCCAGCTGTTCTTCTCCGCGCCGGAAAGCTGGTCGATGCCCTGCGAATAGGTCGCCGCGCAATCGGCGAACTTCTTGCGGCCGCGCTCGATGTTGCCGAGCGCCGTGATGGCTTCGAGGTCCTTGGGGTCTTCCTTGGTGACGCCCTTGAGGATGGCGATCGCCTCGTCGCTGCGCTCGGCGGCGTCGAGGTCGGTGGCGAGCTGGATCTGCGCGTTGCGCTTCAGCGGCGAGGTCGCCGGCACGCGCTCATAGACCTTGATCGCCATCTGCGGCTTCTTCACCGACTCGTACAGGTCGCCGAGCGACAACAGCGCCAGCGCGTGGTTGGGCGCGAGATAAAGCGCGAGCTGCAGATAGACCAGCGCGAGATCCTCGCCGCCGCGCCGCGTCAGCGATGCGCCGATGCCGTAAAGCGCTTCGGCGGCACCGGCCTGCGCCGAATCGACCAGCGGCGGCAGCTTCTTGCCGGCCTTGGTGTCGCGGATGCCTTCCAGCACCAGCGGATGACGCGCGAGCTTCTTGTCGAACGTCTCGTAGACCGCGGTCGCGGACGCATCGTCCTTGTTGCGCGACAGCCAGCGCGCATAAGCATCCGTCACGCGCAGCGCGGAATCGTCGAGCTTGTAGGCGCGCTCCAGCCGGGCGCCGGCTTCCTTCTGTTTGTTCGACAGTTCCAGGATCATGCCGGCGTGCAGATCCTTGAAGATCGGATACCATTCGGGACCCGCGAGCTTGTCGATGGTCGCGATGGCGGCCTTGGTGTCGCCGGCGCCGTAGCTCGCCCATCCCGCGAGCAGCGTGGCGACGAGGTCGGTGATCGGCCCGCGCACCGACTGGTTGATGTTGGCGAGCGCGGCCGGATACTTCCTTGCCTTCAGATCGCGCACGCCGATCACCAGCCGCGCCACGCGGTTGGATTTGTCGATCAGCAAGATGCGGTCGGCGAGCTTGGTGGCCTCGTCGATGTCGCCGTCGGCCAGCGACGAGATAAAGGCGCGGTCGAGCAGCTCGTTGTTCTTCGGGTCGCTGCGCAGCGCCGAGCGATAGAACGTCGCCGCCGAATTGGCGTCGCGCTCCACGCTCGCATGCCGCGCGGCGAGATAGCTGCCCGCGATGGTCAGCGAGCGCAAATCGCGGCTCGAGGGATATTGCGCGGAATTGTCGGACGGGTGATCCGGCGTCTGTGCCATCAGGCTCGCGAACGGAGCGGATGACAGCACGGCGGCGAGAAACAACGAGCGACGAATGCGGTTTTGAAGCATCAAGGTTCGCCTAGCTCCAGGATTTACGGAATGGGCGGCCTTGATCGCGAGGCCGGCAGCATCGTTCGGCCGACCATGCCGCGTTTGGCGTTCGACCGCAAGGATAGGCCCCGAATCCCACTTGCGCGAGGTGTCATCCGGGACCGCAAATCCTCGAAAATTGGTTGAGGCAGACATGTGGCAGCATCGTGGCGCGTTGAGGCACGCCGTGCGTGGCGCGCTCACATGCCCGCGGTCACATCGCCTCGTAATTCGGGCCGCCGCCGCCCTCCGGCGGCACCCAGTTGATGTTGCCGTTCGGGTCCTTGACGTCGCAGGTTTTGCAGTGGACGCAATTTTGCGCGTTGATCTGGAACCGCGGCCCTGCCGGTTCTTCGACCCATTCGTAGACCCCGGCGGGGCAGTAACGATTCGACGGACCGGCGAACACGTCGTGCTCGGACTCCTTCTGCATTTTCAGGTCGGCGACCTTGAGATGGACCGGCTGGTCCTCCTCGTGATTGGTATTCGACATGAACACCGACGACAGCCGGTCGAAGGTGAGCTTGCCGTCCGGTTTCGGATAGGCGATCGGCTGGTACGCTTTCGCGGGCTTCAGCGTCTTGCGGTCCGGCTTGGCATGCGACTGCGTGCCGAACAGCGAGAAGCCGAGCGTGTTGCACCACATGTCGAAGCCGCCGAGCGCGTTGCCGAGCACGGTGCCGAACTTCGACCACAGCGGCTTGGCGTTGCGCACCGGATGAAGGTCCTTGCCGATCGACGACGTGCGCCAGCCGTTCTCGTAGTCGACCAGTTCGTCATTGG
>CAXUBE010000309.1:0-2893 GCA_964249215.1 uncultured Rhodopseudomonas sp. | reverse complement strand
GTGACGGGGTGGAGTTGGGCCTGGTGCCTGGAGCCGGCGTCGTCGAAGCGGCGTATCTGGTCAGCGTTGGCGGGTTCGCCGCCGCCGCCGCGATCGATCGCGGCAAGCTGGCCCTCCAGCCGGAAGCAGATCGGATTGGCCGCGCCGCCGCCGGGAGCCCCCGACGCGCCTGGCGGCCCAGGCGGGGGCAGCCCCTGTGCCGAGGCATCGGCGCCGACCACCAGCACCAGACCCAGCACGACCGCGGCGAGCAGGCCACGGCGCGGACGCAAGGATAAGGTAGCGGGGTTGTCCGGCATCAAGGCTTCCGAGCGAATGGCGATACCGGCAACCCGCAACATCCGGGACTGGCGCGGTGCGAATTCCCGCGCCGCGCAGTGCGGCGGCACGCCGCGCAAGGCCCGGCCCCGACCGCCGCGACCTCTTAGCCGCTTCTTTCGGCATCGTCACGTCGTTTCCGGGGCGCCGGTGTGGCGGACCGGTCCGTCCTGCGAAGCGCGGCGCGGTTTACCGCTGGCAGGTGATCGCGACGAACTCGTTGCAGCCGGTGCGGCCGCAGGTGCCCGCGGATTTCGGAACCGACCCGGTGATCTCGTCCGGATCGACCCGGCGATAGGCGCTGGCGGTGGCGAATTCGCGGGACTGGCAATAGGCCAGCGCCGCGTGTGCGCCGCAGCTCTCGCTCCTGGCGAGGCACTGGTCGATGCCGTAGCCGTCCGACTGGTTGGCGATGATGAACACCCGGCTGTCGGCGAAGGCCGGGCCCGCGAGGGCGACGAACAGGCAGCCTAGCAGCAGGCGGAAGGATGTCATGGCGCACCAAGGTAACGAGGAAATCGCCCTCAAGCGATAGACGGAAATGGTTAATAAACGTTAACCGCGTTTCGGCTGAAGGCCGCGATTCGGCCGGCCGCCGGACGCGGTGCCGGCGGCATATCGCCCGGCTGCGGGCTTGACGCAATCCCTTGCATCGGGCCATGGTCGCCGCATGAACGGTTTTCTCGCCATGTGTGGCATTTGCCGCGAGATTATGAGCTAGCGAATAGCTGGCTGAGGCCGTCTTTTCTCGCACGAGATCATTGGACGCCCGGCCGCAGGGACGGACGGCCATGGCATTGCGCCTCTACGATACGCTGACCCGGCAGAAGCGCGATTTCGCGCCGATCGATCCGTCAGATGTGCGGATGTACGTCTGCGGGCCGACGGTGTACGACTTCGCCCATATCGGCAACGCCCGGCCGCTGATCGTGTTCGACGTGCTGTTCCGGCTGCTGCGCCATCTCTACGGCGCCGAGCACGTCACCTACGTCCGCAACATCACCGACGTCGACGACAAGATCAACGACCGTGCGGCGCGGGATTTCCCCGGACTGCCGCTGAACGAGGCGATCCGCAAGGTCACCGACGTGACCGAGCGGCAATTCCAGGCCGACGCGACCGCGCTCGGCTGCCTTGCGCCGACGCATCAGCCGCGCGCGACGGAATTTGTTTTGCCGCGCGGCGACGGCAAGGCCGACATGGTGACCCTGATCAAGGAACTGATCGCGCGCGGCCACGCCTACCAGGCCGGCGGCGAGGTGCTGTTCGATACGCAATCGATGCCGGATTACGGCGCTCTTTCAGGCCGGCGGCTCGACGAGCAGAAGGCCGGCGCGCGGGTCGCGGTGGACGCGCACAAGAAAAGCCCCGGCGATTTCGTGCTGTGGAAGCAGTCGTCCGCGGCCGAGCCGGGCTGGGATTCGCCGTGGGGCCGCGGCCGTCCGGGCTGGCATATCGAATGCTCGGCGATGAGCGCGGCTTATCTGGGCGAGGTGTTCGACATCCATGGCGGCGGGCTCGACCTGATCTTCCCGCATCATGAGAACGAGATCGCGCAATCGCGCTGCGCGCACGGCACGCCGGCGATGGCGAATGTCTGGATGCACAACGGCTTCCTGCAGGTGGAAGGCGAGAAGATGTCGAAGAGCACCGGCAATTTCGTGACGATCAGGGAGTTGCTGGAGACGGATAAGTTCGGTGGGCGAAAATGGCCGGGCGAAGTACTCCGCTTGGCAATGTTGAAAACACATTATCGTCAGCCGATCGATTGGACTGTGAGAGCTCTTGAAGAGGCTGAAAAAAACCTTTCACGGTGGATGAATCTCATTGTGCGAATCCTTGGTCGGGACGCGCTTGAGCGCGATTGGCCGAAAAACGTAAGACCTCGTCAGCAGACTCTCGACGCTTTGGCGGATGATCTGGATACATCGTTCGTGAATTTCGGAATTTCGGTGGTTGTAAATTCGCTGGAGCGTTCCGTGCTCGAAAGTAGATCCACGATAGAGGAAGCTTGGGAACTAGCCGGTGACCTGCAGATACTAGGGCTGCTCTCGTCGGAACGGGCATCTGTGTTGTTCGACAAACTATCACGTAACGAGTCTTCGGTATCTGACGAATTCAAAGCTCAAGTCGCTGACTTTCTCTCTGCCCGCACCGCCGCTCGCGCGCGAAAAGACTTCGCCGAATCCGACCGCATCCGCGACGAACTCGCAGCCATGGGCGTGGTGCTGAAGGACGGCAAGGACGCCGACGGCAAGCCGGTCACCACCTGGGAGATCGCGCGATGACGCTCCGCACAAGACCCGCGCTGCGGCCGATGCTGCCGGACGACGCCGCCGCGCTGGCCGAGATCTTCGTCGCCGCGATCGAGCAATCCACCGGCGAGGATTACAGCGAGGCGCAGCAGCGCGCCTGGGCCGGCGCGGCCGAAGACGAAGACAAATTCGCCGCGCGGCTCGCCGCGCAACTGACGCTGGTCGCGACGCTGCAAAGCGCGCCGGTCGGCTTCGCCTCGCTGAAGGGCACCGCCGAGATCGACATGCTGTACGTGCATCCCGATGCCGCGCGGCAGGGC
>CAXUBE010000308.1:0-2896 GCA_964249215.1 uncultured Rhodopseudomonas sp. | reverse complement strand
GCGCGGCGACGCCGCGACCTATCCCGGCGCCCCCGATCGCGGCGACGAAGGCTGGGAGCCCAAGGGCCGCAGCGACTATCATTGGCGCGACCGCGAGACGGAGTTGATCCCGATCCGCAGTCACGATTTTCACTGAATGTGGTGGCGACGCCGGTGTAGGCTTTTAAAGCGGAAGCAAAGCGTCCTTCTATCGTCGTTCAGATAGCGCCTCGACGATCTTGAAAAGCTGCTCTTCGTTCAGGCTGGCCGCAGCCGCTACCTGGTGGCGATGGCGGCTATTTCGGGACAGCACGAGAACACATCCGGCGTCACACCGGTGACACGATCTGTCGTTACGCCGATAGTCATGATGTCCTGGTAAAAAAGGCGTTTAGAAACAACTACAAGTAAACCAATAAGCTGTGGAGCAACCGCGAAGTAGGCGCGAGCAGGACTCGTGATCGATCGTAGATCCATGTTATGCGCGCTGCGTCGGGGAAGCTGACTTGTCGCGTATCGTGATTCTGGCTTGGAGAGATTTCGATGGCTATCGCACCGTTACCGCGTCCGCACGGCGGCGTTCGCGGCGCCGATCTCGCGCGCGGCTCGCTGCTGTTCGGCGGCCCGTTCGGCAGAATGTTCCGCGCGCTTCCGCCGGCCGACTTCGGCAAGGACGATGCCGCCAGCCTGAAAGCGCTGAAGGCGCTCGCCGCCGGCATGCTGGCCGACCCCGATCCGATCAAGAACGGGCCGGACGCCGAGGAGAGCGGCATTCCCGCCGCCTTCACCTATTTCGGTCAGTTCATCGACCACGACCTGACCTTCGACCCGGCGAGCAGCCTGCAGAAGCAGAACGATCCCGACGCGCTGGTCGATTATCGTACGCCGCGGTTCGACCTCGACAACGTCTATGGACGCGGGCCGGACGACCAGCCCTATCTCTACAGCGACGGGCTGCACTTCAACCTCGGCCGGGCGCTGACCGGCGCCGCGCACAATCCCAATGCGCGCGATCTGCCGCGCAGCGATCCCGCGCCCAGCGCCGCCAATCCCCAGCCCAGCAAGCGTGCGATCATCGGCGATCCCCGCAACGACGAGAACGTCATCGTCTCGCAGCTCCAGGGGCTGTTCCTGCGCTTCCACAACCGCCTGGCCGACAAGCACGGCGATTTCGAGGCGGCACAGCGCGCGGTGCGCTGGCACTATCAATGGGTCGTGCTGAACGACTTCCTGCCGACGATCGTCGCGCCCGACGTGTTGAAAGAGGTGCTGCCGCATATCGCGGCCGGCACCGACATCGTCACCGCGCCGCCGAAACTGCGCTTCTATCATGCCAGGAACGAAGCGTTCATGCCGCTGGAATTCTCTGCGGCGGCGTATCGCTACGGCCACTCGATGGTTCGGCCGGAATATCAGCTCAACGAGACCTTGCCGAAGCCGCACGTCATCTTCGCCGGCGACTCGCAGCATCCCAATCTGCGCGGCTTCCGGGAATTTCCGGCGCAATGGGCGATCGACTGGCGCTTCTTCGTCGATCTCGAAATGCTCGATTGGGGCAGCGACGACGTGCACGACGTGCGCAACAGGAATCGGGTGCAGCTGGCGTACAAGATCGACACGTCGCTGGTGAACCCGCTGGGCCATTTGCCCAGGGACATCGGGTTCGATCCGCATGCGCTCGGTCTTCGCAACCTCGAGCGCGGCTGGCGGATGCGACTGCCGAGCGGGCAGGCGATCGCACGCGCGATGGGCGAGGTGCCGCTTGCCGACGACAAGATCCTGATCGGGAAGTTCACCGGCGATCCGGCCGATACGCTCAAACCGATCACCGACTTCGGCGCGGTGTTCGCCGATAATTGCCCGCTATGGACCTACGTGCTGGCCGAGACCGTCGAAAAGACGATCACGGTCCAGACCAGCCAGGGCGATCACGTCGTGACCGCACGTCAGTTGGGGCCGGTCGGCGGCCGGATCGTCGCCGAGACGATGGTCGGCCTGCTGCTCGGGGATTCGAGTTCCTATCTCACGCAGGACCCGCGCTGGACCCCGGATGCGGAATTGATCGAGAACGGCAAATTCGGCCTGCGCGAGTTTATCAAGGCGGCGCTGGCGACTTGAGGGAATAGTGCCGCCGGTAGGGTCAGAACCTGAGAGCTCAATCTTAACATCGCCATGCGGCACATTGGGGATTTTACATAGCTCGCGCCTGACGAATGCTGGACAGCTATTGGCCATTCCGAGTCGATACCGCCTTGGCCTACGCGCCAATTTGAAGCGCTGCGACAATAGGGCCAAGGCGTTCACCTCTCGCCCGGCTTCGACCGAAAGTCGAACAGCGGGATGCCGAGCTTGCGTGCCTTGTCGGCAAGGTTGTCCTGGATGCCAGTGCCGGCGAACACGATCACGCCGATCGGAAGAATGTCGAGCATCGCATCGTTGCGCTTGAACGGTGCCGCCTTGGCGTGGCGGGTCCAGTCGGGCTTGAATGCGATCTGCGGGACCTTGCGATTATCGGCCCAGCGCGATGCGATCAGTTCGGCGCCCTTGGGCGAGCCGCCGTGCATCAGAACCATGCCGGGGTGCTTGGCGTGGACCTTGTCGAGCGTGATCCAGATGAGTTGGTGATCGATGACGTCGAGCCCCCCGGAAAAGGCGATCTTCGGACCCGCCGGCAGCATCACCTCGGTCTCGGCGCGCCTGCGAGCGGCGAGGAAGTCGCGGCTGTCGATCATCGCGGCGGTCAGCGCCTTGCGGTTGACCATCGATCCGGCGTGCGGGCGCCAGGCATGGCGGGTGTGGGTCTCGAACTGCTCGGCGGCGAGATCGCGCATCAGCTCGAACGCGTTGCGGCGCTCGATCAGCGTCATGCCCTCCGCCAGCAGCCGCTCCAGCTCGACCGACCTGACCTCGGAGCCGT
>CAXUBE010000307.1:0-2941 GCA_964249215.1 uncultured Rhodopseudomonas sp. | reverse complement strand
GCTGAACGGCGTCGAGGTGCCGCCGGAGCGCGCGCCCGCGATGATCGACGAATACCTCGTGCTCGCGGTGGCCGCGGCGTTCGCCGAAGGCACCACGACGATGCGCGGACTGAAGGAATTGCGCGTCAAGGAAAGCGACCGGCTGGAAGCCACCGCCGCGATGCTGCGCGTCAACGGCGTCAAGGCCACGATCAGCGATGACGATCTGATCGTCGAAGGCACCGGCCGCGTCGCCGGCGGCGGGCTCGTCGCGACGCATATGGACCATCGCATCGCGATGTCGGCGCTGGTGATGGGTCTTGCCTCGGCCAAGCCGGTGACGGTCGACGACACCGCGTTCATCGCCACCAGCTTCCCGGATTTCATCCCGATGATGCGCGGCCTCGGCGCGCAGTTCGGCTAAAGTCACGCGGGCTCGATCGGGACCCGGCCGGCCAGCGTATCGGCCTCTGTCTGCAGCGCCGTCAGCGCGTCGCCGAGATGTTCGCCGAGTGCCCCGCGATCTGCATCGGCACTGACGACGATCGGTTCGCCCCAGCGGATGACGATGCGCGAAAACGGCAGCGGCAGAAACAGCCGGTCCCAACTTGAAAACACGATCGAGCGTTGCGGGCTGATGGTCGCCGGCAGGATCGGCAGTCTCGTCAGCCGCGCCAGCTCGAGAATGCCGTTATTGACGTGCATCCGCGGCCCACGCGGCCCGTCGGGCGTCACGAACAGGCTGTGCCCATCGCTCGCGAAACGCTGCAGCTCGCGCACCGCGCGCATCCCGCCTTTGGAACTCGATCCGGTCACGGTCTGGATATTGAAGATCGCCCCGATCTTGCTGATGATCCGGCCGTCGCGATGGCCGCTGATCAGCGCGATCAGCGGCTTTTTGCCGTTGCGCATCATCGGCAGCATCACCAGCCGCCCGTGCCACATCGCCAAGATATAGGGACCCGGCGGCGGCGGCGGCCGGTCGATCCGCGCGGTCCAGGTCACGATTTGGAAATACAGCGCCAGCGGATAGCTGATGATCGATTGAAATCGGTCTGAGCGCGTGATCCGCCTGGCAAGTTCGCGTTTGTCCATTGCAGATGATCACCGGACGGGTCGAAGCCTGCGCGTCCGAGCTCGATCGGCTGCGGGCGTGAGGTGGGCCGCGGCGGTTTATACGCGCCGGCCGGACGCGGCAACCGTCGCTCGGCTTGAATAATCGCAAGTCGCGGTGTTGAAGAGAGGTCCGTCGGCGGGGATCGAACGCCCGCGGCAGAGCAGGGAAAGCATATGATCATCGCCATCGACGGACCTGCGGCGTCGGGCAAGGGCACGCTCGGCAAGCGGCTGGCCGCGCATTACGGCTACCGCCACCTCGACACCGGCGTGATCTACCGCGCGGTCGCCAAGGCGATGCTGGACAGCGGCGCCGATCTGACCGACGAGGCGCGCGCGGTGCGGGCCGCGATGGGACTCGACCCCGAAAAATTCGGCCATCCCGCGCTGAAAACCCAGATGGTGGGGGAGGCCGCCTCGGTGATCTCGGCGATCCCGGCGGTTCGGGAGGCTCTGGTCGAGTTCCAGCGGCATTTCGCGGCCGGGCCGCCCGGCGCCGTGCTGGACGGCCGCGACATCGGAACCGTGATCTGTCCCGAGGCGGACGTGAAGATCTTCGTCGTCGCCGATCCGCAGGTGCGCGCCCGCCGCCGCACGCTGGAGGCGAAAGCGCGCGGCGAGGAGGCCGACGAGGCGTTGGTGCTGAAAGATATCCTCAAACGCGACGCCCGTGACCGCGGCCGCGCGACCGCGCCGCTGGTCGCCGCCGACGATGCGGTCTTGCTGGACAACTCGCAATTGGATATAGAGGCCGGCGTCCGGGCCGCCATCGACATTGTCGAGGCCGTCCGAGCGGGCCGGCCGCGGGTTTGATCGCATCAAACGAAACCGCTGCCGTCATTGGAGGAAAGCCCGCTCCCGGTCTTGTTGGTCGACCTGATCAGGCCCCGGATTCATCGACGCATCGATCGTGCAGGCATGCTGCCGGCCCGTTGCCGCAATCCAATGCGGCGCGGTCGTCGGGTTCGCGGAATCCTGACACTGCACGCGCGACGCGCCCTCAACCCCATCGCCGGCAACACCGCATCTGGAGAACAAATGGCTTCGACCGCTGCTTCCTATAATCCTTCCCGCGACGATTTCGCCGCGATGCTCGACGAGTCCTTTGCCGGCGGCAACCTGCAGGAAAGCTCCGTCATCAAGGGCATCGTGGTCGCGATCGAAAAGGACATGGCCGTCATCGACGTCGGCCTCAAGACCGAAGGCCGCGTGGCGCTGCGCGAATTCGCAGGGCCCGGCCGCGACAGCGACCTCAAGGTCGGCGATACCGTCGAAGTGTTTCTCGACCGGATCGAGAATGCGCTCGGCGAAGCCGTGCTGTCGCGCGACAAGGCGCGCCGCGAGGAAAGCTGGGGCAAGCTGGAGAAGGCCTTCAACAACAACGAGAAGGTGCACGGTGTCATCTTCAACCAGGTCAAGGGCGGCTTCACCGTCGATCTCGACGGCGCGGTCGCTTTCCTGCCGCGCTCGCAGGTCGACA
Source organism: uncultured Rhodopseudomonas sp. (assembly GCA_964249215.1). GTDB lineage: Bacteria > Pseudomonadota > Alphaproteobacteria > Rhizobiales > Xanthobacteraceae > CAXUBE01. Next base: position 366 of record CAXUBE010000307.1, on the reverse strand, counting down.
TCCGGCCGATCCGCGACGTCGCGCCGCTGATGAACAATTCGCAGCCGTTCCAGATCCTCAAGATGGACCGCCGCCGCGGCAACATCGTGGTGTCCAGGCGGACCGTGCTGGAAGAGACCCGCGCCGAGCAGCGCCAGGAACTGGTGCAGAACCTCGAAGAGGGCCAGGTGATCGACGGCGTCGTCAAGAACATCACCGACTACGGCGCGTTCGTCGACCTCGGCGGCATCGACGGCCTGCTGCACGTCACCGATATCGCGTGGCGCCGCGTCAATCACCCGACCGAGGTGCTGACCATCGGCCAGACCGTCAAGGTCAAGATCATCAAGATCAACCACGAGACCCACCGCATCTCGCTCGGCATGA
>CAXUBE010000306.1:0-2974 GCA_964249215.1 uncultured Rhodopseudomonas sp. | reverse complement strand
CGAACAGGCCGCGCTGCTGGCATCGGGCGCGACCGAGATCGGCGGGCGCCTGCCGATCAATACCGATGGCGGCTGCATCGCCAATGGCGAGCCGGTCGGGGCGTCCGGGCTGCGGCAAGTGCACGAAGTCTGTCTGCAACTGCGCGGCCGGGCCGGGGCGCGACAGGTTCCCGGCCGGCCGAAGCTCGGCTTTACCCATGTCCATGGCGTTCCCGGCATCAGCGCCGTCGCGATCTTCGGGCGATAGGAGGCGCGAGATGACCGACCCAGGCAGCTTTCGACTGAAGAACCAGGACGAGGCCGGCAATCCCGAGCGGATGCGGGAATTGTTCGCGCGGGAGACGGTGGCGCTCGCCGACCATTTCAAGGGCCGGCCCTGGGACGGCGGCGACGCGCCGATCGATGCGTCGCGCTATACCTCCCGGGCGTTTCACGACCTCGAAGTCGGAAAGCTGTGGTCGCGCGCGTGGCAACTGGCGTGCCGCGAGGAGGATATCCTCCATGTCGGCGACTGCTTCCTGTACGACATCGTCGACCGCTCGGTGATCGTCGTGCGCGGCCGCGACGGGTTGATCCGCGCATTCTACAATAGCTGCCTCCACCGCGGACGGGCGCTGCGCGACGCATCGGGCAGCGCCGGCGAGCTGCGCTGCGCGTTTCACGGCTTCGCCTGGTCGCTGGAGGGCGAGTTCACGTCCTTGCCGTGCGCGTGGGATTTCAAGCATCTCGACGCCGATGCGCTGACCCTGCCGCAGCTACGCTGCGAACGCTGGAACGGCTTCGTATTCGTCTGCTTCGACGCGGACGCACCGCCGCTACTCGATCATCTCGGCGTGCTGCCCGAGCATTTCGCCGATTACGGCCTCGAACGCTCGACGACGATCCTGCATATCCGGAAACGCATCCGCTGCAACTGGAAGATCGGCCAGGAAGCCTTTTTCGAATCGCTGCACAGCCGCGCGACGCACCCGCACCTGCTGACCTTCATCGCCGATGTCGACAGCCAGTATGACGTGTTCGGCGACGACATCACGCGGATGATTACGGCGTCCGGCGAGCCCAGTTCGCATATCGAGGGGATCACGCCGGACAAGGTGCTGCACGATACGCTCAATTCGTCCGGGCGGATGGCGGGGATGGACCTCAGCCAGTTCACGCTGCCGGCGGGCACAAGCGTGCGCGACTATATCGCGGGCATCAACCGCGACCGCTTCGCCGCGGCGAGCGGGCGCGACCTGTCGGGTGCCTCGGCGAGCGAATTGCAGGACGCGATCCTCTATTCGGTGTTCCCGAATCTTCAGATCTGGGCCGGCTATTTCGTCAATTTCGTCTATCGCTTCATCCCCGACGGCAACGACCCCGATCGCTGCGTCTTCGATTTCCGGATGCTCGGCCGTTACCGGGAAGGGCAGGATTGCCCGCCCGCGCCGGCGCCGCAGATGCTCGGCGAGGATGAGAGCTTTACCGAGCATATCACCGGCATCGGCCCGCTCGCCAGGATCCTCGATCAGGACATGCGCAACCTGCCGCGGATGGCGCGCGGGCTGAAGAGCAGCCGCGACGGCACGGTGCAACTGGCGCATTACCAGGAACTGCGCATCCGGCACTTCCACCAGCGGCTGGACGATTATCTTGGCCGCTGACGCCATCGCCGATGTCCGCGCCCGCGCCGCGGCGCTGCGCGCCGACGTGCGCGCGTTCTGCGCCGATCGGGTGCCCGCCGACCTGCGCGCTCGCGCGGTGCGTCATCAGGTGCTGTCGCGCGAGGATTACGTCCGCTGGATGGGATTGCTGCGCGATCGCGGCTGGCTGATCGCGCACTGGCCGGTCGCCGACGGCGGCCTCGGCTGGAGCGTCGTCGAGCGGTTCGCGTTCGAGGATGAACTGGCGCGGCGCGGCATGCCGTGGATCGTCCCGATGGGCATCAAATATGTCGGCCCGGTCATCGCTCGCTACGGTTCGCCCGAACAAAAAGCGCGCTTCCTGCCCGGGATCGAGGATGCAAGCACCTGGTGGGCACAGGGCTTTTCCGAACCCGGCGCGGGCTCCGATCTCGCGGCGGTGGCGACGGCCGCCGCGCGCGCGGGCGATCACTACCGCGTCAACGGGCAGAAAATGTGGACGACCTATGCGCAATGGGCCGACTGGATGTTCACGCTCGTCCGCACCGGGCGCGGCCAACGGCCCCGGCAGGGGATCAGCTTCCTCCTGATCGACCTGAAAAGTCCCGGCGTCACGATCAGGCCGATCGCGACGATGGACGGCTACCGGCACCTCAACGAGGTGTGGCTGAACGATGTCCTGGTTCCGGTGGCAAACCGCGTGGGGGAGGAAAACACCGGTTGGGAACAGGCCAAATTCTTGCTCGGGAACGAACGCACGGCCGGTGCGATGGTCGGCAACGCGGCGCATGCGCTGCACCGCCTGAAACAGTTGCCCGCCGCCGGCCGGCCGCTGCCGCGGCAGCGGATCGCCGAGTTCGATCTCCGCCTGCTGACGCTGGAAATCACCGCCGAGGCGATGGTCGAGCGGATGTGGAGCGGCACCGAGCGCGGGATCGAACCCTCGCTCATCAAGATCCGCGCGAGCGAACTGTACCAGCACGTGGCCGAGGCGACGATCGAGGCGCTGGGTGCCGCCGGCGTCGCCTATGATATCGACGCGCTGCACGCCGCCGGCCCGCCACCGCTGCCGCCGCTCGATGCGGGGGGGATCGTCAAGGACCATCTCTACCGCCGCGCGGCGACGATCTATGGCGGCACCACCGAAGTGCAGCGCAACATCATCGCGCGCGCGATGCTCGGCCTCGGCGCGGCGCGCGCGGCATGAGCGAGGATATCCACGATATCGTGCGCGACGGCTTCGTGCGCTACGGCCGGGAAAACTATGCGTTCGAGGCGCGCAAGGCCGGCTTCGCCGCGCCGCGCGGCTATCGCGAGGACGCCTGGCGCGACTTCGCCGAACTGGGCTGGCT
>CAXUBE010000305.1:0-2979 GCA_964249215.1 uncultured Rhodopseudomonas sp. | reverse complement strand
AGCTTCAGCTTCCGCTCGTCATCCTGCTCTGGAATAATCTCGGCTATGGCGAGATTCGGGACGCCATGCTCGCGGACGACGTGCCGCCGATTGGGGTCGATCTCAAGGTGCCGGACTTCGTCAATATGGCGCGAGGCTTCGGCTGCGTCGCCCACCACTTGCGCGATCTCACGACGTTGAGCGCGCTCATCGCCGAAGGCTTCGCCGGGACTGTGCCCACGTTGATCCAGATCGACGCGTTCGATCCGATGTTCGGACAGGCGGCGCGGGAGGAATGAAAGACCTGTATATCGACGGAGCCTGGGTCGGCGCTTGCGGGGCGGAAGCCATCCCTGTCGTGGATCCGGCAACGGAAAGCGTGATCGCTTCGGTCGCGTCCGGGCAGGCAGCGGACGTCGACCGGGCGGTCGACGCCGCCGGACGGGCGTTGCGCGGGCCGTGGGGTGACCTTACCGGACGCGAGCGCGCGTCCATCCTGCGCGCCGTCGCCGTCGTCATCCGGGAGAGGGCCGACGAAATCGCGCGGATCGAGGTGCGCGACAATGGCAAGCCGTTTCCCGAGGCCGCGCTGGACGTCGGCGACGCGGCCTACTGTTTCGATTATTATGCCACGCTCGCCGAGGAACTCGACGGACGCCAGGGCGAACTGATCGCCCTAGCGGACGATCGCTTCCGCTGCGCGCTGCACCACGAGCCGATCGGCGTGGTCGGTCTGATCGTTCCCTGGAATTATCCGTTCCTGATCGCCTCCTGGAAGGTCGCGCCGGCGCTTGCCGCGGGCTGCACGATCGTGCTCAAGCCGTCCGAGGTCACGCCGCTGACGGCGCTGCTGCTCGCGGAATGTGCGGCCAAAGGCGGTCTTCCGCCGGGAGTTCTCAATGTCGTTACCGGCTTCGGCGCGACGGCGGGAGCGGCGCTCGCGCGGCACCCCGAGGTCGCGAAGCTGTCGTTCACCGGCAGCGTGCCCACGGGCAAGGCGATCCTGTCGGCCACCGGCTCCTCGCTCAAGGCGGTCAGCCTGGAACTGGGCGGCAAATCGCCGCTGATCCTTTTCGCCGATGCCGATCTCGATACGGCCGTCGAATGGATCATGCTCGGGATTTTCTGGAACCAGGGGCAGATTTGCGCCGCCACGTCTCGCCTTCTGGTGGACGCTTCAATCTACGACGATGTCCTGGAACGCCTGGTGGCGGCGAGCAGGCGGATCGCGATCGGTCCCGGTCTGGAACCTGGCGTGCAGCTCGGCCCTCTCGTCAGCAACGCCCATCGCGAGAAAGTCGAAAGCTATATTCGTGGCGCCGAAGCGGCGGGAGCCCGCATCGTGACGGGTGGCGGCCGGCCCGCTCACCTGGACACCGGCTTTTACGTTGAGCCGACGATCATCGATCGCGCGGCCGAGGATGCGGCGGTTTGGCGCGACGAAATCTTTGGGCCGGTGCTCTGCGTGCGGCCCTTCTCGTCCGAAGGCGAAGCCGTCGCCGCAGCCAATAACTCGCGGTTCGGCCTCGCGGCGGCGGTCATGTCGGCGGACGAGCAGCGCTGCGACAGGGTGGCGAAGCGGTTGCAGGCGGGGATCGTGTGGATCAACTGCAACCAACCCGCCTTCGTTGAGGCGCCCTGGGGCGGCGTGAAGGATAGCGGGATCGGCCGGGAACTGGGCAGGGCAGGACTGGAAAACTTCCTGAGCGTCAAGCAGGTCACCCGCTACGCGAGCGAGGAGCCATGGGTCTGGTACGACCGTTGACCACCAGCAGCCGGCCGGCGAGAGCGACGCGCTGAGCAAGTCCATTGCCTCGCTGCTCGCCGCAATGCTGCTCCTGCAATATGGCGCCGCCTTTGCCAAGGAGCTGTTCGCCGTTGTCGGTCCCGACGGCGCGACGACGCTTCGCCTGTTCTTCGCGGCCGCGACCCTCGCCGCGCTGACGCGGCCCTGGCGGACACGACTGTCGCGAAAGGTCCTTCCCTCGCTTCTCGGGTATGGCGCCTCGCTCGCGGCCATGAACCTGCTGTTTTACCTGGCGATCAGGACGATCCCGCTCGGCATCGCCGTCGCCCTCGAATTCGTCGGCCCGCTGCTGGTCGCGACGGTCGCTTCGCGGCGAGGCGTGGACTTCGTGTGGATCGGCCTGGCGATCGCCGGAATCGCCATGCTGTCGTCCATCTTTCGCGCCGATCGATCGCTCGATCCGGTCGGTCTGGCCCTGGCGCTCGCGGCGGGCGCCTGCTGGGCGCTGTACATCGTTTGCGGTCAGAAAGCCGGCAAGGAATTGGGCAGTTCGACGACGGTGTTCGGCATGCTGGTCGCGGTGCTGGTCATGGCGCCGATCGGCATTGGCCATGCCGAAGCGGCGCTGGTGGCGCCGAGCATCCTGTTTAAGGCGATGATCGTGGGCGTCTTGTTTTGCGCGCTGCCGTTTTCGCTGGAAATGGCGGCGCTCAGGCGGATGCCGGCCAAGGTTTACGGGACGCTCACCAGCCTCGAACCCGCGACCGGCGCGGTCATGGGTTTCGCCTTTCTCGGCGAGAGGCTGACCGCTGTCCAATGGGATGGAGTCGCCGCGATCGGCGTTGCGACGACGAGCCGGATCGATATCCTGCCACCGGCCGTGACCCTCTAGCGCGAAGAAACGCAATCCATGCCATCGCCCACCATTCCACCGATCGCCGATATCGACCTGCGGCTGCTGCGCGTGTTCAAGACGGTAGTCGAATGCGGCGGCTTCGCGGCAGCGACCGAGACGCTCGGGATCGGGCGATCCACCATTTCCACGCACATTGCCGATCTCGAGGCGCGGCTGGGCCTGCGGTTGTGCGAGCGCGGCCGGGCGGGCTTCATCCTCTCCGATCAGGGGCAGATTGTCTACGAGGCGGCGACCAACGTCTTCGGCGCGCTCGACAGCTTTCGGGGTCGGGTGGGCAGCGCAAAGGGCAAATTGGTCGGGGAACTGAGGATCTGGACCATGGACAATCTGGTCAGCG
>CAXUBE010000304.1:0-2993 GCA_964249215.1 uncultured Rhodopseudomonas sp. | reverse complement strand
GGCACGCCACGCAGCGCGACCCGCAGGTGGCCAAGGCGATGCTCGCCGCGCACCACCGCAGCGCCTACCAGTACCTCTCCCGGCAGTACCCCCAGCCGTGGCAGCTGCCCCTGCGCTGGGCGCTGAAGGCGGGGCTGCCGAAACCGTGAGCGGGCTTACTTCTTGGCCGCTGCAGGGGCTTCCGGCTTGAGGGGCGCGGCCTCGGGCTTGGCAGCGTCGGCCGGCTGGTCCATGCGCTAGCCCGTTGCGGTGTCGCCCAGCTTGGTGACGTAGTCGGACTGCGCCTTGCGGGTCACGTAGGTTTCGATCTGGCCCTTGACCTGCTCGAACGCCGGCGCCTGTCGGTTGCGCTTTTCTTCGACCTTGATGACGTGCCAGCCGAACTGCGACTTCACCGGGTCGGAAATCTTGCCCGGCTCCAGCGCAAAGGCGACGGCCGAGAATTCCGGCACCATCTGCTCCTTGGTGAAAAAGCCGAGATCGCCGCCATCGGTGGCGCCGGGATCCTTGGATTTTTTCTTGGCGAGTTCGGCGAAGTCGGCGCCCTTCTTCAATTCATCGATCACCGCCTTGGCCTCGTCCTCGGTCTCGACCAGGATATGGCGGGCGTGGACTTCGGGCTCGCCGGTGATCTGCTTGGAGGCATCTTCGTAGACCTTCTTCATCGCCTCGTCGGTCGTCGCGGCCTTGCCTTCGACCGACAGCAGATTGTCCATCAACAGGCGGTTGCGGGCGAAGGCCAGCCTGTTCTTGAAGTCCTCGCGGTCGGCGATCTTCTTGTCCTCGGCGGCCTTGGCGACGATCTTCATGTCGATCAGGAACGCCAGCACGTTCTCGCGCCGCGACGCCGGATCCATCTGGGCGAGATTGGGCCCGAGCTCTTCTTCGGCGAGCGCGAGATCGCTCTGGCGGATTTCGGCGCCGTTGACCTTGGCGAGCACCGGATTGGCGTCCTCGGCGCGAACCGCAAGGCCCGACAGCAACACCAAGGCAAGACAACCGCACGCCGCGGCGGCAATGCGCGCGCGCGCGCCGGATCTGATTGCGAATGACGCAAAGGCCATGGAAATTCCTTATCTTCAGCGCAAGCCTGCTGTTGCGGGATGCCGGGACAGTCGCCCAATCGTGCTGCCTTGGCAACGCGAAAACTCTGGCAAAATCATGAATTGCCTCACGGGGTCGCGCGTTGACAACCCCCCGACCGGGCCATATCTCTGCGCAGGCACGCCACCGCGCGACCGTTGCCGGTCCGCCGACGCCGGATTGCGGGATTACCTGCCGTTTCGCGCGCGCTTTCGTCCTTCTGCGCCGGCAGCGTCACGACGATTTGATCGTTGCCGGAGCGACCCATCCAGGCCGCACGGCCGGACTGCAACAACGGGATTTTGGCATGATCGGCGCGCTCGCTCGCAAATGGTTCGGCTCTGCCAATGACCGCCGCGTCAAGGCGTACCAGGCGCGCGTCGACGCCATCAACGCGCTCGAATCGCAACTGATCGCGCTGTCGGATGACGCGCTCAAGGCCCGCACGGGCGAATTCCGCGCCGAGCTCGCGGCCGGCAAGACGCTCGACGACATTCTGGTCTCCGCATTCGCCACCGTGCGCGAGGCCGCCAAGCGCACGCTCGGGCAGCGCCATTTCGACGTCCAGTTGATCGGCGGCATGGTGCTGCATGAGGGCGACATCGCCGAGATGAAGACCGGCGAAGGCAAGACGCTGGTCGCCACGCTCGCGGTCTATCTCAACGCGCTCGCCGGCAAAGGCGTCCACGTGGTGACCGTCAACGATTATCTCGCCTCGCGCGACGCCGGCTGGATGGGCCAGGTCTACAGCTTCCTTGGTCTCACCACCGGCGTGATCGTGCACGGCCTCGACGATGCCGAGCGCCAGAGGGCCTATGCCTGCGACATCACCTACGGCACCAACAACGAATACGGCTTCGACTATCTGCGCGACAACATGAAGTACCGGCTCGAGGACATGGTCCAGCGCGGGCATTTCTTCGCCATCGTCGACGAGGTCGACTCGATCCTGATCGACGAGGCGCGCACGCCGCTGATCATCTCCGGTCCGCTCGACGACCGCTCGGAGTTCTACAACACCATCGACACCTTCCTGCCGAAGCTTGCCAAGGCGACGGATTTCGAGGTCGACGAGAAGCAGCGCACCGTGACGCTGACCGAAGCCGGCATGGAGAACATCGAGACGCTGCTGCGCGACGCCGGCCAGCTCAAGGGCGATTCGCTGTACGACGTGGAGAACGTCTCGGTCGTCCACCACATCAACCAGGCGCTGCGCGCGCATTCGCTGTTCCAGCGCGACAAGGACTACATCGTCCGCGACGACGAGGTGATCATCATCGACGAGTTCACCGGCCGCATGATGCAGGGCCGCCGCTATTCGGAAGGTCTGCACCAGGCGCTGGAGGCCAAGGAACGCGTCACGGTGCAGCCGGAAAACCAGACGCTGGCCTCGATCACGTTCCAGAACTACTTTCGGATGTACGACAAGCTCGCCGGCATGACCGGCACCGCGCTGACCGAAGCCGACGAATTGTTCGACATCTACGAACTCGAAGTGGTCGAGATTCCGACCAACGTGCCGATCGCGCGTCTTGACGAGGACGACGAGGTCTACCGCACCCAGAACGAGAAATACGCCGCGATCCTCGCCGAAGTCGAGCGCGCCAATGCGCGGCTGCAGCCGGTGCTGGTCGGCACGGCGTCGATCGAGAAATCCGAGGTGCTCGGCGAGTACCTGAAGAGCCACGGCTACAAGCAGATCGACTTCACCGATCCGAGCGCGATGGACAAGCTTTACGCGGCGGCCCGCGCGGGCAAGCCGGCCAAGCTGTTCGCCGTGTTGAACGCGCGTTTCCACGAACAGGAGGCCTATATCGTCGCCGAGGCCGGCGTGCCCGGCGCGATCACCATCGCGACCAACATGGCCGGCCGCGGCACCGACATCAAACTCGGCGGCTCGCTGGAGATGC
>CAXUBE010000303.1:0-2996 GCA_964249215.1 uncultured Rhodopseudomonas sp. | reverse complement strand
CGCGACAACCAGCGCCAGGTCGAGCGCGCGATGGATTCCAACGACCTGGAGCGCGAGCGCGGCATCACCATTCTCGCCAAATGCACCTCGGTGCATTGGGAAGACACCCAGATCAACATCGTCGATACGCCGGGTCACGCCGATTTCGGCGGCGAGGTCGAGCGCATTTTGTCGATGGTCGACGGCGTGATCGTGCTGGTCGACGCCGCCGAAGGCCCGATGCCGCAGACCAAATTCGTGGTCGGCAAGGCGCTCAAGCTCGGCCTCAAGCCGATCGTCGCGATCAACAAGGTGGACCGCCCGGACGCGCGCATCACCGAAGTGGTCAACGAGGTGTTCGACCTGTTCGCCGCGCTCGACGCGTCCGACGACCAGCTCGATTTTCCGATTCTGTACGGATCGGGCAAGAACGGCTGGATGTCCGACAAGCCTGACGGCTCTCATGAAGAGGGCATGAAGCCGTTGTTCGAGCTGGTGCTCAGGCACGTCGCGCCGCCGGTGGTCGAGGAAGGTCCGTTCCGGCTGCTCGGCACCATCCTGGAAGCCAATCCCTATCTCGGCCGCATCATCACCGGCCGCGTCGCCTCGGGCTCGGTGAAGCCGAATCAGACCGTGAAAGTGCTGTCGCGCGACGGCAAGACCGTCGAGACCGGCCGCATCACGAAAATCCTCGCTTTCCGCGGCCTCGAGCGCGTGCCGCTCGAGATCGCCGAGGCCGGCGACATCGTCGCGATCGCCGGGCTGCCCAAGGGCACCGTCGCCGACACCTTCTGCGATCCGTCGGTCGACGTGCCGATCCAGGCGCAGCCGATCGATCCGCCGACCGTGTCGATGTCGTTCATCGTCAACAACTCGCCGCTCGCCGGCACCGAGGGCGACAAGGTGACGAGCCGCCTGATCCGCGACCGTCTGCTGCGCGAGGCCGAAGGCAATGTCGCGCTCAAGGTGGTCGAGGCCGCCGACAAGGACGCGATGGAAGTCTCCGGCCGAGGCGAATTGCAGCTCGCGATTCTGATCGAGACGATGCGCCGCGAGGGCTTCGAGCTCAGCGTGTCGCGCCCGCGCGTGGTGCTGAACAAGGACGAGAACGGCACGTTGCGCGAGCCGGTCGAGGAGGTCGTGATCGACGTCGACGAGGAGTTTTCCGGCGTCGTGGTGCAGAAGATGAGCGAGCGCAAGGCGGAGATGATTGAGATGCGGCCCTCCGGCGGCAATCGATTGAGACTGGTGTTCTACGCGCCGACCCGCGGCCTGATCGGCTATCAGGGCGAACTGATGACCGACACCAAGGGGACGGCTATCATGAACCGCCTGTTCCACGACTACCTGCCCTACAAGGGCGACATCCAGGGCCGCCGCAACGGCGTGCTGATTTCCAACGACCAGGGCGAGGCGGTGGCCTACGCGATGTTCAAGCTGGAAGACCGCGGCCCGATGATGATCGAGCCGGGCTGGAAGGTCTACAAAGGCATGATCGTCGGCGAGCATACCCGCGACAACGATCTCGAGATCAACATCCTCAAGGGCAAGCAGCTCACCAACATCCGCACCACGTCGAAGGACGAGGCGGTGCGGCTGACGCCGCCGATCCGCATGACGCTGGAAAAGGCGCTGGCCTATATCGAGGAAGACGAACTGGTCGAGATCACGCCGAAGTCGATCCGGCTGCGCAAGCGCTTCCTCGACGCCAACGACCGCAAGCGCGCCGACAAGAGCAAGCAGGCGGTGGCGTAAGTTTCGCCGGCACGGCGGTCATGCCCGGCCAGGCGCGCACCTCGCGCGAAAGGACCGGGCGGCCCAGTAAACCCTGATCCTTGAAATTCAACGGAAAAGTTTACTGGATACCCGCTTTCGCGGGTATGACGGCGGTGCGAAAAAGCGCGCACCAAAACTGGATCGGCGCGTTGACGAGCCAATGACACGTTTCCCCTCCACCATCGACATCGCCATCATCGGCGCCGGCGCCGCCGGTCTCGGCGCCGCCCACGCGCTGCGGACATCCGGCCTGTCCGTTATCGTTCTCGAAGCGCGCGACCGCATCGGCGGCCGCGGACACACCGTCATGGCCGCGCCGGATGTCACCTTCGACCTCGGCTGCGGCTGGCTGCATTCCGCCGACAGGAATTCCTTCGTCGGCATCGCCGACGATCTGCATTTCGAGATCGACAAGACGCGCCCGCCGTGGCGCGAGCAGAGCGTCGACACGGGGTTTCCGCCGCGCGAGCGTCAGGAATTCATCGCCGCGCTCGATGCGTTTTACGACCGCGCCGAACGGGCCGCGGAAAATCCCGTCGACGGCGCCGCGAGCGGATGTCTGGAGCCGGGCAACCGCTGGAACCCGATGATCGACGCGATCTCGACCTATATCAACGGCTGCGAGCTCGACCGCGTCTCGCTGCACGACATGGATGCCTATGAAGACAGCGAGGTGAACTGGCGCGTGCGGCGCGGCTACGGCGCGCTGATGCAGGCCTATGGCGCGCCATGTCCGGTCGCGCTGGACACCGACGTGACGCTGATCGACCATTCCGGCCTGCGCATCCGGATCGAGACCTCGCGGGGCGCGCTGACGGCCGGCAAGGTCATCGTCACCGTGCCGACCAACCTCATTGCCGACGAAGCGATCCGCTTCCACCCGCCGCTGCCTGCGAAGGTCGACGCCGCAAGGGGCCTGCCGCTCGGACTTGCCGACAAGGTCATGCTGGCGCTGGATCGGCCGGATGCGCTGCCGAAGGATGGCAGCCTGCGCGGTGCCACCATGCGCACCGCGATGGGCACCTATCACCTGCGGCCGTTCGGGCAGCCCTGCATCGAGGGATTTTTCGGCGGCAGTTTCGCGCGCGACCTGGAAAATGCCGGCGACGGCGCGCTCGCGGCGCAGAGCATCGACGAGATCGTGGCGATGCTCGGTTCGGACTATCGCAGGAAACTCACGCCGCTCGCCGGATCGCGCTGGGCGCACGACCCGTTCGCGCGCGGCTCCTACTCGCACGCGC
>CAXUBE010000302.1:0-3012 GCA_964249215.1 uncultured Rhodopseudomonas sp. | reverse complement strand
TTCGCCGCGCGACAGGCCGTAGATGAACGGGCCGAAGCGGACGAAATCTGGCCGTGCCGGCGATTGCGCGACATCGGCGACGACGGTGCGCTTGAGGATATTGCCGATCCGCAGCAGCAATTCGCGCGGCTCGAACGGCTTGGCGACATAGTCGTCGGCGCCGATCTGCAAACCCTCGATGCGGTTTTCCGCCTCGTGCCGCGCCGTCAGCATCACGATCGGCACGTTGGAGGTGGCGCGAATCGCGCGCGCGAGATCGAAGCCGCTTTCGCCCGGCATCATCACGTCGAGGATCAAGAGATCGAAGTTCAGCCCCAGCAGCTTGGCGCGGGCGTCGCCCGCGCGTTGCGCGGTGGTGACGCGGTAGCCTTCGCCGGACAGAAACCGCGACAGCAGGTCGCGGATCCGGCGGTCGTCGTCGACCAGCAGCAGATGCGGCGCGTCGTCGGAGGGCTGCTGCGGCTTCCTCGCCAGCGTTGCGTTGAGCGGCACGGTCAATCCTTCGGCTCTGTCCGCAAGATGGTGTCGAGCACCTTGTCCGGATCGTCGTGGTCGATCATCCCGCGCAGGAAACGTCCGATGGCGTCGGCGTCGCCGCCGGCCTGCGCCAGCGCGCGCCCAATCCGCGCGCTCTGCAGTCCGGCGAGTTCGGCGACCAGCGCCTCGCTCCTTGCGGTGGCGAAAAGAAGGCGCTGGCGGCGGTCGGCGTCGCCGGATTTCTGCACGATGTAGCCTTCGTCGAGCAGTTGCTTCAGCACCCTGCCGAGCGACTGCTTGGTGATCCGCAACACCTCGAGCAGATCGGCGACCTTCAGACCCGGATAGCGATAGACGAAGTGAATCACGCGGTGATGCGCGCGGCCGAATCCGAACGCCGCGAGAACGTGATCGGCGTCGCCGACGAAGTCGCGATAAGCGAAGAACAGCAGTTCGATGATGTCCCAGCGCGGCGACGCCTCCGCGTCCGGCCGATCGAGGGACTCGGAGGCAGGCGCCAGGGTTATGAAATTTACGTCAGGCATATTGACATATCTTGGTGTTATGTTACGAAAGTTCCTGCTTCGGCGAAATATTCGACCGTTCGATCCGGCGATCAGGGGCTTCGGCCATCTTGATCGGCCGCGTCAACATAGCGGAGTTGGACCGGCCGCAACAGCGCGTCGGGCGTGGCCCAAGGCGCACGCCTGCGGCGGCACATAAAGGCTGGCAACGGCGCACGGTTGCAGTAAAAAACCAAGGCGCGCAGCGGTCGCGCCGATCGGGGAGGTCAGTCCATGGGAGTTGCGTTCGACAAGATCGACGGCGTGATCTGGTACGACGGCAAGCTGGTGCCGTGGGCCGACGCCAACGTCCACGTGCTGACCCACGGGCTGCATTACGCCAGCGCCGTGTTCGAGGGCGAGCGCGCCTATGGCGGCGCCATCTTCAAGGGCACCGCGCATTCCGAGCGGCTGCGCGCATCGGCGCAGATGCTGGATTTCGAGATCCCATGGTCGGTGGCCGAGATCGACGCCGCCAAGCAGCTCGTGATCGACAAGAACAATTTGCCGGATTCCTACGTCCGCCCGATCGCCTGGCGCGGCTCGGAGATGATGGGCGTGTCGGCGCAGAGCAACACCATCCATCTGGCGATCGCCTGCTGGAGCTGGCCGAGCTATTTCAGCCCTGCCGAGCGGCTGAAAGGCATCCGCATCGGATTGGCGACCTATCGCCGGCCGGATCCGGCGACGATCCCGGCGCTGGCCAAGGCCGCCGGCCTCTACATGATCTGCACCATCTCCAAGCACGCCGCCGAGCGCGACGGCTATGCCGATGCGATGATGCTGGACTGGCAGGGCCGCGTCGCCGAATGCACCGGCGCGAATATCTTCTTCATCAAGGACGGCACGATCCACACCCCGATCGCGGACTGCTTTCTGGCCGGCATCACCCGCGGCACCGTGATCGATCTCGCAAGGCGCCGCGGCATCGAGGTGATCGAGCGGCGCATCATGCCGGACGAGCTGTCGCATTTCAGCGAATGCTTCGTCACCGGCACCGCGGCGGAAGTGACGCCGGTATCGCAGATCGCGCGCTGGAATTTCACGCCCGGCGCGATCAGCGAGCAGTTGATGAGCGACTACACCGCCGAGGTGCAGCCCAAGGGCAAAGCCGCCGCCGCGTGAGCGGCCGCCCCCTCACCTCCGCCCGAACAGCTTCTCGATATCCGCCAGCGTGAGCTCGATGTAGGTCGGCCGGCCGTGGTTGCACTGGCCGGAATTCGGCGTCGCCTCCATCTCGCGCAGCAGCGCGTTCATCTCCTCTGGCTTGAGGATTCGCCCGGCGCGCACCGAGCCGTGGCACGCCATGGTCGCGGCGACGTGCATCAGCCGGCGCTCCAGCGGCAGCGCCTCGTCCCATTCCGCCATGTGCTCGGCGAGATCGCGCAGCAGCGCGGCGGCATCGATCCGCCCGAGCAGCGACGGCGTCTCCCGCACCGCGACCGCGCCGGGCCCGAACGATTCCAACACCAGGCCGAACCTTGAGAGTTCGTCGGCGCGGGCGGCGAGCCGTTCCACCGTTGCCTCGTCGAGCTCGACGATATCGGGGATCAGCAGGATCTGCCGCTGCACGCCGTTGGTTTGCAGCGACTGCTTCAAGCGCTCATAGACGATGCGCTCATGCGCGGCATGCTGATCGACCACGACCAGCCCGTGCCGGGTCTGCGCCACGATATAGGTCTCGTGCAGTTGCGTGCGCGCGGCGCCGAGCGGCGCGTCGAGCAGGTCCGCCGCGATGTGCTGGCGTGGGCCGACGCGCAGGGCCTGCGCGCCCACGACCGCCGCACCCACGAGGGCCTGCTGCGCAATCTCGTGGTGCGGGAGGGGCGCCGCACCGGGCAGCTGCAGGCCAATGGCCTGCTGATCGCATGCATCGTCGAAGGACTGGCGGTGATCGGCCTCAATGCCGGCGATTCGGGCGCCAGCGGACAGCTTCTACCGGTCGCAGTGAGCGAGATGGTGATGCTCGGGC
>CAXUBE010000301.1:0-3034 GCA_964249215.1 uncultured Rhodopseudomonas sp. | reverse complement strand
GGACAGCACCTCGCGGCGGTAATCGGTGAGGTCGCCGTCATAGTTCGTCACCGCGTGATCGGCCACCACCCACAATCGGTCGGCGCAGGCCTCGATCAGATAGCGGTCGTGCGACACCATGATCACCGCGCCGGGGAATTCGTTGATCGCTTCGGCGAGTGCCGCGCGGCTGTCGATGTCCAGATGGTTGGTCGGCTCGTCGAGGATGATCATGTTGGGGCCGGAAAACGTCGCAAGCCCCAGCAGCAGCCGCGCCTTCTCGCCGCCCGAGAGGCTTTTCACGACGGTGTCGCCGGCCTTGCCGGAAAACCCGATGCCGCCGAGCCGGGCGCGCACCTTGGTCTCCGGCGCGTCCGGCATCAGCTTGCGGACGTGATCGTAGGCCGAGGCGTCTTCGTTGAGTTCGTCGAGCTGGTGCTGCGCGAAATACGCGACCGCGAGCTTCTCGGCGCGGGTCACCGATCCGGAGAACGGCGCGAGCCGGCCGGCGAGCAGCTTCACCAGCGTCGATTTGCCGTTGCCGTTGGCGCCGAGCAGCGCGATGCGGTCGTCGGTATCGATCCGCAGCGTGACTTTCTTCAGCACAGGCGCCGCGCGGTCGTATCCGACGCTGACGCCGTCGACCGCGATGATCGGCGGCGACAGCATGCGCTGCGGCGCGGGAAAGTGGAATTCCCGCACCTCCTGCGACACCAGGGTGGCGACCGGCTTCATCTTCTCCAGCATCTTGACGCGCGACTGCGCCTGCCGCGCCTTCGATGCCTTGGCCTTGAATCGGTCGACGAACGACTGCAGATGCTTGCGCTGAAGCTCCTGGCGCTTGGCGTTCTTGGCGTCGAGCATCTCCTTGTCGGCGCGGAATTCCTCGTAGGCGCTGTAGCCGCCGCGGAAATGCACCAGCCTGCCGCGGTCGAGATGCAGGATCTCGTTGACCGAGCTGTCGAGCAGATCGCGATCGTGGCTGATCACGATCACGGTGCGCGGATAATTCGCCAGATGATCCTCCAGCCACAGCGTGCCTTCGAGGTCGAGATAGTTGGTCGGCTCGTCCAGCAGCAGCAGATCGGGCGCCGCAAACAGCGTCGCGGCGAGCGCCACGCGCATGCGCCATCCGCCGGAGAATTCGGCGCAGGCGCGCGCCTGGTCCGCGGTGGAAAATCCGAGCCCGCCGAGGATCGCGGCGGCGCGCGCCGGCGCCGAATGCGCGTCGATATCCACCAGCCTGGTCTGGATCTCGGCGATCCGGTGCGGCTCATGCGCGCGCTCCGCTTCGATCAGCAGCGCGTGGCGCTCGAGGTCGGCCTTCAGCACCACGTCGATCAGGCTGTCGGGGCCGTTCGGCGCTTCCTGGGCCAGGCTGCCGATCCGCCAGCGCGGCGGAACCGTGATCGTGCCGCTCTCGGTCGGCAGGTCGCCGCGGATGGCGTGAAACAGCGTCGACTTGCCGGCGCCGTTGCGGCCGACGAAGCCGACCCGCGCGGCAGGCGCGATCTGCACCGTGCCGTGGTCGATCAGAAGCCGTCCGGCGATGCGGATGGAGATGTCGCTGATGGAGAGCATGCGGCGTTGTGACCCGCACCCGGCCCGAACGCAACCCTGCTGAAAAGCAGATACGCGACACGGCGACGCTTAAAAGCCCGCCCTCAGCCGCGCCGACGCGGGCTAGCCGCGGCCTGCACTTCCCGGCGCTCCATCTCGTCGAGCAGGTCGCGCATATGCGCCGGCAACTCCGTCTCGGCAGGTACCATATTCCGCCTCAGCCGTTCGCCGATGGCTCCGCAGATCGAGCGGCTTGTGGCGCTGTCGATCTTCTTGCCATTGTTGGGGGCCAAGCTCATGGGAAGTTCCAATTCAGCCGTTCCGGTTGTCAAACCGTCATACTATCAAGTCACAAGGCGCCGGATGGTTGCCTTGATGAATCGATAGGATGCCGGGCCGGTAAAGATTGAATGAAACCACGGTCCGATCCGCGACATGGCCGGTATTCGTGCGAGCCCGATCGCCCTCCTGAAGCCGGTACCGTCGGTAGCGGTAAGCCGCCGCATTCGAGATCTGCCGCGCGCGGCTTGCCGCGCGGCAAGGGCGCCGATATAAGCCGGCGACCTCTCTACAGGTTCCCGACAACGGACTTCAAGGACGAATAAATGGCGATTGAACGGACGTTCTCGATCCTCAAGCCCGATGCGACCGAGCGCAACATCACCGGCGCGATCAACGCGCTGTTCGAGAAGGCCGGCCTGCGGATCGTGGCGCAAAAGCGCATCCGCATGACCAAAGCGCAAGCGGAGACGTTCTACGGCGTCCACAAGGCCCGTCCGTTCTTCGGCGAGCTGGTCGATTTCATGACGTCGGGACCGGTGGTCGTCCAGGTGCTGGAGGGCGAAAACGCCGTCGCGAGACACCGCGAGGTGATGGGCGCGACCGATCCGTCGAAGGCCGCCGAGGGCACCGTGCGCAAGCTGCATGCGCGTTCCATGGGCGAGAATTCGGTGCACGGCTCGGACGCCACCGACACCGCCGCGATCGAAATCGCGCAGTTCTTCTCGGGCAACGACATCGTCGGCTGATCTTCGACGCATGGCCGGCGCCGATCGAAGGCGCCCGCACGCGCTGCCGGCAGGGAGGCCGCCTTGGACTGGGTGCTGCATGTGTTCGACCCGGCCACGATCGGTACGCTGCTCGGTGAGTTCAAGTCCGAGATGCAGCAGCCGTCGTTCTGGCTCTCGGTCGGCAAGATCATATGGATCAACATCCTGCTCTCCGGCGATAACGCGCTGGTGATCGCGCTCGCCTGCCGCGGGCTGCAGCCGCGTCATCGGCTGTGGGGCATGGTGCTCGGCTCCGCCGCCGCGGTGCTGCTGCGGATCGTCTTCACCGGCATCGTCGCCACGCTGATGAAGTGGCCGTATCTCAAGCTGATCGGCGGCCTCGCGCTGATCGTGATCGCCGCCAAGCTGCTGGTGCCGGAAAACGAGGACGAGGACGGCGTCGAATCCGCCTCGCATCTGTGGCAGGCGGTGCAGATCGTCGTGGT
>CAXUBE010000300.1:1561-3054 GCA_964249215.1 uncultured Rhodopseudomonas sp. | reverse complement strand
AGATTCGCGATGTCGGCGCCGCCGTAACGCCGCGCGCCGCGGCAGTCCGGCACCAGCCCCATCAGCGCGCGCAGCAGCGTGGTCTTGCCCATGCCGTTGCGGCCGATCAGGGCGACCTGCTCGCCCCGCGCGACGGATAGATCAATGCCGTGAAGGACTTGGCTCGCGCCGTAAAACGCCTGCAACGCTTCGACCTCGAGCAGCGGAGGCGCGCTCATGCGGCATCGCCATGGTTGCCGAGATAGGCCGAACGCACCGCGGGATGCCGCCGGACCTCTTGAGGCAGACCTGAGGCAAGCATGCGGCCGTCCTGCAGCACGGTGAGACGGTCGGCGAGCTCGAACACCGCGTCCATGTCGTGCTCGACGATCAGCACCGCGCGGCCGATCTTCAACGACGCGATCAGCGCGATGATGCCGCGGGCCTCGATCTGGCCCATTCCGGCGAGCGGCTCGTCGAGCAGGATCACCGCGGGATCGGTCGCGAGCACCATCGCGATCTCGAGCTGGCGCTGCTCGCCATGGCTGAGCGCGCCTGCGACGACCGGCTCGCGGCCGGAGAGTCCGGCTTTGGCGATCGCGGCCGCGGCACGCCGCTGCACGTCGCCGTCGGAACGCGCGCCGCCGAACATCTTCAACGGCGAGCGCGAGCGCGCCTGCGCGGCGAGGCGAACGTTTTCATGCACGGTGAAGCGCGCGAAGATCGTGCTCTTCTGCTCGGCGCGGCCGCGGCCCGCCTGCGCGCGGCGATGCGGCGCAAGCCGCGTGATGTCGCGCTCGCCGAGCATGATCCTGCCGGTCGTGACGTGAAGCTCGCCGGACAGCAGATTGATCAGCGTCGATTTGCCGGCACCGTTCGGCCCGATCACGGCGTGGACCTCGCCGGGATGCGCGTCGATCGACACGCCGTGCACCGCGCGCACGCCGCCGAACTGCTTGCCGAGATCGGTCGCGCGCAATGCAAGCTCAGGCATGGCGGGTCTCGGCCGGTTGCGCGGCGCGCACCGCGGCCTTGTCGCGCGCAGGCAACAGCATCGGCCACAACTGCCGCACGCCGTTCGGCAGCAGCAGAACGATGGCGATAATGATCAGCCCTTCGGCGAGCTTCCATTGCTCGAGATGGGCCTTGAGCACTTCCTCGAGGCCGATCAGGACCAGCGCGCCGACCAGCGGTCCGGTGACCGATTGCAGCCCGCCGATCAGCACCATCACCAGCACCGTCGCGGATTGATGCCAGCCCAGCATCTGCGGCGCGACGAAGCCGAACTGCACGGCGGCGAGATAGCCCGCGACGCCGGCGACCGCGCCGGAGATCACGAACGCGATCAGGCGAATCCGAAACACCGGAAAGCCGATCGAGGCGGCGCGGCGCTCGTTGTCGCGCGCCGCCGCCAGCGCATGGCCGAACGGCGAGCGCACCAGCATCGTCAGCAGCGCGATCACGATCACGACCGCGGCCAGCACCACGAAGTAGCACGAGCGCGGCCGGTCGAG
>CAXUBE010000300.1:0-1551 GCA_964249215.1 uncultured Rhodopseudomonas sp. | reverse complement strand
TCAGTTGCGGTCCGAACAGCGCGATCTCGGGCTTGATGTTGATGAAGGCGCCGTCGGAGCCGCCGGCGATCCTGGTATCGTGGAAGAAGAAGAACAGCATCTCGCCGAACGCCAGCGTCACCATGATGAAGTAGATGCCGCGGGTGCGCAGTGCCAGCGCGCCGATCACCAGCGCCGCGGCGGCGGCGGCGAGCGCGGCCAGCGGCAGGGTCAGCAGAAACGACGCCGCGTCGTAGCGCGGCGACGCCAGCGCCAGCACGTAGCCCGCGAGCCCGAAAAATGCCGCGTGGCACAGCGACACCATGCCGCCATGGCCGACCGCGAGATTGAGCGCCATCGCCAGCATGCCCATGATGAGCGCCTTGCCGGCGAACTGCACGTAGTATGTCGGCACCACGAACGGCAGCGCAATCGCCGCCGCGAGGCAAAGCGCCGCGATCACAACGTTGCGCCGGCCCGGCATCGCGCTCATGCGTCCCGCCGGCCGAGAATGCCGTTGGGCCGCCACACCAGCACAGCCGCCATCAACAGGTAGATCAGGATGCTCGACACGCTCGGGAAGAACACCTTGCCGAAGGTGTCGGTCAGCCCGATCAGGAACGCGCCGACCGCGGCTCCCGCCACCGAGCCGATGCCGCCGAGCACCACGACGACGAACGACAGGATCAGCATGCCGTCGCCCATGCCGGGAAACACCGTCGAGACCGGCGCCACCACGATGCCGCCGAGCGCGGCGAGCGCGATGCCGACCGCGAATACATAGCGGTTGACGGCGTCAAAACTAATTCCGAGCACGCGGGTCATCTCGCGGTTTTCGGCGCCGGCGCGGACGATCATGCCGATCCTGGTTTTGTTGATGATCAGGAAGATCACGCCGGCGACCGCGATGCAGAATACGCAGATCGCGAGCCGGTACACCGGATAGGACAAATTGTCGGTCAACCGGATCGATCCGGACAGCCACGGCGGCGGCGGCACCGCGTGGACGTCCTTTCCGAAGAGCAACTGCCTGACTTCATCGACCGCGAGAATCAGGCCGAAGCTAAGCAGCACCTGCGCGAGATGATCGCGGCCATAGAGCAGCCGGACGAAAATCGTCTCGAGCAGCAGTCCGATCACGAAGGCGATCGCGACGCCGCCGGCGATCGCCACCAGGAAACTGCCGGTGTACAGCGCGATCCAGTACGCCAGATAGGCGCCGAGCATGTAGAACGCGCCATGCGCCAGATTGATGACGCCGAGAATGCCGAACACCAGTGTCAGGCCGCTGGCGACCAGAAACAGCACCATGCCGTACTGGATCGCATTCAGGAGCTGAATGCCGAAGGTGACGAGGTCCACGCGCAAGTGTCCGGTTAGAGTGGGCTGGAAGTAGCGCAACGCGCAGGCCTTCCCTCTCCCCTTGAGGGAGAGGGTGCCCGACATGCGAAGCATGGAGGGCGGGTGAGGGGTCGCTTAGAATAGAACCCCTCACCCGGCGCCATTCGCGTCGCGCATTTCGCCACCCACTCCCGCAAGGGGAGAGGGTGGACCTGCCGCGGTGCAAATCTT
>CAXUBE010000299.1:0-3055 GCA_964249215.1 uncultured Rhodopseudomonas sp. | reverse complement strand
GGCTTTCGCGATGAACGACCACGTCACCGCCTCGACCAGGCCGCGCGCGGCGAGCGCGCGCTTGGCGCGGCGGGTGCGCCGTTGAAGCGGCGTCAGCACCGGCTTGCGTGGGCTCTCGCCGCGCTCGAACGGCGTCATCGGCACCTTGTCGACGCCGACGATGCGCACGATCTCCTCGACGAGGTCGGCCTTGCCGTGCACGTCGCCGCGCCATGACGGCACCGCGACCTTCACCGCCGGGCCGCTCCCCGCCACCATGAAGCCGAGATGGCCGAGGATGCGGCGCATCTCGCCCGCGGGCACGTCGATCGCGGCGAGCCGCTTCACCTCGGAGAGCGGAAAATCGATCGTCCGCTCGTCGCCGAACGCATCGCCGATCACCACGATGTCGGACGCGCTGCCGCCGCACAGATCGAGCACCAGCCTCGTCGCAAGCTCGAGCCCCGGAATCATGAAGGCCGGATCGACGCCGCGCTCGAAGCGGTAGCGCGCGTCGGAATTGATCCCGAGCTTGCGGCCGCTCTGCGCGATGTTGATCGCGTTCCACAGCGCGGATTCGATCAGCACGTCGGTGGTCGCGTCCGAGCAGCCGGAGGCTTCGCCGCCCATGATGCCGGCCAGCGATTCCACGCCGTTGTCGTCGGCGATCACGCAGATGCCGTCATCGAGTCCGTAGACGCGGCCGTCGAGCGCGAGCAGCGTTTCGCCGCCATGCGCGCGGCGCACCGTGAGGTTGCCCGTGACCTTCGCCGCGTCGAACACGTGCAGCGGCCGGCCGCGGTCGAATGTCAGGAAGTTGGTGATGTCGACCAGCGCGTTGATCGGACGCAGTCCGATCGAGAGCAGCCGCCGCTGCAGCCATTCCGGCGACGGGCCGTTTTTGACGCCGCGCACCAGCCGCAGCGCGAAGCCGGGACACAGCGACGCATCCTCGACGGCGACTTTCACGGGGCAGGGGAATTCGCCCTCGACCGGCCTGATCGCGGGCTCCTTGAGCTTGCCCATGTCGGCGGCCGCGAGATCGCGCGCGATGCCGTGCACGCCGGTGCAATCCTGCCGGTTCGGCGTGAGGTTGATCTCCAGCACCGGGTCGCCGAGCCCGGCCCATTGCGCATAAAGCGCGCCGACCGGGGCGTCATCGGGCAGTTCGATGATGCCGTCATGGTCGTCGGAAATCTGCAATTCCGCTGCCGAGCACAGCATGCCGCGGCTCTCGACGCCGCGAATGGTGCCGATGCCGAGCGTGACGTTCTTGCTCGGAATGCGGGTGCCGGGCGGCGCGAACACGCTGACGAGGCCGGCGCGCGCGTTCGGCGCGCCGCACACCACCTGCACCGGCTGACCGCCTTGCGCGGTCTCCACCATGCACACGCGCAGCCGGTCGGCATTCGGATGCGGCTCGGCCGATATCACGCGGGCTATGGTGAACGGCGCCAGCGCCTTGGCTTTGTCCTCGATGTGCTCGACCTCGAGACCGATCATGGTGAGCCGGTCGGCGAGCTTTTCCAGCGGCTCGTCGGTCTCCAGATGCTCCTTCAGCCAGGAGAGCGAGAATTTCATGGCTTCCTCTCCAATCCGGGGAGAGGCTTCATAGTTACTCTGAAAAAGAAGAGCGGCACTGGTGATTTGACTAACATCAATTCGCTTCGAAGGTCGTCCCTCAGTGCAGAAAGTAAATCCGTTGTATTTGACGACGCCTTGTTTGCCATTTCCAACGCAATTCTTTGAGCTAATAGAATCTGTCGCGGGCTGCCAAAAAGCTGAATATCTGCAATAGCAAGTTCCAAGGCTTCGCCCTTCATTTTATCGTCCAAATTGTCTCGGCTTCCCTTTTCAAGATTTCGCCAAGCCTCAACTAAATATTCTAAAACACGTGCTCGCGTTCTTTGTTGTTGATCACGCTTTACTGTCAGTCGATGGGCCAACAAGCCGCCGATGATAATGCCGGCCAAAGCAGTGAGCGAAGATAGCGCGACCGTGACCAAACTAGGGTTGTTCACGAACTCAATCCGCCCGCCAGCGTCGGGGTGTCGAGCGGCCTGAAGCCGTAATGATCGAGCCAGCGCACGTCGCCTTCGAACAGTTGCCGCAGGTCGGACATGCCGTATTTCAGCATCGCGATGCGATCGATGCCCATGCCCCAGGCAAACCCCTGATACACGTCGGGATCGATACCGCAGGCGCGCAGCACGTTCGGGTGCACCATGCCGCAGCCGAGAATCTCCAGCCAGTCGCTGCCTTCGCCGAAGCGGATTTCGCCGTTGGCGCGGCGGCACTGAATGTCGACTTCGAGCGACGGCTCGGTGAACGGAAAGAACGACGGCCGGAAACGCATGGCGACATTGTCGACCTCGAAGAACGCCTTGCAGAATTCGTGCAGGATCCATTTGAGGTGACCGAGATGCGCTGACTTGTCGATCACGAGACCCTCGACCTGATGAAACATCGGCGTATGGGTCTGGTCGCTGTCGCTGCGGTAGGTGCGGCCGGGACAGACGATGCGGATCGGCGGTTTTTGCGTGAGCATGGTGCGGACCTGCACCGGCGACGTGTGCGTGCGCAGCAGCAGCCGCGAGCCATCGGGGCGCGGATTGAAGTAGAAGGTGTCGTGCATCTCGCGCGCGGGATGGCCCTCCGGGAAATTCAGCCGCGTGAAGTTATAGTCGTCGGTCTCGATATCCGGGCCCTCGGCGATGGCGAAGCCCATGTCGGCGAAGATCGCGGTGAGTTCGTCCATCACCTGGCTGATCGGATGAATCCGGCCCTGCTCGGCCGCGGCCTCGCGTATCGGAAGCGTGACGTCGATGGTCTCGGATGCGAGCCGCGCATCGAGCGCGGCGGATTTCAGGATGTCGCGCCGCGCGGCCAGCGCCTGCGTCACCGCATCCTTGGCGAGGTTGATCGCGGCGCCTTGCGTCTTGCGATCGTCCGGCGTCATCTTGCCGAGCGTCGCCAGCAGCGCCGAGATCGTGTCCTTCCTGCCGAGCGCGCCGATGCGCACCGCTTCCAGCGTCGCCTCGTCGGAGGCGGATGCGATGTCGGCGATGATTGTGGA
>CAXUBE010000298.1:0-3091 GCA_964249215.1 uncultured Rhodopseudomonas sp. | reverse complement strand
GTGTGGAGCCCGGCGCCTTCCGCGAAGGCATGTCCCATCGCCCCGCACGCCTTGCCGCCGCCCATCGTCAGCCCGCCGCCATGCAGGAACAGGCACACGCGGCCGGTCGCCGCCCGCCCCGGGCCGATGTCGTAGGCCGGCAGCCCGCCGATCTCGATCGGCGCCACCGTCGTCCCCGCGGCGGGCGGTCCGATCATCGCGAACAGCATCGCGTTCACGAAGCCGATCATGGCATCCCAGCCCGCCGCGTCGCGTGGCGGTTCCGACGCCGCGACCGGCATGGCCGCCATCGTCACCAGCTTCTCCCGCGCGGCCTGGCTGATCGAGGCGGGATAGGGAATCTCGCGGCTCGCGACCTGGAGGAACTCGGACATACGGCAACCTTTACAGCATGGGAGCGAACGATCGGCGGCGCGATCTTCCGGCGGATGGCCTTTCTATCCGGTTTCACTCACCGACGATGAAGCGCGGCCGTATCGCGGCGCGACGAGTCACGATGATCGGTGCATCGTGATCCCGCCGCCCCGCTCGGGATCATCAGAAGTTGTACCGCAGTTTCCCGCCGACGATCCGCTGCTCGCCGTAGCGGGCGCCTTCGATGCCGCTGCTGTAGTAGACGCCGATGATCTGGGTCTGGTATTTCTCGTCGGTCACATTGGTCGCGAAGATCGATGCGTCGATCGCCGATCCACCGACACGGTTCCAGTTGAGGTTGAGGTTGAGGGTATTGAACGGATCGAGCCTGGCGAAGGGCGACGCCGATTGCGATACCGCCAGCTGCGAACTGCTGTAGCTATAGGTCGCGCCGAACACGATCTGCCCGATGCCCGGATCCAGCGGCAAGGCGTAGCTGCCGGTTACCGTCACCCGATTACGCGGCGAATAGGCCAGGTCGGCGCCTACATCCGCCGACAAGTCCACCCGGTCGAACGGCGCGGCCGCCACGAAGACGGGCGCGCTGACAAGCTTCGTGCGAAGATAGGTATAGGAGCCGTTCAGATTGAAACCCCGGAAGGGCGTGATGCTGGCTTCGATCTCGACGCCGTAGCTCCTCGACTTGTTGACGTTGACGATACCGTTCGCCGGGGAGACCCCGCCGTCCAGATCGGTGAACGCGGCGTTGATCTGCTGGCCGTA
Source organism: uncultured Rhodopseudomonas sp. (assembly GCA_964249215.1). Lineage (GTDB taxonomy): Bacteria > Pseudomonadota > Alphaproteobacteria > Rhizobiales > Xanthobacteraceae > CAXUBE01. The sequence goes on along the minus strand of CAXUBE010000298.1, from coordinate 1,954 downwards.
AAGATTGTTGTAGAAGGCGTCGATGTTGAAATAGCCACGCAGCGCACCGCGGATATCCGTCTTCAGGCCGACCTCGAAGGCGTCGATCCTCTCCGGCTTGAACGACCGGAACGACCCGGCCCCGCTGGGGACCACGCTGCCCTGGCGATAGCCGCGAGAATATTTGCCATACAGCAGAACGTCGTCGTTGGGCTTGTAGTCGAGATCGATGAGCCAGGTCGGCTTCGAACTCTTCGTTTCGGCCGTGACAAGGCAGTTGTTGGCCAGCGTGGCGTCGGACTGTACGCAGATTGTCACCGGGTTGTTGGGGCCGCCAACCGCCGGTACGGCGGAACCCGGCACGACGACCGGTCCGCCGAAGATATAGTTGAACTCGGTGGAGGACGCTTTCACCCTGTCGGAGGTGTAGCGGATGCCGCCGGTGATCTTCAGCCGGCTGGTCAGGGCATAGGTGCCCTGCGCGTAGATGCCGAGGTTGCGAAAGTCGATCTTCGTGCGGCGCAGGCCGAGGCCGCCGATCGGCAGGTCGAAGCCCGGATCGGTGAACTGCGCCGGCACGCCGAACAGGTTCGCATAATATTGCGCATAGCCCTGCCGGAAGACCTGGCCCAGCGGCGAGTAGCATTGCAGCGTCGCGACATCCGCGCAGTTGACCAGCTGGGTGGAGCGGTTCTCGACGAAACCGTGGGGCACGGACCGCTCGTAATAGGCGCCGGCCTGCCACACGAACTTGTCGCCGCCGATCCTGCCCTGGAACTGCAGTTCCTCGGTGAAGGTCGACTGATCGGTATTGTGCGCCGCGCTGTCGGCGAAAGCGTCGATGAACTGGAGCCGCGTCCCCGCCAGCGCGCCGGTCGGCGTGGGCTGGAGCGCGAGAAGCGCGCCCGTCGCCGGGTCCTGGATCGGCACGAAGACCGTCGTCGGAACCTTGATATTCGTCGAGAACACGTCCGACACATAATCGCCCGTCAACTGCGTATAGCTGATGATGTTCTTCACCGTCAGCGCGTCGCTCGCGTTCCAGGTGGTGGTGTTGATCGCGCGATATTCCTTACGGTCGTTGAGCGGATTGGGGATGTCGATGCTGACGGTGTGCGGACCGCCCTGCTGCTGCGTCGCAAACGGGCCGCAGACGTTCGAGCCGATGAAGCTCGTCGGGTCGCATCCGATCAGCGCGAAGCCCGAGCCGTGGCTCTTGGAATGGAGGTAGGACAGGATCGTGTAATTCTCGAGGTCGGGCGTGATGTCCCACACCACGCTGCCGCGCACCGCGATATAATGCCGGTCGTCGAGGTCCGGGCCGATGCCGACATTCTTCGTAAGGCCGTCGCGGTCCTGGAAGTCGAACGACAGACGCGCGCGGATGTTGTCGCTGAGCGGGACGTTGATCGCCCCCTGCAGGCCCTTCCAGTTATAACTGCCGTACAGGCCCTCGATATAGCCTTCGAACCGGCCGGTCGGCTTCTGCGGCACGAGCAGTACCGCGCCGCCGGTCGTGTTGCGGCCGAACAGCGTGCCCTGCGGCCCTTTGAGCACCTGCACGTTCTGGAGGTCGAAGAAGGATCCCGGCCCGGCGCCGTCGCCCTGCGGGATCGAGGAACTGCCGCGCGGCGCGACGACATCGGCGAAATAGACCGCCACCGATGGCGACGTGCCCGGGTCCTGCGTGAAACCGCGGATCGAGTAGGAGGTATTCTCCCGGCCGGTGACGCCGTTGGTCGACAGCGACGGCGTGTACAGCGCCAGGTCTTCCGGGGCGACGATGTTGCGGTTGGCTATCTGCTGCGGGTTGAACACCGTGATCGAGATCGGCACGTCCTGCAGCCGCTCGTCGACGCGCCGCGCGGTGACGATGATGTCAGCGGCGTCACCCGCCTCGCGGTCCGCGGCACGGACGCTCCGCTTGCCCGCCTGCGCGGCGTGCGGGTGATCCGGATCGATCTGCCGGAACCCG
>CAXUBE010000297.1:0-3093 GCA_964249215.1 uncultured Rhodopseudomonas sp. | reverse complement strand
GGGCGTCGCGCCGTGCCGCCGGTTCGATCAGGCCAAGCTCGTCGAGATGCGCCGGCCACCATTGCCGCGCGATCATCAGGAAATCGAGCGTCAGCCGCCAGTAATGATCGAGCGCATCTGGCACCAGACCGTCGAGCGCGCTCCAGTCGACACTGCGGGTGATGAGGTCGTCCATCAGCCGCGCCAGATCGTCGGCGAGCGCCAGCGTCGAGGCCGGCCCGCCCGCGACCAGCGGCGCCTGCGCGTCATCGCCGGGCATCAGCCGCTTCGACCAGGCGCCGATCATCTGCGCCAGCATCAGCCGGCGCGGAAATCCGTCCAGCGCAGGGGGCGTTTCGAGATCGTCCAGCGGCGACCCGGCGGCGGCCTGCGCGAACGCCAGTTCGTCCTCGTCGATTTCGCCGAGCGCCACGATGCGCGGCAGCAGCACCGCGTCGGTCTTCATCTCGTCGAGGAAAATGTCGCGCGCCATGCGCCCGGCGCGGCGGGTCGGCAGATACAGCGTCGCCTCGGCCAGCCGTTCCGGATGGGCCCGTGCCGCGAAGCCGTCGACGAGGTCGCCGTCGAGCAGCGCGGCGATCAATGTGCGCAGGAACGGCGCGGACGACGGGACGCTGAATACGCGCATGGATTTCCTGATTCGCGGATCAGGACATTACGGCACGCGCATGCGGGAGGGGAGTCGGCGTTCAGGCGACGCTGGCGAGGTAGGCGTCCTCGGCGGAGCGCACCGCCTCCGGCGTTCCGACATGCATCCAGACGCCGTCGAGCCGAAGCCCGAACAGCCGATGCTGCCCGCCGGCGCGATCGAACATCCGCGTCAGCGAGAATTCGCCCGCCGGCGCATCGGCAAACAGCGCGGGCGACATGATGGCCGCGCCGGCATAGACGAACGGCACCACCTCGTTTTCCTTGCGCTTGCGCAAGCCGCCGTCGGCGGTCATCGCGAAATCGCCCTTGCCGGAATAGCCGATGCTGCTGGTGGTCGGCGCCATCAGCATCAGGATGTCCATCCGCGCGGGATCGAAGGTATCGGCGAGCCGCGCCATGTTCGGACGCACGCCGTCGATCCACATGGTGTCGGCGTTCAGATGAAAGAACGGCGCGCTGCCCAGCAGCGGCAATGCCTTGACCACGCCGCCGCCGGTGCCGAGCACGACGTCGCGTTCGTCGGAAATGATGACTTTCGGCGCGACGCGGCCGGCGACATGCCGGATGATCTGATCCGGCAGGTAGTGCACGTTGACGATCGCTTCCGCGACGCCCGCCTCGGCGAGCCGGTCGAGCACGTGGTCGAGCAGCGGACGCCCGGCGACGCTGACCAGCGGCTTCGGCATGTTGTCGGTCAACGGACGCATCCGCACGCCGAGGCCGGCGGCGAGGACCATGGCTTTGCGGGGCTGAACGGACATGCGGCTGACGGGTTCGATGGATTCGCGACGCGATCGTATCACGAACGCAGGCTTCGTTGCATCGGCGAGAGCCTGCCGAGAGCATGATCCGGAAACCGGGTACCGGTTTTCCGAAAAAGATCATGCTCGAACATCGCATCTAGCCGGCGAACATGACCGCGGTGCGACGCCGCCGCGGCGGTCAGTGCTCCATTTCCTGGGGCACGCCGCGACCGGGCTGGTTTTTTTTCTTTTCGTTCCTGATGAAGCTGACGCCGACCTGGACGCCGTTGATCCAGCTCAATTCGCAGCGCCGATAGGCAAGACCGGTCGACGACAGCAGCAGGAAGAATTGCTTGAGGTCCAGCCCCTCGATTGCGCCTTCGATGGTGAGTTTGGCGCCGAATTTGGAGACGTCCGCCATCATGCATTCGCGCCGCCAACTGCCGTCGATCGCCATCATGTGCGCGCGAATGCCGCGCTCGAAAATCACGCGGCCGTCCTTGCGGCGTTCCGACATTGCAGTCTCCGGCGAGCAGGGTCCCGCGAAACCGCGAGATGTTTGTCGCAGATTAACCGAGGCACGGTGAACAAGACGTAAAGCGACGCGACGAGACCATGACCCGCAAAAGTGGGTACCGGTTTTCCGAAAAGATCATGCTCAATCATAAGGCGGCGGCACGTTGGCGGCGTACCATCCGCGCAATTGCGCCAGCGCCGGATGGCCGAGCGAGCGGCTGAGATACGTCCAGATCCGCGGCTGGTGACGCAGATATTGCGGCTTGCCGTCGCGCAGGTTGAGCCGCGCGAAGGTGCCGAGCAGCCGCGTGTTGCGCTGCGCCGACATCACCGCGTAGGAACGCGCGAACGCCGCCGGATCGAACTCGGCCTCCGCTTCGCGCCGCGCCTTGACGTAGCGCGACAGCAGCGCGAGTTCGAGCGTTTCCTGCACGTCGATCCGCGCGTCCTGCAGCAGCGAAACCAGGTCGTAGGCGGCGGGGCCGAGCACGGTATCCTGGAAATCGATCACGCCCACCTTGCGGATATCGTCGCGCTGCCCGAGCCAGATCAGATTGGGCGAATGGAAATCGCGCAGCACCCACGTCGCGCGCTCGTCCTGTCGCTCCAGCAGATCGCGCCAGATCGACGTGAATTCCGCGCGCAGCGCCTCGCTCGCGGGCCTGCCGCGGTCCGGCATATACCATTCCGGCATCAGACCGATTTCGATCAGCATTGCTTGCGTATCGAAAACCGGAATGGCGTAGCTGGCGTCCTTGGTCAGCGGCAGCGTGTGCGGCAGGTGCCGGCGATGCAGCGCGACCAGCATATCGGCGGCGGCCTCGTAGCGCTCGGCGATCGGCTGAGGCGGCGTTCCGCCGACGAAGCTCGCCGCGCCGAAATCCTCGGTGATCAGGAAGCCGTCCTCGAGATTCGCATGCGCGATCGCCGGCGCCGAGAAGCCGCGCTCGCGCAGGGCGTTGGCGACGGCGACGAACGGGCCGACGTCTTCGGCGAGATGCACCGCGGCGCTGTAGGTCCTGCCGGCATAGCTCGCCGCGCCGACCGCGCGCCGCGGCGAATTCATCAGGATCATCGGCGCTTCCGCGCTCGATATCCGCGCGTAGGAACGCGTCGAGGCGTCTCCCGGCATGTGCTTGCGCGGCGCATTCGCGTAACCCGAGGCGTCGATGAAGGCACGCAG
>CAXUBE010000296.1:0-3116 GCA_964249215.1 uncultured Rhodopseudomonas sp. | reverse complement strand
CGTCGAAGCCCGCAGGGCGAAGACGGGCCGGCAATGTTCATCGCTTGCTTCGCAATTCGGCGATCCCGTGAAATACGTTTATATCCTTGAAAGCATGGATTCCGAGCATTTCTATATCGGTATTGCCGATGACCTGCGGACGCGGCTGACGAAGCATAATGCGGGCGAAGTTCCGCATACGTCGAAGTATCGGCCTTGGAAAATCAAGACGTACGTGGCGTTCAGCGATCAGAAGCAGGCTTTCGCCTTTGAGAAATATCTCAAATCAGGATCAGGCCGGGCATTTGCGAAGAAGCGGTTCTGATGTTTTAAGTGGCGCACCGAAAAATAACAAAACGCGCGGAAACGCCCCATGACGTCTGACATTCCTCCTCCCGGCGCGATGGCCGGCCTCCGCGTGATCGACCTGACGCGGGTGCTCGGCGGTCCGTATTGCACCCAGGTGCTCGCCGACCACGGCGCCGACGTCATCAAGGTCGAGCCGCCGGCGGGCGACGAGGTGCGCGACTGGGGACCTCCGTTCCACGACGAGGACGCCGCGTATTTCATCGGCATCAACCGCAACAAGCGCTCGATCGGGCTCGACCTCGCCTCGCCGGGCGGCCGCGAGGTGCTGCTGAAGATGCTCGCCGGCGCCGACGTGCTGATCGAGAATTTCAAGCCCGGCACGCTCGACAAATGGGGCCTCGCCAACGACGTGCTGCGCGCGACATTTCCGCGCCTCGTGCATTGCCGGATTTCCGGCTTCGGCGGCGACGGCCCGCGCGGCGGCAATCCCGGCTACGACGCCATCATCCAGGCGATGACCGGAATGATCGCCGCGACCGGCTCGCCGCAAAGCGGTCCGATGCGGATCGGCGTGCCGCTGGTCGACATCACCACCGGGCTTTATGCCGCGATCGGCATCCTGATGGCGCTGGCGGAGCGGCAGACATCCGGCGTCGGCCAATTTCTCGAGACCACGCTGTACGAGACCGGCCTTGCGATCATGCATCCGCACACCGCCAACTACTTCCTGCATGGCAAGCCGCCCGTGCTCACCGGCAACGAACACCCCAACCTCGTGCCCTATGCGATCTTCGAGGCGCGCGACGGCGCGATCTTCACCGGGGTGGGCAATGACGGCACCTTCCGCAAGCTGTGCAGGGAGATCGGCAAGCCCGAGCTCGGCGCCGACCCGCGCTTCGCCCGCAACAAGGACCGCATCGCCAATCGCGCGGCGTTGCGCGCCGAACTGGAGGCGGTGTTCAAGCTGCATGACCGCGAGCCGCTGTGCAACCGGCTGCTCGATGCCGGGCTGCCGGCGGGCCCGGTGCAGTCGATCGACCAGGCGCTGACCAACGCGCACACCGCCGCGCGCGGCGACGTGATCGCGCAGGACTGGTACAAGGGCGTCGCCTCGCCGATCCGCTTCGAGCGCAGCAAGGCGTCGCTGCGCGGCCTGCCGCCGAAATTCAGCGCGCATGCCGGCGAAGTGCTGCGCGAATTCGGCTATTCCGGCGGCGATATCGAAAAACTGATGGCCGACGGCGTCGTCAGCGGCGCCGAGCGCAGGCGCTAGCGCGCCGGTTCCCGGCGGCGCGGTCGGCTATTTTCCGGCTTCCCACGGCGCCGCTTCCCGCCTAGTCATGGAGTCTGCCTCTGCGTCATTCGCATGTCATTCGGCGCTGCTAACGCGCGACCACGAAAATGACAGCTCAACAGGGAGAGCTTCTTGATGACAATCCGCCACTTCGGTCTCGCCTCGACGCTGATCGCATCGGTCGCGCTGGTTTCGTCCGCTCATGCCGCGACCGAATTGCAGTGGTGGCACGCCATGACGGGCGGCAACAACGACATCGTCAACAAGCTGGCCGAAGACTTCAACGCCAGCCAGTCGGACTACAAGGTCGTGCCCTCGTTCAAGGGCAGCTATCCCGACACCATGAACGCCGGCATCGCCGCGTTCCGCGCCGGCACCGCGCCGCACATCATCCAGGTGTTCGAGGTCGGCACCGCGACCATGATGAGCGCCACCGGCGCGATCAAGCCGGTCTACCAGCTCATGAAGGACGCCAACGAGCCGTTCGATCCGAAGGCCTACCTGCCGGCGATCACCGGCTACTACTCGACCTCCAAGGGCGACATGCTGTCGTTTCCCTTCAATTCCTCCTCGATGGTGATGTGGATCAACAAGGACGAACTGAAGAAGGCCGGCGTCGCGGACATCCCGAAGACCTGGCCCGAAGTATTCGACGCGGCGAAGAAGCTGAAGGCGGCGGGCCACGCGACCTGCGGCTTTTCCAATGCCTGGGCGACCTGGGCCAACATCGAGCAGTTCTCGGCCTGGCACAACACGCCGATCGGCACCAAGGCCAACGGGCTCGACGGCTTCGACACCGTGCTGGAGTTCAACGGGCCGCTGCAGGTCAAGCACCTGCAGAACCTGATCGACCTGCAGAAGGACAAGACCTACGACTATTCCGGCCGCGCCAATGCCAGCGAAAGCCGCTTCGGCTCCGGCGAATGCGCGATCTTCCTGACCTCGTCGGGCTACTACGCCACCGCCAAGGGCACCGCGAAGTTCGACTTCACCTCGGCGCCGATGCCGTATTATCCGGAGACCAACGGCGCGCCGCAGAATTCGATCATCGGCGGCGCGTCGCTGTGGGTGATGGGCGGCAAGAAACCCGAGGAATACAAGGGCGTCGCGAAGTTCTTCGCGTTTCTGTCCGACACCAATCGGCAAGCCAGGCTGCATCAGGAATCGGGCTATTTGCCGATCACCAAAGCGGCGTATGAAAAGACCAAGGCCGACGGCTTCTATGAAAAGAACCCGGTGCTGGAGACGCCGCTGAAGGAACTCACCAACAAGGAGCCCACCGAAAATTCGCGCGGGCTGCGGTTCGGCAACATGGTGCAGATGCGCGATCTGTGGGCCGAGGAGATCGAGGCGGCGCTTTCCGGCCAGAAGACGGCGAAGGCGGCGCTCGATGCGGCCGTGGAACGCGGCAACCAGATGCTGCGCCAGTTCGAACGCACGGAGGCCCCGTTCAAAACCGCCAATCTCGCGCTCGCGCAATGTCATCGCGTGCCTTCATCCCTCCCCTCCCCCTTGCGGGGAGGGGTCTTGGGTG
>CAXUBE010000295.1:309-3132 GCA_964249215.1 uncultured Rhodopseudomonas sp. | reverse complement strand
CCGCGATTCCGGCGACCGACATGCGCAACGAGATCGGCGACATCGCGCGCGCCGCCGAAGTGTTTCGCCGCACCCTCGTGGAGGCCGATACCGCGCGCGAGTCCGCGGTCCGCGCGCTCGCCGAGCAGCGCCTCGCCGAGGAAAGCTACGGCAAGCTGTTCGAGGGCTCGATCGACGGCATCTATGTGACGACGCCGGACGGCGCTCTGCTCAACGCCAACCCGGCGCTGGCGCGGATGATGGGATACGACACGCCGGCCGAGCTGATCCGCGGCATCGGCGAAATCGCGACCGCGATCTATGCCGATCCGAACGCACGCGAGGTCTACCGCGCGCTGATGCAGCGCGACGGCATGGTGCGGGAGTTCGAGTATCAGGCGCGCAAGCGCGACGGCGAGATGCTGTGGCTGTCGGACAGCGCCACCGCGGTACGCGACGAGGCCGGCAAGGTGGTGCGCTACGAAGGCGCGGTGCGCGACATCACCGACCAGAAGCGCGCCGAAGCCGCCGTGATCGAAGGCCGCCGCCTGCTGCAGCAGGTGATCGACACGGTGCCGGCGGTGATCAACGTCAAGGACAAGGAGCTGCGCTACTTGCTGATGAACCGCTACATGGCGGGCATCTTCGGCATCGATCCCGCGGATGCGATCGGGCGTACCACCAGCGACCTGATGTCGCGCTACGGCGCGCAGAAGACCGACGCCAACGACAGGCGGGTGCTGGCGGCGGGCCAGGACCTCGGTTTCTATGAGGAGGAGTACGTCGATTCGTCGGGCCGGATGCGGCAATGGCTGGTCAACAAGCTGCCGCTGCGCCGCGCCGTCGACGGCGAGATCGAGCGCATCGTCACGGTGGCGCTCGACATCGGCGAGCGCAAGCGCGGCGAGCTCGAAATGCGCAAGGCCAAGGATGCCGCCGAAGCGGCGCTTCGCAATCTGCGCGAGACCCAGCAGTCGCTGATCGAGGCCGAAAAGCTCGCGGCGCTCGGCCGTCTCGTCGCCGGCGTGGCGCACGAGGTCAACAATCCGGTCGGCATCAGCCTTACGGTGGCCTCCGCGCTGGAGCGCAAGACCGCGAACTTCACCGCGGAGGTCGAGCGCGGCGACCTGAAGCGGTCGAGCCTGACGGAATTCCTGCAGACCAGTCGCAACGCGTCGTCGCAGCTTGTGGCCAATCTCAACCGCGCCGCCGAACTGATTCAGTCGTTCAAGCAGGTCGCGGCCGACCGCAACTACTCGGACCAGCGCAGTTTCGATCTCGGCGATCTCACCGAGCAGGTGGTGATGAGCCTGCGTCCGGGCCTGCGCAAGCACAATCTGACGCTGAACGTCGAATGCCAGCCGGGGCTGGCGATGAACAGCTATCCCGGCCCCTACGGCCAGGTGCTGACCAATCTGTTCCTCAATTCGGTGGCGCATGCGTTTCCGAACGGACGCGCGGGCACCGTCGACATCAAGGTGCGCGAGTCGGGAAAGGACAATGTCGAAATCCTGTATTCCGACGACGGCTGCGGCATGAGCCTCGACGTGCGCCGCCGCGCGTTCGATCCTTTCTTCACGACGCGGCGCGATCAGGGCGGCACCGGGCTCGGGCTGCATATCGTCTACAGCATCGTCACCAACCGCCTCGGCGGCCGGCTCGACCTCGACTCCGAGCCCAATGCCGGCACCCGGATCCAGATCATCCTGCCGCGCATCGCGCCGCGCGAGATGGCGGACGTCGCCGCGGCGGGGGCTTAGCGCGCGTCGGCTTCCGATCGAAGAATGTCAACAAAGGCTGCGCCTTCCCTCTCTTGTGGGGAGAGGTTTGGGGTGAGGGCGTACGGATTATCTTGATCGAAGCCACTCGCCCGATCGTCGTCGCCTTGCTTCGCCGATCGACCTCTCCCTGACGGGAGAGGTGAAGAAGCGCTTGCGCCTTTCATGAGCCTCGGCATGACACACGCGGAGCCGACTACGCGGTGTCGGACAGCTTGCGCAGCGTCGCCCTGAAAATCAGGCTGGCCTTGCCCACCAGCGCGGTGCCGCTCATCGTCGCGGCGGCGCCGTCGCTGGTGCCGGACACGCCGACGCCGACCGGATTTTTCTGGCCGCCGAACAGCGGGCTCGCGTCGGGACTGGGGGTGTGCTGGCTGACCTGCACCTCGCCCTTGAATGTTCTGCCGGTGGCGACGTAGCTGCCGACGTAGAAAAGATAGGCGTCGCCGCCGAGAATCTGGCCGTCGCGGAAAACCACCACGCCGCTGCCTTTGCCCGACCGCCCGTCGAGCAGGTCGACATGGATCGAATAAAGCCCGTTGTCCATGATGTTCCGATCGCGACCGCAATGTCGCGCCTCACGCGCATCCTGTTATGCCAAACCGATTCGGTCGGCGTCAACGCGCCGGCTCCGACCGCGGCATGTTATGCAACGGCAAAGCGTCCGCTAACCGCGACTGCGTAGTTGTCGCGCGCGCGGCGAATCAAAAGTGGCCCGCGAAATGCATGATTATTCCCGCACTGGCGAAGTGCTGGAGCAAGAAACCGATGAGCAACTGGATCGATTCCGGCGCATCCGCGCCGTGTTCAAGTCCGTGTCAGAGTCATCGTGAGTTTGTTGTCGGGCGGATGACGCCCGCCGCGTATCGCCCCGCCCAGGTCGCGGCCGCCCAGGTCGCGGCCGCGCTGGGCTCGGTCGCGTTGCTGGTGATGGCCACGCAGCTCGGCCACGCCCGCGACCGCGGCCAATTTGCCAGCAGCAGTCCCGAACTGAAGGCCTGGTTCGACGGACTGCGCAGCGGCAAGGGGCCATGCTGCTCGGATGCCGACGGCACCGCGGTGGCGG
>CAXUBE010000295.1:0-299 GCA_964249215.1 uncultured Rhodopseudomonas sp. | reverse complement strand
GCCTCTGGCCACGTATCCCGGCCATGCCCGCGATCCCGACGGCCGCTACGCCAACTCGCCGCTCAAACAATGGTTCGACAGTCTGAGGAGCGGGAAGGGGCCGTGTTGTTCCGACGCCGACGGCACGGCGGTCAGCGATGTCGATTGGCAGTCGGGCAACGGTCACTACCGCGTGCGGCTCGACGGCGAGTGGCTCGAGGTGCCCGACGAGGCCGTCATCACCGAGCCGAACCGGGTCGGCCGCACCATGGTGTGGCCGCTGCGCGGTTATCTCGGCGTCTCGATCAGGTGTTTCATGC
>CAXUBE010000294.1:0-3152 GCA_964249215.1 uncultured Rhodopseudomonas sp. | reverse complement strand
TCATGGTCAGCGAGTGCGGAGCCATCAGTTCCTTGCCGTAGCCGGTGCGCTTGCCGATCAGCAGCGCGCCGACCAGACCGGCGATGCCGGCATTGATGTGCACCACGGTGCCGCCGGCGAAGTCGATGGCGCCCTTCTTGAAGATCCAGCCGGCGTCGGCATTGACCGCATCGAGCGCGGTCTGCGCCGTCGCCTTGGCGGCGTCGTCGCCCGCGGCGGCAAGAGCCTTGACCGCGTCGCTGATCGCGTCCGGTCCGGCCCAGTACCAAACCATATGGGCGATCGGGAAGTAGATCAGCGTCACCCACAGCGGGATGAACAGCGCCACCGCCGCAAAGCGGGTGCGTTCGGCGAAAGCGCCGACGATCAGCGCGGGCGTGATCGCCGCGAAGGTCATCTGGAAGCAGAAATACACCAGTTCCGAAATGTTGGCGTCGATGCTGAAGGTCGCCGCCTTGGAGTCCGGCGTGATGCCGGCCATGAAGGCCTTTGAAAAGCCGCCGATGAAGTCGGAACCGCCGGTGAAGGCGAGGCTGTAGCCGAACAGCGCCCACATGATGGTGACGACGCACACGCAGTAGAACACCTGCGCGAGGACGGAGAGCATGTTCTTGGAGCGCACCAGCCCGCCATAGAACAGCGCAAGGCCGGGTATGGTCATCAACAGCACCAGCACCGTCGACGTCAGCATCCAGGCGTTGTCGCCCTTGTTGACCGTGGGTTCGGCGTAGGCGGCGGTTGCGGCGAACGTTGCGGCCGCCAACACAGCCAGTCCCGCGCTGCGGGGACGTTTGAACGTCATATTTTGTACTCCTGATTGAATAAGGTTGAGCGCGAAATCAAAGTGCCGCCGCATCGGCTTCGCCGGTACGGATGCGGACCGCATGGTCGAGCCCGATGACGAAGATCTTGCCGTCGCCGATCTGGCCGGTCTTTGCAGCGGTGGTGATCGCTTCGATCGTCTTGTCGACCTGATCCGAGGCAATCGCGACCTCGATCTTGATCTTGGGCAGGAAGCTCACCGCGTATTCCGCGCCGCGATAGATTTCCGTATGGCCCTTCTGCCGGCCATATCCCTTCACTTCGGTGACCGTCAGACCGTGCACTCCGATGGCGGTCAAAGCGTCGCGGACTTCTTCCAGCTTGAATGGCTTGATGATCGCCATAACGATTTTCATGGGTCTTGTCCCCGCTTGGCCCGAGCCCACACCTGACCGGGCGATCTCGACTGAGGTTCACCACGCGGAGAAGGTCACTACGCGGGCACAGCCACGGCGCTTATAATCAAATGCCGTGCCAGATCGGCGTTGCGGCCTAACAGCCGGTGAACACGGAACTTTTTGCTCGCTTGGCGTATTGCTGCGACATCGGTCGCAGACATTCGCCTATTATTTAGGCTATTCATCCAGAAATTAACCGAGGCAAAGTCCAGACATGATTCTGCCCATGCCACAGGCAGATCGATGGTATTCAGGTAGGGAGAAACTGCAACCCGCGTGAATAATGCGCAAAGGCTTCAGGCCGCGGCGCCGATGATTCTCGATAAACGAGCATCGACGAAGGTCTCTACTGAAACGCGAGCCGCAGGCGTGGGCGGGTCTAATCACAGCGCGTCGACGTCGGTCTCGCCGGTACGGATGCGCAGCGCGCGGTCGATCGGGGTGACGAAGATTTTGCCGTCGCCGATCTGGCCGGTGCGGGCGCTTGAGGTGATCACGGCCATCGCCTGATCGGCCAGACCGGACTCGACCGCGATTTCGATCCGCAGCTTGGGCAGGAAATTCACCACATATTCGGCGCCGCGATAGATTTCGGTGTGGCCCTTCTGGCGGCCATAGCCCTTGACCTCGGTGACGGTCATGCCGTGCACGCCGATCGCGGTGAGCGCCTCGCGGACTTCGTCCAGCTTGAAGGGTTTGATAATCGCGACGACGAGCTTCATGGCGGATCCCTATGACTTTGTATTTCGGCGGCTGATAACGGCCGCCGTTGCCGCTCCTGTATAGGACGGGAACTTCCGGCGCGCGCGGAAAAAATGTGGCCGGGCAGCGGCTTTGCGGCCGCAAAACGTCGCTCAGGCCTTGTCGCGGCGTTCGCGGACCGAGCCTTCCTGCGCGACCGATGCCACCAGGGTTCCGTCAGCCTTGAAGATCAGGCCGCGGGTCAGGCCGCGGCCGCGCTGCGCGCTCGGCGAATCCTGCGCATAAAGCAGCCATTCGTCGGCGCGGAACGGGCGGTGAAACCACATCGCGTGATCGAGGCTCGCCGGCATCATGCGCTTGTCGAACAGCGTGCGGCCGTAGCGCGCCATCACCGCGTCGAGCAGCGAGAAGTCCGACGCATAAGCCAGCGCGCACATATGCAGCGCGGGATCGTCGGGCAGTTTGGCCGCGGTGCGGATCCAGACATGGATGCGGCCGTCCTCGATCTTCTGGCCGAAGTAGCGGCCGATTTCGACCGGACGCAATTCGATCGGCCGGTCGGATTCGTAATAGCGGCGGACAAAATCCGGCATCTCCTTGAACAGCGGCTGCTTGGCGACTTCCTCGGCGGTCAGCTTCTCCGGCGGCGGCACGTCGGGCATGCGGTCCTGATGGTCGAACGCGCCCTCCTCCTCGCCGTGAAACGACACCATGATGGAGAAGATGGCGTGGCCGTGCTGGATCGCGGTGACGCGCCGCGTCGAATAGCTCTTGCCGTCGCGCAGCCGCTCGACCTCGTAGATGATCGGGATCTGCGGGTCGCCCGGCAGGATGAAATAGCAATGGATCGAATGCGGCAGCCGGTTCTCGACGGTGCGGCACGCCGCCACCATCGCCTGCCCGATCACCTGGCCGCCGAACACCCGCTGCCACGAGGTTTTCGGGCCGAGGCCGCGAAACAGGTTCTGCTCGAGCGGCTCGATGTCGAGAATGGCGAGCAGATCGATCACGCTTTTCGACATCGGACGACTTTCAGTTCAGTGTATTCGGGATCAGAACGCGGACCCGGCTGGGAAACTGTTTCGCCCAGCTACATTGCAGGCGCAAGAGAGCAAGGCATATCATGACACAACGACCGATCGTGATCGCAGGCGGCGCGTTCGCGGGGCTGGCGCTGGCGCTGGCGCTGCGCCAGGGGCTCGGCCCCGACGTTCCGGTGATCGTCGCCGA
>CAXUBE010000293.1:0-3166 GCA_964249215.1 uncultured Rhodopseudomonas sp. | reverse complement strand
CGGCGCCGGTTCGATCGACGGGCTGCGCGCGCTGTGGCAGCAGCGGCTGTCGAAATCCAGGCCTCAGGCAGTGTCAAAAGCCCTTGCGGAGCTGCGGCCGATCATCGTCGTCCGGGAACGCCCCAATGGCGGCGGGATGCAGTTGCGGCTGGTCGCCGGCCCGCTGAATGATGCCGCAGCCGCAGCGAAGCTGTGCGCGGTCCTGTCGAGCGCCGACACCGCCTGCGAGACGTCGGTGTTCGACGGTCAGCGGCTGGCCGTCGGAGAGCCCGCCCGATCCGGGCAGAAGCCGCCTTCCCGCAAGCGCGCCAATGCCCCGAAGGCCGCCGCCGCGCCCGAGCCGCCGGCCGAACGCAAATCGGCGCTGACATCGCTGCTCGGCATGCACTGATTCCGATCGCCAAGCCGGCGCCTTGTCCCGGAGCGCGAACCGCCTCATAAAGACGTCATGAAAAAACAACCGTTCCGGCTTACCGCGCGTCAGGTGCAATGGCTGCTGATCGTCGGCTTTCTGACGGTCGGCTACGCGCTGTATTTGCGTTACCTCGCGATCGAGTTCTCGGCCGTGGCGCTGGCCTGCGACGCCGGCCTGCAGACCATGCTGTGCAAAACCCGCATCCTGATGACGTCGCTGTTTCGCAATTCCGTGTTCGGCATCGTCGCGGTGATCATCGCAGTTCTGCACCTCGTCCGGCCCTCGATCGTATTGTTGACCGGCGGGCTGATAGCCGCCGGCTTCGGCATCGTGCTCTACAATATCGCGCTGTCCGGATTGGCGCTCGGCCTGCTTATTTTGGGCTTTGCACGCCCCGCGCCTGCCACAGCGTGATGCCGAGCAGCGCGTAGATCGCGCAGGTCCACAGCGACTGCCAATTGTTCGGGCCTTCGTTGAACACGGTGTAAAGCGCCGTCACCGCGAATACGCCGGCAAACACCGATTCCGCGATCGGCCGCACGCCCTGCTGAGGGCGGTTGAGCAGTACCAGCGCGGTGAGCGGGACCACCCCCATGGTCAGCGAGGCGAACGGAAAGTCGCGGTAGCGCGGATCGAACAGGAAGCCGAACGCGGTTTGGGCGCCGATCAAGGTGGTGACCAGTGTCGCTAAGCCGAGCACATAGCTGGCGAAGCCCGCGATCCTGCCTTCGCGCGGGCCGAGCAGTTCCAGGAACGTCGGAAGCGGCCGACCGCTCATGAGCGCGTTGGCGGCGAGGATCGGCGTGACGATGCCGCTTGCCAGCAGCGAGATCCATGTCGTCCAGCCGCCGATGCCGTAGCTTTCATGCAGCATCTTGTCGGCTCCGAGACCGAGCAGGATGCCGCCGGCGGTCGCCGAGACCGCGACCGCGAGCCACGATGCCAGGCGCGGCGACCAGGGACGGCGCCGCAACGTCAGGATCGCGGTCGCGAACACCACGAGGCTGAGCGCCATGCCGCTTGCCATGTAAATCTTCCAAAGCGGGAAATTGCTGATGGTTTGGCCCGCCGGATATTTCAAAGCGCGCTGGTCGGCGTCGATCAGCCCCCAATAGCCACCCACGGTCCCCTCGAGCTGACGCTTCCAGGGCTCCTCGTAGGCTTCGATCAGGTTGACGCGGAAGTTCTCGCGCTTGGCGAGATCGAGAATTTCCGAGACGACGCGGGCCTGATTGGTGCGTGACGGCAGCGCGCCCTCGCGCATCCGGCCGGTGCTCGGCCAGCCGGTTTCGCCGATCAGGATTTCCTTGGCGGGAAACGCCACCGCGATCCGCTTGCGGATGGAATCGACATGAGCCGCGGCGTATTTTGCGCGGATCGGGATGTCTTCCCAGTAGGGAAGGATATGGATGGTGACGAAATCGACCGCCTCGTAGACCTCCCGATTGCGCAGCCAGTATTCCCAGACGTCGGCGTAGGTCACCGGCACCGTGACCTGGCTTTTCACCGAACGGATGATGGCGGCAAGGTCGGCGGTCGTCATCTCGCCCCTCAACAGCACCTCGTTGCCCACCACGACCGACTGGATCACGCCGGGAAATTCCTTGGTGAGACCGACGACGACGGCGATCTGGGCAAGATTTTTCAGCCGGCTGCTTCCGAGCCAGATGCCTTGAATGACCTTGAGGCCGACCTTGCCGGCGAGCGCCGGCACCTGATCGAGGCCGTTATCGATCGAATAGGTCCGCACGCAATTCGATATTTTCGCAAGCTGCGCCAGATCCTGTGAAATCTGCGCGGCGTCGATCTGCGTCGACGGATCGAGCGGCGTCTGGAGGTCGCGGAACGGGGCGTAAGACACGCATTCCAGCTTGGCCGCCGGATCGATCGGCGCACGCACCAGCGTCACCGGCGTGGCAAGCCACCACCACGCGATGAAGATCGAGCCGAGCGAAATCAAGAAAAGCGCCAACGGCGTGCGAAAAGAAATCGGTTCCATCCTCCGGGAGGACCGTCGTTAGCCCGTTGCCGGCGATCTGCCAAGAGTAGAGCACGGCCAATCCCAAGTTCTGGACGGCGCGGAACAGCAGCCCGCGCAGCCTGAACCAAAGCCGACGGCCGCCGACGGCGCTCGATTGGGATTGCTGGACAAAATCGAAAATGTCCGTCATGGAAACAGGCCATGTCGGGAACGGGTTTTCACGGCATCGATGAGCCCGTCACACGTACGGGCGACGAGATCGGGGACGTTATGCGACGACTGCTGCGCGAGTTGAAACCGGCGCTCCCGCGTCGCCTGGCCGTCCTGGCGATGGCGCTGCTGATCAGTGTCGGCGCCTCGATCGGCCGGAGCGGCGACGTGCAGGCGCAGGATCAGTCGGCGAAACCCGCCGCGGCCAATCCGGCCGCCACGGCCGACGCGCTGCGCGACAGCCAGCGCAAGTCCGACGAATTCGTCGAAGCCGCGCAGGCGATCAACGGGCCCGCCGGCAATCCGGAATGCGTCTGGCTCGGGCGCCGCGTCGTGGTGCTGATGTGGCGCGACGATCTCGACACCGCTTTCCGCCATCTCGATTTGTATGATCGGTTCGGCTGCCCAGGCGGACACGTCCAGGCGACGTTCCGTTGCCTGGTACGGTTCGGGGCGATCGATCCAAAGGCGCCCGACAGCCTGAGCGGCCGGGTGCATGCCTGCTGGATCAACCCCAACGCCCAGCCGCAGACGACGACCGCCGCGGCACCAGCCGCTGC
>CAXUBE010000292.1:0-3167 GCA_964249215.1 uncultured Rhodopseudomonas sp. | reverse complement strand
GCGAATAGATGAACGGCTTGAACAGCTCGAGCGCCATCTTCTTCGGCAGGCCGCATTGATGCAGCCGCAATTCGGGACCGACCACGATCACCGAACGGCCGGAATAGTCGACGCGCTTGCCGAGCAGGTTCTGCCGGAAGCGGCCCTGCTTGCCCTTCAGCATGTCGGCGAGCGACTTCAGCGGCCGCTTGTTGGCGCCGGTAATGACGCGGCCGCGGCGACCGTTGTCGAACAGCGCGTCGACGGCCTCCTGCAGCATGCGCTTTTCGTTGCGGATGATGATGTCCGGCGCGCGCAGCTCCATCAGCCGCTTCAGGCGGTTGTTGCGGTTGATGACGCGACGGTAGAGATCGTTGAGGTCCGACGTAGCGAAGCGGCCGCCGTCGAGCGGCACCAGCGGACGCAGGTCCGGCGGGATCACCGGCACCACGGTCAGGATCATCCATTCCGGCTTGTTGCCGGAGTAGCGGAACGCCTCGACGATCTTCAGCCGCTTGGCGAGCTTCTTGTGCTTGATGTCGGATTCGGTCTCGTGCATCTCGACGCGCAGCGACGCGTCGAGCTTTTCGAGGTCGAGGCCCTTCAGCAATTCGCGGATCGCCTCGGCGCCGATCATGGCGGTGAACGAATCCTGGCCGTATTCGTCCTGCGCGCGGAGATATTCCTCCTCGCTCAGCAGTTGGCGGTCCTTCAGCGCGGTGAGGCCCGGCTCCAGCACGACGTAGTATTCGAAATACAGAATCCGCTCGAGATCCTTCAGCGTCATGTCCAGCAACTGGCCGATACGCGAGGGCAGCGACTTCAGGAACCAGATATGCGCGACGGGGGCGGCGAGTTCGATGTGGCCCATGCGCTCGCGACGGACGCGAGACAGCGTCACCTCGACCGAGCACTTCTCGCAGATGATGCCCTTGTACTTCATCCGCTTGTACTTGCCGCACAGGCATTCGTAATCCTTGATCGGCCCGAAGATGCGGGCGCAGAACAGGCCGTCGCGCTCCGGCTTGAAGGTGCGGTAATTGATGGTTTCCGGCTTCTTGATCTCGCCGTAGGACCACGACAGAATCTTTTCCGGTGACGCGATCGAAATCCGGATCTGGTCGAAGACCTGAGCCGGCGTCGTCGGATTGAACAGATTCATGATTTCTTGGTTCATGGTCTTCTCCTGAACCGCCATCGCGGTCACTCGAAATCTCGCCTCGTAACTGGCGTCATGCCCCGCGAAGGCGGGGCACCCAGTAATCACCGACGCTTCGGATTACTGGGTCGTCCGCCTCCGCGGACGATGACGGCGGCGGGCGAACGCAGCGCATTCGCCCCACCTCCTCCTACGTCATGCTACTCCGCCGCCTCGGACGCAGCGCCGCCCTGCTTGGAATTGTGCAGGTCGACGTTGAGGCCGAGCGAGCGCATTTCCTTGACCAGCACGTTGAACGATTCCGGAATACCGGCCTCGAACGTGTCGTCGCCGCGCACGATCGCCTCGTACACCTTGGTGCGGCCGGCGACGTCGTCCGATTTCACGGTCAGCATTTCCTGCAGCGTGTAGGCGGCGCCGTAAGCTTCGAGCGCCCACACCTCCATTTCGCCGAACCGCTGTCCGCCGAACTGCGCCTTGCCGCCCAGCGGCTGCTGGGTGACGAGCGAATACGGCCCGATCGAACGGGCGTGGATCTTGTCGTCCACGAGGTGATGCAGCTTGAGCATGTAGATGTAGCCGACCGTCACCTTGCGGTCGAACTCGTCGCCGGTGCGGCCGTCATAGACGGTCGATTGCCCGGAGGCGTCGAGCCCGGCGAGCTTCAGCATCTCCTCGATGTCCGCCTCCTTGGCGCCGTCGAACACCGGCGTCGCGATCGGCACGCCGGGCTTCAGATTGCGCGCAAGCTCGATCAGTTCGGCGTCGTTGAGCGACTTGATGGTCTCGTTGTCGCCGTAGATCTTCTTCAGGGTCTCGCGCATCGGCTTGAGATCCTGCTTTCCGTAGTAGGCGTCGATGGTCTGGCCGATGCGCTTGCCGAGGCCGGCGCAGGCCCAGCCCAGATGCGTCTCCAGAATCTGGCCGACATTCATCCGGCTCGGCACGCCGAGCGGATTGAGCACGATGTCGGCATGGGTGCCGTCCTCGAGGAACGGCATGTCCTCGATCGGAACGATCTTGGACACCACGCCCTTGTTGCCGTGGCGGCCGGCCATCTTGTCGCCGGGCTGGATCTTGCGCTTCACCGCGACGAAGACCTTGACCATCTTCATCACGCCGGGCGGCAATTCGTCGCCGCGCTGCAGCTTCTCGACCTTGTCGAGGAAGCGCTGCTCGAGGCCCTTCTTCGATTCGTCGTACTGCTTCCGCATCGCCTCGATTTCGGCCATCAGCTTGTCGTTGGGCGACGCGAACAGCCACCATTGCGACTTCGGATACTCGTCGAGCACCGCGCGGGTGACCTTGGTGTCTTTCTTGAAGCCCTTCGGCCCGGCGATGCCCTGGCGGTTCTCCAGCAGTTCCGACAGGCGTCCATAGACGTTGCGGTCCAGAATCGCCTGTTCGTCGTCGCGGTCCTTGGCGAGGCGTTCGATTTCCTCCCGCTCGATCGCCAGCGCGCGCTCGTCCTTGTCGACGCCGTGGCGGTTGAACACGCGGACCTCGACGATGGTGCCCTGCACGCCGGGCGGCACCCGCAGCGAGGTATCGCGGACGTCGGAGGCCTTTTCGCCGAAGATCGCGCGCAGCAGCTTTTCTTCCGGCGTCATCGGGCTTTCGCCCTTCGGCGTGATCTTGCCGACCAGGATGTCGCCGGCGCGCACTTCCGCGCCGATGTAGACGATGCCGGCTTCGTCGAGGTTCTTCAGCGCTTCTTCCGAGACGTTCGGAATGTCGCGGGTGATTTCCTCAGGCCCGAGCTTGGTGTCGCGGGCCATCACCTCGAATTCCTCGATGTGGATCGAGGTGAAGACGTCGTCCTTGACGATGCGCTCGGAGAGCAGGATCGAATCTTCGAAATTGTAGCCGTTCCACGGCATGAACGCGACCAGCACGTTGCGGCCGAGCGCCAGTTCGCCGAGATCGGTCGAGGGGCCGTCGGCGATGATGTCGCCCTTGCGCACCATGTCGCCGACCTTCACCAGCGGACGCTGGTTGATGCAGGTCGACTGGTTGGAGCGCTGGTACT
>CAXUBE010000291.1:0-3235 GCA_964249215.1 uncultured Rhodopseudomonas sp. | reverse complement strand
GATGACGCAGCTCAAGCGCGATTTCGCCAGCGTGAAGAACGTCAAGCCGGCGGCGAGCCGCAAGGATTCCTCCGAACGCTACGTGCTGGCGCTGGGCTTCCGCGGCGTCCCGGCTCCCGATCATCACCCCAGCCGCTGATCGCGCGCGTCCTGGGTCGGCTCGGATGCGGCCTCGGCCGCGGCGTCGGCGTCGCCGCGGCGGCTCGACAGCTCGATCACCTTGCGGCCGGAGATTTCGTGGCCGGCATCGTCCGGCATCTGCCAGAAGAAATACGCCGACGCCGCCGAGATCACCGCCCCCACCATGAAGGCGGGCGCGAAATCCGCCGCGCTCATTGCCGCGACGTCGTGCAGCCGCATTGTCGATTCCACCGAAAACGCGCCGACCGCGACGCCGGCGGACACCGCGAGCTGCTGGTTGACGCTGACCAGCGTGGTGGCGCGGCTCATCCGCGCGGCGTCGACCTCGGCGTAGGCCACCGTGTTGATCGCGGTGAATTGCAGCGAGCGGAAAAAGCCGCCGACCACCAGGATGATCATGATCAGCAGCAGCGGCGTCGCCGGCGTGAACAGCGCGCAGGCGGCGAGAAACACCGAGCTCACCACCGCGTTGAGCGTCATGACGTTGCGGAAGCCGAAGGTGCGGATGATGCGCGCGGCAAGCGTCTTCATGCCCATCGCGCCGGCGGAGGACGCGAACGTCACCAGGCCGGATTTGAACGGCGTGAGACCAAAGCCGATCTGCATCAGCAGCGGCAGCAAAAACGGCAGCGCGCCGATGCCGAGCCTGAACATGAATCCGCCGATCACCGCCGCGCGCAGCGTGGCAAGCCGCATCAGCGCGAAATCCAGCACCGGCGACGCCGTGCGCCGGGCGTGCACGACATACAGCGTCATCGCGATCACGCCGACCACCACCAGCGCTGCGACGAGCGGCCAGGGCAGGAGATTGAGCCCCGCGACCGACAACCCGAATGCGATGCCGGCGAGCCCGACCCCGGCCAGCACCAGGCCGTAGAGGTCGAAGCGCTCCGGCTTCTCGCTGCGGATCGGGTCGATGAAGCGCAGCGCCATGACTATGCCGATCAGCCCGATCGGGATGTTGATCAGGAAAATCCAGTGCCACGAAAAATAGGTGGTGATGAAGCCGCCGAGCGGCGGCCCGACCACCGGGCCGACCAGCGCCGGCACCGTCACCCAGGCCATCGCATTGACCAGCGCGCTCTTGTCGATCGAGCGCAGCAGCACCAGCCGGCCGACCGGCGTCATCATCGCGCCGCCGAGGCCCTGGACGACGCGCGCGATCACGAAGTCGGTGACCGACGACGACAGCGCGCAGCCGATCGAGCCGATCATGAACACCGCGATCGCGATCGAGAACACCGCGCGGGCGCCGAACCGGTCCGCGGTCCAGCCCGAGGCCGGGATGAACACCGCCAGCGACAGCAGATACGAGGTGATCGCGAGCTTCAGCGTCAGCGGGCTGGTGCCGATATCGGCCGCGATCGAGGGCAGCGAGGTCGCGATCACCGTGGCGTCCATGTTCTCCATGAACAGCGCGGTCGCTACGATCAGCGGAATCAGGCGTTGTTTGTTCATGATGCGGATTCGCGGGCGGCGGGACGGGCGCTGTACCATTCATCGCGCGACGCGCCTATTGCGGAACGCGGCCGCGCACCTAAATCCTGCGTGACCGACCGGGAGACCGCCGATGATCTATCTGCTCGCCGCCGTGCTGCCGCCGCTCGGCCTGTTGTTCAACGGCCAGCCGTTCGCGGCCATCTTCAATCTCGTGCTGTGCGCGGTCTGCCTGATCGTCGGGCTGGTATTCCATCCGCTGCTGCTGGTGCCGTCGGCGCATGCGCTGATCGCGGTGCGGATGGCGCGCGAGAAGCGGATGCACCGCGAGGTGGTGGAGGCGATCCGCCAGCACGGCCCGCCGCCGGGCTATTCGCGTTAGCCCGCAACGCGCTCGCGATCGAAGCGCGTTGCGCGGCGCATCCGGCTCAAATCACAGGCGAAACGTCGCCGCTGTGGGCGCGCGGCGTTAATCCTTTGATTCGCGATAGCGCCATGCTATCGACCACCGCCAACCCGACGATGGGCGCGATTCGACGACGATGCAGCGCATCGCCGGCAGACCGGCGCATCCCGAAGGTTAAAGCGCGGCGCGTGCGCCGCTGATTGGAGTTGGCGATGGCGTCCGTGAGCGCATCTTGGGGATTTCGCGAAGCCTACACCTTCGATGACGTTCTCCTGAAACCCGGCCTGTCGGACGTGCTGCCCTCCGAGGTGGATATCCGCTCCCGCCTCACCCGCGCCATTCCGCTGAACATTCCGATCATCGCGTCCGCGATGGACACCGTCACCGAGGCGCGGATGGCGATCGCGATGGCGCAGGCCGGCGGCATCGGCGTGATCCACCGCAATTTCGACGTCGACGCCCAGGCCGCGCAGGTCCGCCAGGTCAAGAAGTACGAATCCGGAATGGTGGTCAATCCGCTCACCATCGGCCCCGACGCCAAGCTCGCCGACGCGCTGGCGCTGATGAGCGACCACGGCTTCTCCGGCATCCCGGTGGTGACCGGCGCGTCGAAGGGCGTGCCCGGCAAACTGGTCGGCATCCTCACCAACCGCGACGTGCGCTTCGCCACCGATCCCTCGCAAACCATCTCCGAACTGATGACGCATGAGAACCTCGTCACGGTTCGGCAGGGCGTCAGCCAGGACGAGGCCAAGCGGATGCTGCATCAGCACCGCATCGAGAAGCTGCTGGTGGTCGACGACCAGTACCGCTGCGTCGGCCTGATCACCGTCAAGGACATGGAAAAGGCGGTCGCGCACCCGCTCGCCAGCAAGGATTCGCAAGGTCGGCTGCGGGTCGCGGCCGCGACCACGGGGGGCGAGGGCGGCTTCGAGCGCCCCGCGCGGCTGATCGCCGCCGGCGTCGATATCGTCGTGGTCGACACCGCGCACGGCCATTCCTCGCGCGTGCTGGACGCGGTCAACCGCATCAAGCGGCTGTCCAACGCCGTTCAGGTGATCGCCGGCAACATCGCCACCCGCGAGGGCGCGCAGGCGCTGATCGACGCCGGCGCCGACGCCATCAAAGTCGGCATCGGCCCGGGCTCGATCTGCACCACGCGGATCGTCGCCGGCGTCGGCGTGCCGCAGCTGACGGCGGTGATGGAAGCGGCCGAGGAAGCGGGCAAGTCGGGCGTTCCGGTGATCGCCG
>CAXUBE010000290.1:0-3257 GCA_964249215.1 uncultured Rhodopseudomonas sp. | reverse complement strand
ACGCCGCTCTGCGCGGCGACGCTGCTCGCCGCAACCCCGCCGCCCTGGTTCTGCGGATCGGCGATGCCGCTCAGGTCGAGACCCGACGCCGCGCCGGCGCCGTTCAACCCCAGCGGCTTCAGGCCGCGCGCGCCGTAGATCCGCAGCAGCGCCAGATCATGATCCCTGTCCTCGGCGGCGCGCTCGGCATTGCCGTAGCCCGCGACCACGATCGACATGCAGCCGTCGACCGCCTGGCGGTCGGTCACCAGCGCGCCGTCCTCGCTCACCACCACGCCGGTGGCGTATTCCACGTTTCTGCGCGGCGACGGCGATCCGGCCGTCGCGCCGGACGGGAACGGATTGAACGCGCTCGACATCGCGATCACCACCGGCTCGACGGTGCCTTCGGTGGCCTGGTCGTACAGGATGGTCATGATGCGGACCTCGCTCTCCCGGAAGGTGCCGCGCAGGTAGAATTTCTTCAGCCCCTGCATGCCCGACAGCACGAAGAAATCCGGCTTCACCACGGTGTAGTCGATGCTGCGGCCCGGCGGCTCCTTGCGTTCGCGCGCCGCCAGCGCCGCGCTGGTGGGATTGGCCTCCTTGCGCCGCGCCAACTGGATCTGGATGGTGCCGGTGGTCGAACTCCATCGGGTGCCGTGGGCGTCGCTGGTCTGTTGCGGCACCAGTTTCGTCGGAATCCCGAGCCGCGCGCCGGTGACGGCGTCGGTCACGATCTTCCAGCCGACATTGCCCTGCAGGCGCCTGGCGGTGTCGGCCAGCGCGCCGCGTTCCTGCGGATTGAGCACGCCGGTCTGCTTGCCGCCGCGGCTCTTCTGGAATTCCTTGATCGCCGCCACCATGCGGTCGGACACCTCGCCGGTGATCGCGCCGTTGTACTGCCCGATCCAGGCGAGGTCGGACTGGATCGCAAGCCGCTCGCCCTGCGCCATCGCGCCGGCGGTTTCCTCCGGCGTCTGCAGCGCGGGGCGCACCGGCACGCTCGCCGCCGGCTTCGGCTTGACGCCGGCCACCGGCGCCGGCGCGGTGATCTGCGCCGAGACGGACACCGGAACCGCGAGCATCAACAGGGTTGCGGCCAGCATCGATCTCATGACAATCCTCGTCGGCAGTCGGCTGCCGCAAATAACCACAAATGCTCGGTCGGCAACAGCGCCGCGCGGGTCGACCGCAGCCGCGCCACGGGCTTCAGGGACACCGCCGCAGCATGCTGAGTGCCGAGGAACTCGAACGCTACGCGCGCCACATCGTGCTGCGCGAGGTCGGCGGCCAGGGTCAGGCCGCGTTGCGGCAGGCGCGCGTGCTGATGATCGGCGCCGGCGGGCTCGGCGCGCCGGTGCTGATGTATCTCGCCGCGGCCGGCGTCGGCACGCTGGAGGTGGTCGACGACGACATCGTGTCGCTGTCGAACCTGCAGCGCCAGATCATCCATGCGACGCCCGACGTCGGCGCGCTGAAAGTCGACAGCGCCGCCGCGCGGATTCATGCGCTCAATCCGCATGTGAAACTGGTGCCGCATGCGGCGCGGCTCGACGCCTCGAACGCGATGGCGCTGATCGGCGCGGCCGACCTCGTCATCGACGGGTCGGATAATTTCGCGACGCGCTACCTTGCCTCCGACGCCTGCTACTTCGCGAACAAGCCGCTGGTCACCGGCGCGCTCGGAGCGTTCGACGCCTCGCTGACCACGATCCGCGCGCACGAGACCAATGCCGCCGGCGAGCGCAATCCGACCTATCGCTGCCTGTTTCCGGTGGCACCGCCGCCGGGCACGGTGGCGCCCTGCGCCGAGGCCGGCGTGATGGGCGCGCTCGCGGGCGTGGTCGGCTCGATGATGGCGCTGGAGGCGATCCGCGAGATCGTCGGCTTCGGCGAAGGCCTGGTCGGCCGCCTTCTCATGCTCGACGCGCGCGCGATGCGGTTCGAGACGCTGCGCTACGCGCGCGATCCGGCCAATCCGCTGAACGGCGATCATCCGACGATCTTCGGTCTGGGGTGACTTCCTCCCCTCCCCCTTGCGGGGAGGGGGTCGGCGCGCACATCGCGCGACGTAACCGCTCAGCAAACCGCAGGCGACCGCCGTCACTTCTGGCAGCTCGGGCACCAGAACGTCGAGCGGCCGTTCTGCGTGAGGCGCTTCACCACCCCGCCGCAGCCGCGGCCGCGGCACGGTTCGCCCTCCTGGTCATACACCGCAAAGGAATGCTGGAAGTAACCGAGTTCGCCCGAGGTGCGGCGATGATCGCGCAGCGACGAGCCGCCGGCCTTGATCGCCTCGTTCAGCACCGCGCGGATCGCATCGACCAGCCGGCGCGCATGATCGGTCGGCGCACCCTTTTTGGCGGCCAACGTCGCCGCGAGCCGGCGCGGCGACAGCCGCGCGCGAAACAGCGCCTCGCAGACATAGATGTTGCCGAGCCCCGCGACCACGCGCTGGTCGAGCAGCGCGGCCTTCAGGCTGGTCTTCTTGCCGGCGCAGGACGACGCCAGCATCGCGGCATCGAACGCGTTGCCGAGCGGCTCGGGCCCGAGCCCGGTCAGGAACGGCTCGTCGCCGATCGCGGCGCGGCTGAACACCTTCATGTATCCGAACCGCCGCGGATCGTTGAACACCACGGTGACGCCGGACGACATCGCGAACACCACGTGATCGTGACTGCGGTCCTCGCCGCGCGGATGATGAAATACGCCCGGCGTCGACGGACCGTCCGGCGCGATCACCCGGAACGATCCCGACATGCCGAGATGCATCAGCAGCACGTCGCCGGAAGAAAGATCGGCGAGCAGATATTTGGCGCGGCGGCCGAGCCCGGTGACGGTCTGGCCCTCGAGCCGCGTCCGGAAATCCGGCTGCAGCGGGAATCGCAGATCGCCGCGATTGGCCTGCGCGCGCTCGATCCGGAATCCTTCCATCGCCGGCTGCAGGCCGCGGCGCACGGTTTCGACTTCGGGCAGTTCGGGCATGCCGTTCACCTTGAGGACCCGACGTGATAGCGCCATTGCCGTGGCCACGCTATGGTCCGGCGGCAGAGGTATGTGATGAACGAGACTGGCGACACCACCCATTTCGGCTTTCGCGACGTGCCGCTCGACGACAAGCAGGCGCTGGTCGACGACGTGTTTCACAGCGTGGCGCAGCGCTACGACCTGATGAACGACCTGATGTCGGGCGGCATGCACCGCGCCTGGAAGAACGCGATGATCGGCGCGCTCGATCCGCCGCGCGGCGAACGGCCGTTCGCGCTGCTCGACGT
>CAXUBE010000289.1:2537-3260 GCA_964249215.1 uncultured Rhodopseudomonas sp. | reverse complement strand
CGGCATCAAGATCTTCAGCTGGATCGCGACGATGTGGGGCGGGTCGATCAGCTTCAAGACGCCGATGGTGTGGGCGATGGGCTTCATCTTCATGTTCACCGTCGGCGGCGTGACCGGCGTAGTGCTCGCCAATGGCGGGATCGACGATTATATGCAGGACACCTATTACGTCGTGGCGCACTTCCACTACGTACTCAGCCTCGGCGCGGTGTTCAGCCTGTTCGCGGGTTTCTATTACTGGTTCCCGAAGATGTCGGGCCGGATGTACAGCGAAGTGCTCGGCCAGGTGCACTTCTGGGTGTTCTTCGTCGGCGTGAACGTGCTGTTCTTCCCGATGCACTTTCTCGGGCTTCAGGGTCAGCCGCGCCGCATGCCCGATTTCCAGGACGGCCTCGCTTATTGGAACCATATCGCGTCGGCTTGGGGCTATTCGCTGATGGCGGCGGGCATGGCGGTGTTCTTCGTCAACATCCTGTGGTCGTTGTTCGCTGGCAGGAAGGCGCCCGACAATCCCTGGGGCGACGGTGCGACCACGCTCGAATGGACGCTGTCCAGCCCGCCGCCGTACCACCAGTTTGAGACGTTGCCGATCATAGACGGGGGCGATGCCCGTCATCATTGATCGGTGATCGATCGGTACGACAAGCGCCCCGGATGCGTTTTCCGGGGCGTTTTCGTTACGACCCAGATGCTTTTCAGTTTGTGCGCATATGCCTATAGGCC
>CAXUBE010000289.1:0-2527 GCA_964249215.1 uncultured Rhodopseudomonas sp. | reverse complement strand
CCCCTCGACCCGTGAAGATGGCCCAATGACTTCTCAGACCATTGCCCTGCCCGCCGACTGGCGCGATTTCCTGGCGCTGACCAAGCCGCGGGTGATGACGCTCGTCGTGTTCACCGCATTATGCGGGATGCTCGTCGCGCCAGTCACGCTTCATCCGGTGATCGCCTTTACCGCGATCCTGTGCATCGCGCTGGCCGCCGGTGCGGCTGGCGCGCTCAACCAATGGTATGAGGCCGATCTCGACGGCCGCATGCGCCGCACCGCCAAGCGACCATTGCCAGCCGGCCGGATGAATCGTCAGTCGGCGCTGCATTTCGGGGTCGGGCTCGGCGTGTTCTCGGTGCTGCTGATGGGGCTGGCGACCAATCTGCTCGCCGCCGGCATTCTGGTTGATTATTTTATGTTGTACTTCTTTATCTACACGATCTGGCTGAAGCCGCGGACGCCGCAGAACATCGTCATCGGTGGCGCTGCAGGCGCGTTCCCGCCGCTGATCGGCTGGGCGGCCGCGACCGGCAGCCTCGCACCGTTGCCGGTGCTGCTGTTCGCATTGATCTTCCTATGGACTCCGCCGCATTTCTGGGCGCTCGCTCTGTTCGTGAAGACCGATTACGCCAATGCCGGCGTTCCGATGCTCCCAGTCGTGGCGGGCGAGCGAGTCACGCGCACGCAAATCGGGCTGTACACGATCCCGATGGCGGTCGCGGCGGTCGCCCCTTGGCCGCTCGGGCTGACCCATGCGCTTTATGGCGTCGTCGCGATCGTCGCGACCGGGTGGTTCGGGTTCCTCGCGGCGCGCGTTGCGGTGCGCGCGACCGGCGAGAACGACACGATGCGCCCCGAAAAGCGGCTGTTCGCCTATTCGATCGCGTATCTGTTCATTATGTTTGGCGCCGTCGTCGCCGACCGGTGGCTGGCATGACGCCGGACGAGCAGCGCCGCGTGGTCCAGCGCCGCAATGCCCGCGTCATGGCAATCTTGCTCGGCGCGTTCGTGATCCTGATGTTCGCGATTTCGATCGCCAAGATCGGCCTGGGACACGGCTGAATGAATCGCACTACGCGCACCGCGATGCTTGCCGTGGTCGGCGTCTGCTGCTCGACCGGACTCGCTTGGGCGAGCGTGCCGCTGTACCGCATGTTCTGCCAGGCGACCGGGCTCAACGGCACCACCGGCCGTGCGTTGCGCGCGCCCGGCGCGGTCGATGGCCAGATCAACGTGGCGTTCGACACCAACGTCGCGCCCGGCCTCAAGTGGGCGTTCAAGCCCGAGCTGGAGCAGGAAAATATCGCGATCGGCGCACGCGACATGGCTTTTTTCAACGCGACCAACAATTCCGACCACGCCATTACGGGGACGGCGACGTTCAACGTGATGCCGGCGCAGGCCGGTGCCTATTTCAAGAAGATCCAATGCTTCTGCTTCACCCAGCAGACGCTGAAGCCCGGCGAAACGGTGCGGATGCCGGTGATCTTCTTCGTCGACCCGGCGATCCTCAAGGACCCCGACGCGCGCGATATCCAGACGATCACCTTGAGTTACACGTTTTACCCGGTGGATTCCGCGAAACGCCCGAGCTAGAGCGGACACCAAGACCTACTGACAGGGACCATCATGGCCGGCGCCAAGAACCACGACTATCACATCCTCTCCCCCGATCCGTGGCCGCTGATCGGCGCTTTTTCGGCGCTGGCGATGGCGGCCGGCGGGATCATGTGGATGCATGGCGGGCATCTGGCCGCCGACAAGGCGAATGGCGGCGGCTGGTTGTTCATCGCGGGCGTCGCCGGCGTGCTGTTCACGATGTTTTCGTGGTGGGCCAACGTCATCAAGGAAGCGCATGAGGGGTTCCATACCCCCGTCGTACAGCTCCACCTGCGCTACGGCATGGTGCTGTTCATCGCGTCCGAAGTGATGTTCTTCGTCGGCTGGTTCTGGGCGTTCTTCGACTTCTCCCTGTTCCCGGTCCCGGTCGTGTGGGACGCCGCCGCCAAGAGCGCGAGCCTCGTTACCGACAGTACGGCGACAGCGGCCGCGGTGTGGCCGCCCAAGGGCATCGAGGTGATCGACGCGTTCAAGTTTCCGCTGCTCAACACGCTGATCCTGCTGCTGTCGGGCACCACGGTGACCTGGGCGCACCATGCGCTGATCCACAATCAGCGCGGCGGCGCGATGAAAGGCCTGTGGGGGCTGATCGGCGTCGGCGAGAATGACGGCGTCAAGAAGGGATTGTGGCTGACGATCGCGCTCGGCATCTTGTTTAGCTCGATCCAGGCGTATGAATATTCGGAAGCGCCGTTCCCGTTCAAGGGCCTGAATTATGGCGCGTCGTTCTTCATGGCGACGGGCTTTCACGGCTTTCATGTGCTGATCGGCACGATCTTCCTGACCGTGAACCTGGTCCGCGCGTACAAGGGCGACTTCACCCCGAGGCAGCATTTCGGGTTCGAGGCGGCCGCCTGGTACTGGCATTTCGTCGACGTGGTGTGGCTGTTCCTGTTCGTCACCATCTATGTCTGGGGCGGCT
>CAXUBE010000288.1:0-3263 GCA_964249215.1 uncultured Rhodopseudomonas sp. | reverse complement strand
GTGGTGCCTGCCGCGCCAACGCGGCCGGCACCACCACGATGCCGTCGTCGTCGGCGATCACCGCGTCGCCGGGCTGAACCAGCGCGCCGGCGCAGACCACGGCAATGTTGACCGAGCCCAATGTCGCCTTCACCGTGCCCTTGGCGCTGACCGCCTTGGAGAACACCGGAAACCGCATCTGCGCGAGGTCCTTGACGTCGCGCACGCCGCCGTCGATCACCAGGCCCACCGCGCCGCGGGCGCGGAAGCTGGTCGCGAGCAGGTCGCCGAAGAACCCGTCGGTGTTGTCGGCGGTGCAGGCCGCGACCACGATGTCGCCCGGCTGCAATTGCTCCGCGGCGACATGCATCATCCAATTGTCGCCGGGCTGCAGCAGCACCGTCACCGCGGTGCCGCAGGCCTGCGCGCCGTGATAGATCGGCCGCATATAGGTCTGCATCAGCCCGACCCGGCCCATCGCCTCGTGGATGGTGGCGACGCCGAATCGCGCCAGCCGCCCGACCGCGTCCTTGTCGGCGCGCACGATGTTGCGCCGGACGACGCCGAGCTCGTTCATCGGCATGTTCATGTCAATGCGCCTTCGTCATGTCAGTGGCCTTTGGATTTCAGCGCGGCGTCGAGGCGCGGATAGACCCTGCGCGCGTTGCCCTCGTAGACCTTCTGCTTGTCCTGCGGGCTGAGCAGCGTCGACGATTCGATGTAGCGCCTGGTGTCGTCGTAGTAGAACCCGGTTTCCGGGTCGATGCCGCGCACCGCGCCGATCATTTCCGAGGCGAACAGGATGTTGTCGACCGGAATCACCTTGGTCAGCAGGTCGATGCCGGGCTGGTGATACACGCAGGTGTCGAAGAAGATGTTGCGCAGCAGGTGGTCCTGCAGCAGCGGCTTCTTCATTTCCTGCGCGAGGCCGCGAAACCGGCCCCAGTGATACGGCACCGCGCCGCCGCCGTGCGGGATCACGAATTTCAGCGTCGGGAAATCCTTGAACAGGTCGGCGGTCAGGCACTGCATGAAGGCGGTGGTGTCGGCGTTGAGATAATGCGCGCCGGTGGTGTGGAAGCAGGCGTTGCAGCTCGTCGAGACGTGGATCATCGCCGGGATGTCGTGCTCGACCATCTTCTCGTAGATCGGATACCAATGCCGGTCGGTGAGCGGCGGCGAGGTCCAGTGCCCGCCGGACGGGTCCGGGTTGAGGTTGATGCCGACGAAGCCGTATTGCTCGACGCATTTCTCGAGCTCGGGGATGCAGCTTTTCGGGTCGACGCCGGGCGATTGCGGCAGCATCGCCGCGCCGATGAAATGGTCGGGAAACAGCGTCGAGACCCGGTAGCACAATTCGTTGCAGATCGCGGCCCAGGTCGAGGACACGTTGAAGTCGCCGATATGGTGCGCCATGAAGCTCGCGCGCGGCGAGAAGATGGTGAGGTCGCTGCCGCGTTCCTGCATCTTCTTGAGCTGGTTGTCGGCGATGCTGGCGCGCAGTTCGTCGTCGCTGATCTTGAGTTCGCTCGCCTTCGGCATCATTGCGGCGTCCTTGATGCCGGCGATCTGGCGGTTGCGCCAGTCCTCCAGCGCCTTCGGCGCGGTGGTGTAGTGGCCGTGTATGTCGATGATCATCAGGCGATCCTTGCGGCGCGCGGCGACGCCGCCGGCTCGCTGTCCTGTCGCGCGTCATGCCCGCGCCAGACCGACGCCGGGATCATCGCCTCGCCGCGCATCAACAGCCGCGCGGTGCGCAGCAAGGCCGCGCGGGTGACGTTTTGCGGGTTCTGGGGATCGAGCGCGATCTCGACCGAAAACTCGCCGGTCGGATGCTCGACCGACACCTGCTTGACGTTGCCGTCGGGCAGTGTCGCGATGCCGTCGGTGACCGAGCCGTCGAGCACGCAGGCGGTCGCAACCGTGACCGCGGCGAGCACGCCGATGGCGTCGTGGCAGACATGCGGGATGAAGCTGCGGGTCGAGATGCTGCCGCCGGCGCGGGGGGCCGCGATCAGCGTCATCTTCGGGTAGTTCCTGCTGGTGACGTCGCCGAGCTGCATGGCGTGGCCGCAGGCAATCCGCAGCGTCTCGATCCGCGCCTTCAATTCGGTGTCGGCGTTGAGCTGTTCGGCGCTCTCGTAACCGGTGCGGCCGACGTCTGCGGCCTTGAACATCACCAGCGGCATGCCGTTGTCGATGCAGGTCACCTCGATGCCGTCTATGGTGTCGCGGACCCTGCCGGTCGGCAGCAGCCCCGGCGCCACCGAGCCCGCGGTATCGAGGAAGCTTATCTTGATCGGCGCCGAGGTGCCCGGCGCGCCGTCGATCCGGGCGTCGCCGTCATAGGCGACATGGCCGCCGGGGGTCTGCACGGTGATGTCGCACAGCATGTCGGTATTGAGCGTCAGCACCCGCAGCGTCGTGGCGGCGCCCTGCGGCCTGACGAGGCCGGTCTCCAGCGCGAACGGCACAACAGCGGCGAGCATGTTGCCGCAATTCGGCGTGGTGTCGACGGTGTCCTTGTCGGGCTGCAACTGCGCGAACAGGAAATCGAGGTCGACGCCGGGCTTCGCGCCCTTCGACACGATACCGACCTTGCTGGTCAAAGGATGCGCGCCGCCGAGGCCGTCGATCTGCCGCTTGTCGGGCGAGCCCATCACTGCGAGCAGCACCTTGTCGCGGGTCGCTATGTCGGCCGGCAGATCGGCGGCGTCGAAGAACGGCCCGCGCGAGGTGCCGCCGCGCATGAACAGGCAGGGAATCGCGGTCTGCATGGTCGTTTCCGTCCGCATGTTGGTTGGACGCATATTGGCGGGGCGAGGCGCCGCGCGCCGTCGCCTATAACAGCTATCACGTCCCGGCATCAATGGAAGGCTTCAGCGATGCCGGAAAGGCTGGGGTGGAATGCTTCGCCGCATCGAACGGCCGCTGGCCGGCCTCGGTCGCCGCGGCCTTGCTACCGAGGTCCGTCATTGCCGCCCGATGCCGGCCCGCTCGATCACGCCGCGCCATTTTGCGATGTCGGCCTTGAGCCGCGCCGCGATCTCCTCCGGCGTGCTGGCGTTCGCCTCGACGCCGAGCTCGGCGAGCCGCTGCTTGAGGCCGTCGTCCGCGAGCACCTCGCGCAGCGCCGCGTTGAGCGCCGCGATCACGTCGGGCGGCGTGCCGGCCGGGGCGAACAGCGCGTTCCACGACACCGCTTCGGCATCGACGCCGAGTTCGTGCAGCGTCGGAATGTCCGGCGTGCCCGCATAGCGAACCTTGTCACCGACAGCCAGCAC
>CAXUBE010000287.1:2228-3309 GCA_964249215.1 uncultured Rhodopseudomonas sp. | reverse complement strand
CCGCTGCCGCCCCCCGGCGCCCTGCTCGCGCGGCTGGCGCAACTGCATCCCGCGAAAATCGACCTGTCGCTCGATCGCATGCAGCGGCTGCTCGCCGCGCTGGATCATCCCGAGCGAAAGCTCGCGCCGGTGATCCATGTCGCCGGCACCAACGGCAAGGGCTCGACGCTCGCCTACATGCGCGCGATCCTGGAAGCGGCCGGCCTGTCCGTGCACGCCTATACCTCGCCCTATCTGGTGCGGATCAACGAGACCGTGCGGCTGGGGAAGCGCGGCGGCGGCATTCTGGTTGGCGACGACGACCTCACGTCGGCGCTGACGCATTGCGAGCGCGTCAATGCCGGCGCGCCGATCACGCTGTTCGAAATCCAGACCGCGGCGGCGCTGTGGCTGTTCGCGCGACATCCGGCCGATGTGGTGCTGCTCGAGGTCGGGCTGGGCGGGCGGCTCGACGCCACCAACGTGATCGATGCGCCGATCGCATGCGTGATCGCCCCGATCGGCATCGACCACGTCGAATTTCTCGGCGACACGATCGCGCAGATCGCCGCCGAGAAGGCCGGCATCGTCAAGCGCGGGACGTCCGTGATCTGCGCCGAGCAATTGCCGGAGGCGATGGCGGCGATCGAACGGCGGGCCAAGACGATGCGCGCGCCGCTGCATGCGAGCGGCCAGCACTGGCACGTCGGCATCGAGCGCGGGAGGCTGGTGTATCAGGACGAGCGCGGATTGATGGATCTCGCCGCGCCGAAGCTGTTCGGCCGGCATCAGTTCGACAATGCCGGGCTGGCGATCGCGACGCTGCGCGCGATCGATAGGTTCAGCATCGACAACGCGGCGTTCGAGGCGGGCGTGCGCGCCGCAGACTGGCCGGCGCGGATGCAGCGGCTGATGTCCGGCGCGCTGGTCGCCCAAGGACCAATCGGCTGCGAGATCTGGCTCGACGGCGGCCACAATGCCGATGGCGGGCGCGTCGCCGCCGCAGCGCTCGGCGATCTCGAGGAGCGCGTGCCGCGGCCGCTGGTGCTGATCGCCTTTGTCGCCTTTCGGCCCTTGGTCGCCCGGATCGCCTTTCGCCGCC
>CAXUBE010000287.1:0-2218 GCA_964249215.1 uncultured Rhodopseudomonas sp. | reverse complement strand
CGGCATGATGGCGAACAAGGACGCCCGCGCATATCTGGCGAATTTCGCGGGCCTCACGCGCCACATCATCGCGGTGCCGATTCCCGGCCACGCCGCGATGCCGCCGCAGACGCTCGCCGACGCCGCGCGCGGGCTCGGGATGCGGGTCGAGATCGCAAGCAGCGTGAGCGACGGCCTGCGCAAGCTCGCGACGCTTGCCTATGAGGTGCCGCCGCGCATCCTGATCGGCGGGTCGCTTTATCTGGCCGGCCAGGTGCTGGTAGCAAGCGGGATGCTGCCGGCCTGACGAACCGGCGCTCGCCTCGGTGCGGCCGCAGTCAGACCGCGGCGGTGATCCACTGCTGCAGTTTCTGTTTCGGCGCGGCGCCGACCTGGCGCGAAGCCATCTCGCCGCCCTTGAAGATCATCAGCGTCGGGATCGACATCACGCCGTATTTCGACGCGGTGACCGGGCTCTCGTCGACATTGAGCTTCACGATCTTGACCTTGTCGCCCATCGCGCCGGAAATCTCGTCCAGCGCCGGGGCGATCATGCGGCACGGGCCGCACCACTCGGCCCAGAAATCCACCACGACCGGGCCCGTCGCCTTCAGGACTTCGGCTTCGAAATCTGCGTCTGAAACCTTGCCAACGGCCATGTGGTGCCTCGTTTGTGCGGATTGATGGCGCGGCAGAATCGCGCTGCATGATGGATTGAACGTAGGAACCGGGTGCTCGCCGGTCAAGCATCGCGCATTGCTAGAGCATGATCCGGAAAAGTGGGTACCGGTTTTCCGAAAAGATCATGCCCGAACATAAGGATAGAGCGGGATGATGATTTTAAGAGAAGTCACCGCGTTCTAGTTGAGGCGGTCCAGTTGCGCGTCCAGCGCTTCTGCCGAAATCTCCATGATTTCAGGTGTTTCGGTCCATAACAGCGCGGCGCGCACGCGCCGGCCGGGGTAAAGCTTGGCCAAAATCGCGCGGTACAGCGTCAACTGCCGGACATAGCGCGGCGGTGCCTTTGCCGCGTTCCGCGGCGGCGCGTGGTTGGTCTTGTAGTCGACGATCAGCACCTCGTCCGGCGTCACCACCAGCCGGTCGATCTGGCCGGATACCAGCAGCGTCGCGCCGTTTTCGGAAAGCCGGCCGATGATCGGCACCTCGGCGCGGCTGCCGGGCGCGAACAGCGCCGCGAACCGCGGATCGCCGATCAGCGCCAGCACGCCGGTGGTTAGTTCTGCGCGATCCTCGGCGCTCCAGGCGGCAGCATTGCGCGCAAGATAGCGCTCCGCCGCGCCGGCGCGGCGCTCGGCGACGATATCCGGCAGCGATTGCAGCAGCCGATGCACCAGGCTGCCGCGCTGCAGCGCGCGCTCGCGCTGAACGCGGGATTCTCCCGCGCGAAAGCCGGCCGCATCGTCGTCCGCGGGGTCGGACGGCCGCACAATCTTGTCCGGTTCGGCGCTCGCCGGCGTGTAGTCGCGTAGCTTTGGCGGCAGCGTCATCGGCGTCGCCGCCACGTCATCGCCGCCCAAGACGGGCGCGGCGTCGTCCGCCTGTTCGCCGATCCGCGCATAGCGCTTCACCACGCCGTCCGGCGGCGGCACCATCTGCATCTGCAGGCCGGAACCGTCGAGCCCCTTCGCGATCAGGTCGTACCACGACAGTTCGCGGACGTTGTTCGCATTCCCCGGCATGCATCCGCCGACGATCAGCCGGTCCGCCGCGCGCGTCATCGCCACATACAGCAGGCGGCGATACTCGTCCTCGGTCTCGGCGATCATCGCCGCGCGGCCGGCGGCGACCGGCGCCGGGTCGTCGGCCTTCCTGCCGGCCCATACCATCACGCCCGGCGCGTGCGGCGCGTCGTTGCCGGTCGGCAGCCGCACCAGATTGTGCCGCTGGGTATCGGACGGCGAAGAGGTGGTATCGACCAGGAACACCACCGGCGCCTCGAGCCCCTTGGCGCCGTGCACCGTCATGACGCGGACCTCGTCGCGCGAGATTTCCATGTCGCGCTTCACCTCGGTATCGGCCGCGCGCAGCCACGCCATGAAGCCCTGCAGCGAGGCCGGCGCCTTGCGTTCATAGGCCAGCGCCAGTTCGAGGAATTCGTCGATCGCGTCGTTGGCTTCCGGTCCGAGCCGGCGCAGCATCCGCGCGCGGCCGCCATCGCCGCCGCCCTCGCCGCCGAGCAGCCAGGCGTAGAACGCAAACGGCGTGTCGATGCGAAAAC
>CAXUBE010000286.1:0-3334 GCA_964249215.1 uncultured Rhodopseudomonas sp. | reverse complement strand
GTGCCGGCCGGCGCGGCGCCGGATGACGTGCCGCCCGCGGGCGTCGCGGATGGCGCGGCGTCGGCGTGGGTGCCGAAGATCGCGCCCATGATTTTTCCGAAAATGCTCATGCAATGCTCCAATGCTATCGAGGACGAAGTGAGGGCCACCAGCGTCACCTCGACCAAGCCGACGGCGGCGCCCGACTCTACCCCGTTGCGGCATCGGAAGCCAAACCTATTGGGGCGCGCGTCCGCTTTGTTGCAGCGCAAATCAAAACGAAATTGAACGCCGCGGCACCGCGCGGCGTGCTGTCGTCAAGTTGTCACCGAAGCGTGAGCACCCCCCCTCGCCGATCGGCGTTAGTCTTGCGCAACACGTCAGTGTAGCGCGACACGCCGCCTTTGGATGGCGCGATTGCGCAATCAGGAGGAAACATCATGGCGACACAATATCCCGCTGATGCCGCGCCATTATCACGCGGCGTGACTCCTCTGGGCCGCGCGCCGATCGTGCGGCGCATCGCGCGACGCGATCTGCAGGACGCGCTGCGGCTCGGATGGGAGGACTTCAAGGCGGTGCCGAGCCACGCCGTGATGCTGTGCGTGATCTATCCTGTCGTCGGCCTGGCGCTCGCGCGGCTGGCGATGGGATATTCGGTGCTGCCGCTGCTGTTTCCGCTGGCCGCGGGCTTCGCGCTGCTCGGGCCGTTCGCCGCGCTCGGGCTGTATGAGTTGAGCCGCCGGCGGGAGACCGGCGAGGATATCTCGGCCTGGCACGCCGTCGAGGTGCTGCGTTCGCCGTCGTTCGGCGCGATGCTCGGACTCGGCGCGTTGCTGATGGCGATCTTCGTGGTCTGGATCGCCACCGCGCAGGCGATCTACGTGTCGGCATTCGGCAATACCCCGGCCGCCGCGATCCCGGATTTCGTCGGCCGCGTGCTGACCACGCCGGAGGGCTGGAAGCTGATCATCTTCGGCTGCGGCGCCGGCTTCCTGTTCGCCTTGGTCGCGCTGTGCGTCAGCGTGGTGTCGTTCCCGATGATGCTGGACCGTCATGCCGGAATCGCCGAGGCGGTGACGACCTCGCTTCAGGTGGTGCGTGCCAATCCGGTGCCGATGGCGACCTGGGGACTGATCGTCGCGGCGCTGCTGGTGATCGGCTCGCTGCCGGCGTTCCTCGGCCTGGCCGTCGTGGTGCCGGTGCTCGGCCATGCCACCTGGCATCTCTATCGCAAGGTGGTCGAGCGCAATCCGAATCCGCCGCTGATCCCGCCGTCGAATCCGATCAGGCGCTCCGCCGCCGACTTCCCGGCCAACCTTTTCCAGTGGAAGAGCGACCGCGACTAGGGCAGGATCCGGACAAGCGGTACCGGTTTTCCGAAAGACCATGCTCGAACATCGGGATGGAGCGATAACGAATCGAAGAGGCGTCATCCCGCTCCCGCTTTTAGCGACTCGAACGAACTGCGCCGGTGCCGTCCTTCCGCACCGGCGTTTTGGCGCGGGTCGCTGCATTAATTGAACAATTATTCAGCGCATGCATGCGAATCACGCATGAATTATTTTGCAAAAGCGGAGGCGATATATTGCCTGCCCGCGCGCCGAAACGCTGCAATATATTGCGAATCATGCCGGGGTGAGCTCTGAACTTGCCGCGTTGCGAGGCCAAAAGGTTAACTGTCGCTTACTCGAGCCATGTCTTCAGCGTCTAGCTGCATCGCAGCATATTGACTGCTGCAACGCACATCGCCGTTGTATATTCATTTCAACGCTTCGGCATCCAAGAGCTGAATCGCAGATTAAGGAGAACCTCCATGTTGCTATCGCTCATCCGCGCCATCCGCGCGTTCCGGGACTATCAGCGCAATGTCAGCGAGCTGTCCCAGCTCAGCGATCGCGAACTGGCCGATATCGGGCTCGACCGTTCGGACATTCCGCGGGTCGCAGCCGGTCGATATCAGGGCTGATGCGACGCCCGAATTGATCTTCCGACCGACTGCCGCCTGATAACGCCCGCCTCGTCGCGGGCGTTGCCGTGCCGGGCCGGCGCAATGTCGGGCGGTCGCGATGCCCACGTCGACCGGCTCGCGGATTTCGTTTCCCCGCAAAAGGCGCTACCGATAGCGCCATGACCGCAAACTCTCCCGTCCATGTCATCGGCGCCGGCCTCGCCGGCTCGGAGGCCGCCTGGCAGCTCGCCGGCGCCGGCATCGCCGTGGTGCTGCACGAAATGCGCCCGCATCGGATGACCGATGCGCACCGCACCGACGGCCTCGCCGAACTGGTGTGCTCGAATTCGTTCCGCTCCGACGACGCCGCCAACAATGCCGTGGGCCTGCTGCATGCCGAAATGCGGCGGCTTGGTTCGCTGGTGATGCGCGCGGCGGACGCCAATCAGGTGCCGGCCGGCGGCGCGCTCGCGGTCGACCGCGACGGCTTCTCGGCCGCGGTGACGCAGGCGCTCGGCGGCCATCCGCTGATCGAGATCCGCCGCGGCGAAATCGACGCGCTGCCGCCGCAGGACTGGAACGACGTCATCGTCGCCACCGGCCCCCTCACCTCGCAGCCGCTGGCGGAAGCGATCGGCGCCCTCACCGGCGAGAGCGCGCTGGCCTTCTTCGACGCGATCGCCCCGATCGTGCACAAGGAGTCCGTCGACATGTCGGTGGCGTGGATGCAATCGCGCTACGACAAAATCGGTCCCGGCGGCACCGGGGCGGACTACATCAATTGCCCGATGACGAGAGCGCAATACGACGCGTTCGTCGCCGCGCTGATCGACGGCGAGAAGGTCGACTTCAAGCAGTGGGAAACCGACACGCCGTATTTCGACGGCTGCCTGCCGATCGAGGTGATGGCGGAGCGCGGCCACGAGACGCTGCGGTTCGGGCCGATGAAGCCGGTTGGGCTGACCAATCCGAACGACCCGCAGGTCAAGCCCTACGCCGTCGTGCAACTGCGCCAGGACAACCGGCTCGGCACGCTCTACAACATGGTCGGCTTTCAGACCAAGCTGAAGCACGGCGCGCAGACCCGGATTTTCCGCAGCATCCCCGGTCTGGAAAAAGCCGAGTTCGCGCGGCTCGGCGGACTGCATCGCAATACGTTTCTGAATTCGCCGAAGCTGCTCGACCCGCAGTTGCGGCTGCGGGCGCGGCCGCAATAGCGCTTCGCCGGGCAGATGACAGGCTGCGAGGGCTATGTGGAATCCGCCGCGATCGGGCTGATCGCGGGGCTTTATGCCGCGGCGGACGCGCGCGGGCAGTCGCTGCCGCCGCCGCCGCAAACCACCGCGCTCGGCGCGCTGCTTTCGCATATCACCGGGGGCCATATCGAGACGATCGATGCCGGGC
>CAXUBE010000285.1:0-3373 GCA_964249215.1 uncultured Rhodopseudomonas sp. | reverse complement strand
GCGCTCGACCGCGTCGCCGCGGGCGGCCCGGCCGGCGCGCAATCCGGTCTTTCGTTCTCGCGGCTGCGCGCAGAATTCACCCGGCAGAACGGCCAGCTCAGCATCCGGGAAGGCGTCGTCAAAGGCCCGACCATCGGCGCCACCATCGAAGGCAGCATCGACTATCCCGCCAACCAGGTGCGGATGAGCGGCACCTTCGTGCCGATGTACGGGCTGAACAACATGTTCGGGCAGATCCCGATCGTCGGGCTGTTTCTCGGCGGCGGCACCAATGAAGGCCTGATCGGCGTCACCTACGAGGTGGTCGGCACGCCGGGCCAGCCGGTGCTGCGCGTCAACCCGATCTCGGCGATGGCGCCGGGCGTGCTGCGCAAGATTTTCGAATTCGGCACCGGCAAGCAGAACAACGGCGTCGAACTGCCGGCGCCGAACAACAACTAGTCGCGCTCGCGCAACGCCGGTATCACCAGAAACGGAATGGCGCCGAGCACCACGCTGACCAGCGCAAAAGCGATCACCGGATCGTAGCTGCGGCTAAAGTCGTGGATCAGTCCTCCGCACCAGGAGCCGAACGCCGAGCCCAGGCCGCTGCCGATCGAGATGGTGCCGTAGATGGTGCCGACGCGCTCGCCGCGGAAAATCTTCATCGCGGTCGCGGTGATCAGCGGGCCGCGCGAGCCGATCATGCTGCCGAAGCAGACCACGAAACCGGTCAGCAGCCAGATGTTCGGATGAAACTTCAACAGCCACAGCATCATGATGCCGGCGATCGACAGCGCGTAGCTGACCAGGATCGAGGGGCGCCTGCCGATGATGCCGTCGAGCCAGCTCACGCCGAGCATGCCGAACAGCAGCACCACGCCGCTGAAGCCCCAGGCGGTCGCGGCCTGCAGCGGCGGGAATCCGGCGTCGATCAGATACGCCACGACCTGCGCCGCAATCGCATACATCCCGATCGCGGTGAAGCAGAACGTCCAGAACAGCGCCCAGAACGCGTGGTGCCGCATCGCGCTTCGCAGCGTCCAGTCCCGGTCCGCCGTCTCGCCCGCCGCGGCGCTGGCGGCGTGGTCGGAGCCGACGGCGAAACGCTGCCACGGCAGCATCGAAAGCGGCGCCAGCAACAGCAGCACCGCGACGCCGAAACATTGATACGCGCCGCGCCAGTCGAACCGGTCGATCAGGAGCTGCGCGATCGGCAGCATGACGAGCACGCCGCCGCCCATCGCCGAATACACCACGGCCATCGCGGTCGGCAGCCGGCGGCCGAACCATCGCCCGAGCAGGATCGAATTCGGCACGTTGCCGAGGCAGGCGATGCCGAGCCCGACGCACAGCCCGATCGAAAGCCGGAATTGCCACAGATGCCGCGCAAAGGCCGCGGCGAGGAACGACGCGCCGAGCAGCGCCACGCCGAGCGTGAAGACGGTGCGCGGACCGGAGCGATCGAACAGCCGCCCGACCAGCGGCGCGGCGAGGCCGCCGCACAGCGCGGTCAGCGCGTAGATCGACACCGCCTCCGAGCGGTCCCAGCCGAACGATCGCGAGATCGGCAACAGGAAGACCGTGAAGCTCTCGCCGAGCCCGCGGCCGAGCACCGACAGCGTGAAGCAGACGCAGAGAACGGCGAGCGCGGTGCGCTGGGATTGGCGCTGATCCATGAAAGCAGGACTTTGCTACGACGTCGGTGCGCCGGTGCGACGCGCCCCGGCATGGAGCCTGCTTTCGCATGGCGTGAGCAATGGCGCTGCGCGAATGGGCCTATGCGGGGCGCAGCAGCACGTGCTTCTTCTTGCCCATCGACAGCTTGATGACGCCTTCCGGGGTAAGGTCGGTCGGCCTCAGCACCATGGTCTCGTCGGTGATCGGAGCGTCGTTGACGCGCAGTCCGCCGCCCTTGATCTGGCGACGCGCCTCGCCGTTCGACGCGACGAGCCCGGCTTTGACGAATATGGCGAGAACGCCGAGACCGGCGGCAAGTTCGGCCCTGCTTACTCCGATGGAAGGAAGGTCGGCGGCGATCGTACCGTCTTCAAAGGTCTGCCGGGCAGTCTCCGCTGCGACTTTGGCGGCGTCGGCGCCGTGCAACAAGGTGGTCGCGGCGTCGGCCAGCGCCTTCTTGGCCTCGTTGATCTCGGCGCCCTGTAATTGTTGCAGTCGCGCGATCTCGCTCATCGGCAGGATCGTGAACAGTTTGAGAAATCTGACGACGTCGCCGTCTTCGACGTTTCGCCAGTACTGCCAGAAGTCGTAGGGACCGAACTGATCCGCGTTCAGCCAGACCGCGCCCTGCGCCGTCTTGCCCATCTTCGCGCCCGACGCCGTCGTCAGCAGCGGCGTGGTCAGCGCGAACAATTGCGGCGTTCCCATGCGGCGGCCGAGATCGACGCCGTTGACGATATTGCCCCACTGGTCCGAGCCGCCCATCTGCAGCCGGCAGCCGACCCGCCGCGACAATTCGACGAAGTCGTAGGACTGGCAGACCATGTAGTTGAACTCGATGAAGCTCATCTCCTGCTCGCGCTCGAGGCGCAGACGAACGGAATCCATCGCCAACATGCGGTTGACCGAGAAATGCCGGCCGACATCGCGCAGCATCTCGATCCAGTTCAATTTCGTCAGCCATTCGGCGTTGTCGAGCATGACGGCGTCGGTGGCGCCGCAGCCATAGCGCAAGACTTTGGC
This sequence comes from uncultured Rhodopseudomonas sp., assembly GCA_964249215.1. GTDB lineage: Bacteria > Pseudomonadota > Alphaproteobacteria > Rhizobiales > Xanthobacteraceae > CAXUBE01. The sequence continues at coordinate 691 of CAXUBE010000285.1, read as the reverse complement.
GAACACTCCGCGGATGCCGGCCTTGTTGGCTTCGATTTCTTCCAGGCTTCGCAGCGCGCGCGATTCGTCCTTGCCGGAGGGATCGCCGACCATGGTGGTGCCGCCGCCCATCAGCGTGATCGGCTTGTTGCCGCTCTGCTGCAGCCAGTACAGCATCATCATCGTCAGGTAATTGCCGATGTGCAGCGACGGCGCCGTGCAGTCATAGCCGACATAGGCGGCGGCCTGACCTTCGGCGGCGAGCGCGTCCAGACCCGCGAGATCCGAGCATTGATGGATGAATCCGCGATCCTGCAGAACATTGAGAAAATCTGATTTGAATGCGGTCATCGCCGTACGGCTTTTGTCATCGTTGGTTCACGATATGGGCAACGAGCCGCGAAACCGTGGCGCCGCGGGCTCTCGCAAGTCTATGCGTGTGGCATTATAAGAACTGGATGTTCGATACAAGTTGGGCGGCTCGCGCCGGCGGCTTTCTGATGCCATTGCCATGATCTTGACCACGATCGGATTGATGAGCGGCACCTCGCTGGACGGGGTCGATGTCGCGTTGATCCGCACCGACGGCAAGCGCGTGACGTCCTTCGGTCCGTCGGGCTACCGGCCCTATAGCGCTTCCGAGCGCGATCTGTTGCGGCAGGCGCTGGCCGAGGCGGTCGGCCTCACGCGCCGCGACCAGCGCCCCGGCGTG
>CAXUBE010000284.1:0-3373 GCA_964249215.1 uncultured Rhodopseudomonas sp. | reverse complement strand
GTTTGGTGGCCAGCGATGTCCGAAACGGCCGTCTCTGCCGCATCGGCAGCACCGCCCATCGCGAGCTTCTTCCTCGCCTCGGACAGCTCGCGCTCCAGTCTCTTGCGCTCCTCGATCAGGGCGGCGATGCGCGCCGGCATGTCGTCGATCGTGGTGCGCAACTCGCCGGCGGCGGATTTCGCCAGTTGCACGGTGTCGTTGGCATGATGCCGCGCGTGGCGGCCGGTCAGCGCCTCGATGCGGCGCACGCCGGACGACACCGCGCTCTCGCCGGTCACTGAGATCAGGCCGATGTCGCCGGTCCGTCTGACATGGGTGCCGCCGCACAGTTCGACCGACCAGCCGAGTGCGTTCGACGCCGCACCGTCACGCGCCGCGCTGCCCATCGACACCACGCGCACCTCGTCGCCGTATTTTTCGCCGAACAGCGCGCGCGCGCCGGCGTCGCGGGCGTCGTCGACCGCCATAAGCCGCGTGGTCACTTGGTCGTTCTCCAGCACCACGTCGTTGGCGATGTCCTCGACGCGGCGCAATTCGTCCGCCGTGATCGGCTTCTGGTGCACGAAGTCGAAACGCAGCCGGTCCGGCGCCACCAGCGAGCCCTTCTGCGCGATGTGATCGCCGAGCACCTGGCGCAGCGCCTCGTGCAGAAGATGCGTCGCGGAGTGGTTGGCGCGGATGGCGCTGCGCCGCGCGTGGTCGACCTCGAGCAGCAGCGGCGCGTCGACGCGCAGCGTGCCCTGCTCGACCTTGCCGACATGCACGAACAGGTCGCCGGCCTTTTTCTGCGTCTCGGTGACGCAGAACCGCACGCCCTCGCCGGTCATGATGCCGGTGTCGCCGACCTGGCCGCCGGACTCCGCGTAGAACGGCGTCTGATTCAAGACGACCGCGCCGGTCTCGCCGGTGGAAAGCTGCGCGACGTCGCTGCCGTCCTTGACGAGCGCGGCGACCACGCCTTGCGCGGTCTCGGTCTCGTAGCCGAGGAATTCGGTGGCGCCGAGTTTTTCGCGCAGCGGAAACCAGATCGCTTCGGTCGCGGCGTCACCCGAGCCCTTCCAGGATTCGCGCGCTTTCGCCTTCTGCTTTTCCATCGCGTCTGCGAAGCCCGCGATGTCGACGCCGATGCCGCGGTTGCGCAGCGCGTCCTGCGTCAGGTCGAGCGGAAACCCATAGGTGTCGTACAGCGTGAACGCGGTCTCGCCGTCGAACATGTCGCCATGCTTCAGCGCGCCGCTCCTGTCGTCGAGAATGCTCAGGCCCCGCTCCAGCGTCTTGCGAAAGCGCGTCTCCTCAAGCCGCAGCGTCTCCTCGATCATCGCCTGCGCGCGCAGCAGTTCGGGATAGGCCTGGCCCATCTCGCGCGCCAGCGCCGGCACCAGTTTCCACATCAAGGGATCGCGCGCGCCCAGCAACTGCGCATGGCGCATCGCGCGGCGCATGATCCGGCGCAGCACGTAGCCGCGGCCTTCGTTCGAGGGCAGCACGCCGTCGGCGATCAGGAACGACGCCGCGCGCAGATGGTCGGCGATCACGCGCAGCGACGCCTTCATCGGCCCCTGCGGATCGGCATTGGTTTTTTCCGCGATGGCGCGGATCAGCGCCACGAACAGGTCGATGTCGTAGTTGTCGTGCTTGCCCTGCAGCACCGCGGCGATGCGCTCCAGTCCCATGCCGGTATCGATCGACGGTTTCGGCAGCGCCTTGCGCTCGCCCGGCGCGACCTGGTCGAACTGCATGAACACCAGGTTCCAGATCTCGATGAAGCGGTCGCCGTCCTCGTCCGGCGATCCCGGCGGCCCGCCCGGAATCCTGTCGCCATGGTCGAAGAAGATTTCGGAGCACGGGCCGCACGGACCCGTGTCGCCCATCTGCCAGAAATTATCCGACGTCGGAATCCGGATGATCTTCGAGTCCGGCAGGCCGGCGATCTTTTTCCACAGGCGGAAGGCCTCCTCGTCCTGCGAATACACCGTGACCAGCAGGCGGTCCTTGGCCAGAGCGTAGTCCCGGGTGATCAGGTTCCAGGCCAGCTCGATGGCGCGTTCCTTGAAGTAATCGCCGAACGAGAAGTTGCCGAGCATCTCGAAGAACGTGTGGTGCCGCGCGGTGTAGCCGACATTGTCGAGGTCGTTGTGCTTGCCGCCGGCGCGGACGCATTTCTGCGAGGTGGTGGCGCGCTGGTACGGGCGCTTCTCGAGCCCGGTGAAGACGTTCTTGAACTGCACCATGCCGGCATTGGTGAACATCAGCGTCGGGTCGTTGCGCGGAACCAGCGGTGACGACGGCACGATGGCGTGGCCGTTGGCCGCGAAATAATTCAGAAACGCAGACCTGATTTCGTTGACGCCGCTCATCTTGGTCCATTCGTCGCCGGATCGCGCTGGCGATCCGCGCTGACATCATGCGCGTTCCGGCGCACCGCTTGTAGACATTGCGCCCTGCGCTGTCCACAAAGTGTGCAGAATTTCAGGGGGTTGGCCGGCAAAGCCACGGACCCGTTGATAGATGCTGCAGTTGCGTTGACAGCCCCGTTGAAGCCGTGTTTTGCTCCCGGCTGTCAAGAGGTAGTCACGTCGGGAGAGATCGGCCGAGTTCTTATGAGCAAGGCCGGCGCCGAAGGAGCAACCGCCCCGGAAACTCTCAGGCAAACGGACCGCGTGACTTGAATGCATCTGGAAAGAGGCCGGCGAAGCTGAGTTGTCAGACTAGAGCTTCGATGCGGGTCCGCCGACGGGATAATACTCTCAGGCGCAGCGACAGATGGGGCTTTGACGGTTGCCGGGAATGACTTCCGGAACCGCGGGAGCCTTTGCATGCTTGCGCGCGACGACGGCCAGCTTTCGACTGAGAAGACTCCGCTGCACGCGCTGCATCTGGCGCGCGGCGGCCGCATGGTCCCGTTCGCCGGCTACGAGATGCCGGTGCACTACGCCGCCGGCGTGCTGAAGGAGCATCTGCACACCCGCGCGCGCGCCGGCCTGTTCGACGTGTCGCATATGGGGCAGATCGCGCTGCGCGCCCGATCCGGCCGGCCGGACGATGCCGCGCGGGCGCTGGAGACGCTGCTGCCGCAGGATATCGCGGCGCTGGCGCCGGGCCGGCAGCGCTACGCGCAGTTCACCGACGCGCAGGGCGGCATCCTCGACGACCTGATGGCGGCCAATCTCGGCGACCATCTGTTTCTGGTGGTCAACGCCGCCTGCAAGGCCGCCGACGAGGCGCATCTGCGCGCGCATCTCTCCGACGTCTGCGAGATCGCGCCGCTGCCCGATCGCGCGCTGCTGGCGCTGCAGGGACCGCGCGCGGCGCAGGTGCTGGCGCAGTTCTGCGCGCAGGCGCCGGCGCTGAAATTCATGGAGATCGCCCGGCT
>CAXUBE010000283.1:0-3373 GCA_964249215.1 uncultured Rhodopseudomonas sp. | reverse complement strand
GGCCGGGACCGAATTCGCCGATGGCCAAGCGCGCGGCAATCCCCGGCGTGGCCGCGATCATCGCGGTCGCATCGGGCAAGGGCGGCGTCGGCAAATCCACCACCGCGCTCAATCTGGCGCTCGGCCTGCGCGATCTCGGATTGCGGGTCGGATTGCTCGACGCCGACATCTACGGTCCCTCGATCCCGAGGCTGACCGGGATCACCGGCAAGCCGCAGCTCGACGACGGCAAGAAGATGATTCCGCTGCGGCGCTTCGGGCTGTCGCTGATGTCGATCGGATTCCTGGTCGACGAGGACACCGCGATGATCTGGCGCGGGCCGATGGTGATGTCGGCGGTCACGCAGATGCTGCGCGACGTCGCCTGGGGCACGCTCGACGTTCTCGTCGTCGACATGCCGCCCGGCACCGGCGACGCGCAGCTCACGCTGGCGCAGAACGTACCGCTGAAAGGCGCGGTGATCGTCTCGACGCCGCAGGATCTGGCGCTGGTCGATGCGCGGCGCGGACTGGCGATGTTCGCCAAGGTCGACGTGCCCGTGCTCGGGATCGTCGAGAACATGAGCTATTTCCAGTGTCCCGAATGCGGCACGCGGTCGGACATTTTCGGCCATGGCGGCGCCCGCCATGAGGCCGAGCGGCTCGGTGTGGCGTTCCTCGGCGAAATTCCGCTGCACATGTCGATCCGCGCGACGTCGGACGCCGGCACGCCGGTCGTGGACAGCGAGCCCGACGGGCCGCATGCGGCGATCTACCGTGGGATCGCCGCCAGGCTGCGCGACGAATTGCAGGTCTCCGTCGCCGGCTGATGGCGCATCGCACGCGCCGCTTCCGCGGTGCCGATCACGCGCATTCGACTTTCGTTCAATGAGCGCTTTCGGCGCGGCCGCGGCGTTTTCCGCGACCCGACATCCGTGTTACAGAGCGTTCAGCCAAGGCGCTGGCGACAAGGTCCGACGGCCTTCTCGCCGCAACACGCGCCACGAATTCTGGGAAACGCCCGCAACAAGGAGATGCCTGATGAAACGTCGTGACTTTTTGAAAGTGTCGGCGGCCGGCGCCGCGGTGACCGCGGTGGCTTCGCCCGCGATCGCGCAATCGATGCCGGAGATCAAGTGGCGGCTGGCGTCGAGCTTCCCGAAGTCGCTCGACACCATCTATGGCGGCGCCGAATACATGGCGAAGCAGGTCGCCGAGATGACCGACAACAAGTTCCAGATCCAGGTGTTCGCCGCCGGCGAACTGGTGCCCGGCCTGCAGGCGCTGGACGCGACCTCGAACGGCACCGTCGAGATGTGCCACACGGTGTCGTATTACTACGTCGGCAAGGATCCGACGTTTGCGATCTACGCCTCGGTGCCGTTCGGCCTGAATGCCCGGCAGCAGAATTCGTGGTGGTATCAGGGCGGCGGCATGGAGCTCGCCACCGAGTTCTACAAGAAGTTCGGCGTGATCGGCCATCCGTGCGGCAACACCGGCACCCAGATGGGCGGCTGGTTCCGCAAGGAGATCAAGACCGTCGCGGACCTCTCCGGCCTCAAGATGCGGATCGGCGGCATCGCCGGCCAGGTGCTGCAGAAGGTCGGCGTCGTGCCGCAGCAGCTCGCCGGCGGCGACATCTATCCGTCGCTCGAAAAAGGCACCATCGACTCGGCGGAGTGGGTCGGCCCCTATGACGACGAGAAGCTCGGCTTCCAGAAGGTCGCGAAGTACTACTACTATCCGGGTTTCTGGGAAGGCGGCCCGATCGTCCATGCCTTCACCAATCTCGACAAGTGGAATTCGCTGCCCAAGACCTACCAGGCGATCCTCGCGAATGCGATGGCCAACGCCAACACCTGGATGGCCGCGCGTTACGATCTGCAGAATCCGGCGGCGCTGAAGCGCCTGGTTGCCGGCGGCACCCAGCTTCGCCCTTTCTCGAATGAAATCCTCGATGCCTGCCTGAAGGCGACCAACGAATTGTGGGGAGAAATCTCCGCGAAGAACGCCGACTTCAAGAAGTCGATCGACGCGATGCAGGCCTATCGCTCGGATGAATATCTGTGGTGGCAGGTCGCGGAATACACCTTCGACAGCTTCATGATCCGCTCGCGCACCCGCGGCTGATCGCTTTTCGCTTTCGTTGAGACGAAGAACCCGGCTCTCGCAAGAGAGCCGGGTTCTTCGTTGATCGGTTCGTTTTACGCTTGCTCATCCCAGGGGTTCAACAACGCGACGCCAGTCGGGACGAAGTCGGCGACATTTCGCGTCACCACCGTCATGTTATGCACGAGAGCCGTCGCCGCGATAAATGCGTCTTTGTAGGGCGCAGAATTCGGAACGTGCAGGCTTGCGCAGCGAAGCGCGACGGCGGCGTCGACCGGAAGTATTCTGTCGGAGAACTCGACGAGAAGGTGCTGGTTCATCCATCCCCGCAATATTCCGCCGCGATCCGCATCGCGCCGCTCAAGACGCTGAATACCAATCTCGATCTCCATGATGGAAATTGCGGAAACGTGGAAATCGGCCGTACTTTGTTTGCCCGCCCAAGCGACTAGGCGAGGGTTAGCGTTGGGACCACGCAATTTGCGGAGCTCCGAAACGACGTTGGTGTCGAGCAGAAACACTAGGACAGATCGGGCGGTTCAGGCCGGTCGCGGAAATCCGGAAGCGCGGCTTCCAGATCGATGTCCTCGAGCCCGGCAAACGCAAGCGCCTCGAGAAGACTTCGCGGCTTGCCGCAGGTGATCCGGCGGTACTCCTCAATGCTCAGCAGTACGTGCGCCGGCTTGCCGCGGTCGGTGATGAAAACCGGACCATGGGCGGCGGCCTTCTTGGCGCGGCCGGTATCCTGATTGAACTCGCGACTTGAAAACGTGGTGATGCCCACGCGCCCCTCCACAGATGACGATGAAACAATGTAGCAACGTTACTACATATATAATCGATCGTCAATCCATCCCCGCGTGGACGTCCGAACGTTACTTCGGCGGTCCGAAATCCAGCGTGGGCATTTCGATCTGCGGGATATCGATCTTCACATTGGTGGTGTCGACCGTCGAGGTGTCGATCCAGTAGGTCACGGCGCCCGGCCAGTAGATCACCACGATCACCAGGATGACCTGCATCAGCACCCAGGGGATGGCGCCCCAATAGATGTCCTTGCTCTTCACTTCGGGCGGCGCGATGCCGCGCAGATAGAACAGCGCGAAACCGAACGGCGGGTGCATGAACGAGGTCTGCATGTTGACGCAGAGCAGCACGCCGAACCAGACCAGGTCGATGCCGAGCTTGGTCGCCACCGGCACCAGCAGCGGAATGATGATGAAGGCGATTTCGAAGAAATCGAGGAAGAACGCCAGGAAGAACACGAAGATGTTCACGAAGATCA
>CAXUBE010000282.1:395-3389 GCA_964249215.1 uncultured Rhodopseudomonas sp. | reverse complement strand
CATGGTCTTTTCGAAGAACCAGTAGTTGAACGCCACCAGCGCGATGGTCACGACGATGATCAGGAGGTATTGGCTGTCGAGATAGACCGGACCGAGCTGGATGCCCGGGGTCTCGAACCATCCTTCCAGCACCTGCGGCTGCGGGCCATAGATCGCCAGCACCGAATTCGCCATCAGGATCGACGCGCCGATGGTGGCGATGATCACGGGCAGGAAGGTGCGGTGCCGCAGCGGATAATAGACGCCGAGGTTGAAGACGACGCCGAGCAGCGCCATGCCGGCCAGCGCCAGCAGGAACGACAGCCAATACGGCCAGCCGAGATCGACGGCGAACACCACCATCAGATACGCCGCCACCATCGAGAATTCGCCCTGCGCGAAGTTAACCACGTTGGTGGCGCGGAAGATCAGCACGAAGCCGAGCGCGACCAGCGCATATACCGCGCCGATGCCGATGCCCGTGAACAGAAGTTGCAGGACGAGATCCATGAAGCTTGCTCGCCTCTAATTATCTTGATGCCAACGTTGCCGCGACGCGGCGACGGTGGGGTGAGGGGGCGTTTTGTTTGAGCAACGCGCCTCGTCCTTGTACCTGCCCCTCACCCCACCCCTCTCCCCGTAAGAACGGGGAGAGGGAGCACGCCGTGCCATCCGCAAGGTCCAAGATCAGTCATCGAACTCGATGTGCTTGTCGAAGGTGATCGTGCCCTTGTCGTTCTTCACGATGTTGTAGCCGTGCAGGCCGTCGCCGTTCTTGTCGAAATTATATTCGCCCTCGGCGCCGGGGAATTTCCTGGTCGCGAGAATCGCTTCGCGGATCTTGTCGGGCTCGGTCGAGCCGGCCTTGTTGATGGCGGCCGAGAGCACCGAGACCGCGTCGAACGGCCATGAGCTCTGGTTGTCCGGCGCCACCTTGGCGAGCTCGCGGTAGGCCTTGCCGAACGCCCGCGAGCCGTCGCCGGACTCCTCGGCATAGTCGGCGACGCCGTAGGTGCCGTATAATGCGGGCCCGGCCAGCTTCAGCGCGGTGATGTTGACGATCGAGGGCGAGCCGACCCACGGAATGTTGACGCCGAGCTGGCGCAACTGCCGGGCGAAGATGCCGAGGTCGTTTTCGAAGGTGAAATACGAGCCGAGGATGTCGGCGCCGGACTGCTTGATCGCCAGCACGACCGGCGTGAAATCCTGGCTCTGGTTGGCGTAGCCCTGGTCGAGCACCGGCGGCGCGCCGAGCTTCTCCAGCGCTGCGGCGAGCGCCTTGCCGCCGGCGGTGCCGAACGCGTCGGTCGAATGCAGCACGGCCCATTTCTTCTTGCCGAGCGTGCTGACGCCGTAATCGGCGATCACGCGGCCGGAATAGCTGTCGTTCGGTCGGAATCGGAACAGCCATTGATTGCCCATGTGAGTCAGCGCCGGATCGGTGCCGCCGATCGCCACCGGCTTGCCCAGCTTCAGCGCGTCCGGCGCCATGGCATGGACTTGCGTCGAACGCACCGAACTCAGGAATGCGACGATGTCGGGCTGCGCGGCGAGCTTGGAGAACGCCAGCACGATGCCGGGATTGGTGGTCTGGTCGTCCTCGACGATCAGTTCGAGCTGTCTGCCGAGCACGCCGCCGGCCTTGTTGACGGCATCGAGCGCGAGCTTGGCGCCCTTGATCGCGTAGCCGCCGGACTCGGCGGCGGGGCCGGTTACCGGTGCGCACATCCCGATCTTGATGGTAGCAGCCTGGGCTTTCGCGCTCCCCATCAGGTAGGGGGCGGCCATGCCCGCGGCCACGCCGGCCGCGAAATCGCGTCTCGTGAGCTTCATCCGTTCCTCCCGTCGCGGCCGGACTTTTGCGCCGGCCTTTTGATCGTCCGATTTGATCGAAAAATGCCGGGGCTGTCTATGGCCTCGCGCGCGATCCGGCACGGACGCTGCGGGTTGTCCGGCTTTCATTTAACATGTTAATCATCGCCGCGCGAATTTGACGCAAGAGCGTGCGACGGACCGGCGATGGCATTGAGCAAGGACGAGATCGCCGCCGCCGCCGCGCGGCTGCACCGCGCCGAGCAGAGCCGCGTGCAGATCCGGCAATTGTCGCAGGAGCATCCTTCGATCGACATCGCCGACGCCTATGCGATCCAGAAGGCCTGGGTCGACATCAAGCGCGCCGAGGGCCTGGTGGTGCGCGGCCACAAGATCGGCCTCACCTCGAAGGCGATGCAGAGCGCGCTCGGGATCGGCGAGCCGGATTCCGGCGTGCTGCTCGACGACATGTTCTTCGCCGACGGCGGCGTGGTGCCGACCGAGCGTTTCATCGCCACCCGGGTCGAGGCCGAACTGGCGTTCGTGATGAAGCATCGGCTCGCCGGGCCGGCCTGCAGCATCTTCGACGTGCTCAACGCCACCGATTTCGTGGTGCCGGCGCTGGAGATCCTCGACACCCGCATCGAGCGCGTCGATCCGGCAACCAAGGCCACCCGCAAGATCTTCGACACCGTCGCCGACAACGCCGCCAATGCCGGCATCGTGCTCGGCGGCCGGCCGCTGCGGCCGCTCGATGCCGATCTGCGCTGGGTCGGCGCGCTGTGCTATCGCAACGGCCAGTTGGAAGAAACCGGCCTCGCCGCCGGCGTGCTGAACCATCCGGCGACCGCGGTGGCGTGGCTCGCCAACAAGATCGCGCCGCAGGGGCTTGCGCTGGAGCCCGGCCAGGTCGTGCTGGCGGGGTCGTTCATCCGCCCGATCGAAACCCGCAGGGGCGACACCGTCCAGGCCGACTACGGCCGCTACGGGACCGTCAGTTGTTACTTCGGATGACATCCGCTTTACAGGCCATCTCGTCATGCCGCATTTCAGCATCGAGTATTCCGCCAACCTCGACGAGCAGGCCGACATCGGCGCGATCGTCGAGCTGGTGCGGCGCTCGGCGATCGAGACCGGGATTTTCCCGATCGGCGGCATCCGCGTGCGCGCGACCCGGAGACGCGCCGCTCAGAGCTGGCGGTG
>CAXUBE010000282.1:0-385 GCA_964249215.1 uncultured Rhodopseudomonas sp. | reverse complement strand
GCCGACGGCAGCGCGGGCTTCTGCTTCCTCGCGATGCTGTTGCGGCTCGGCGAAGGCCGCGACCTCGCCGCGCGCAAGGCCGCCGGCGAGCATATCTTCGAGGCGCTGTCGCGGCATCTCGATCCGCTGTTTGCGAAAGGCGGCTTCGCGCTGTCGTTCGACATGCAGATCAACGACAAGGAAACCAGCTGGAAGCGCAACAGCATTCACGACCGGCTGAACAGCGAGGCAAAGCATGGCTGATCTATCCATGGCGAAAAAACCGGCCGGCAAGGCCTCGGTATTCGACGCCAACCGCGACCGCGCGGCTTCGCTGCTGAAGACGCTGTTGGCCGACGGCATCGGCCACGTCGTCGACGGCCGCAAGGTCAATTCCGCGTCGGGC
>CAXUBE010000281.1:0-3455 GCA_964249215.1 uncultured Rhodopseudomonas sp. | reverse complement strand
CCAGGGATCGGTGACCTTCGACGCCCATTCCGGCGTGCAGTGATCGTCGATGATCTTCTTCTGGCCGTCCGACATCGAATTGTATTTCGCCAGATTCATGTTGTAGGTGAACACCGTCGCATAAAGCGGCACGTCGATGTGATACTTCACCACCTTGTCGATCCCGAACAGGAAGATCGATCCCCAAGGGAAGGCGATCTCGTCGGCGACGCCGCGCTCGATCGCGTCGCGGGATTCCGGCGCCGAGGCCTGCACGTTGGTGCCGCCGAACAGCTTCACCATTTCGCCGATCGTGCTCTGCGCCGGCCGCACCTTGACGCCCTTGAGGTCGTCGGGCACCAGAATCTTCTTTTTGCCGTGCAGCGAGCCGGGGTCATGGATGAAGGCGAAGCAGAGCTTGGTGTCCTTCATCTCGGTCGGCGCGTATTTATGATACCATTCGTTCAGCGCCAGCGTGCCCTTTTTGCCGTCGGAGAACACGAACGGCAACTGCCCCGCCGCGACGATCGGGAAACGGCCGGGCTGGTAGCCGGGATTGATGTAGGTGATGTCGGCGATGCCGTCGCGCGCCATGTCGTAATGGTCGAACGCCTTGCCGAGCTGCTCGGAGGGAAACACCGACATCTTGATGGTGCCGCCGGACGCCTTTTCGATATCGGCGGCCCAGGCCTGGGTGGCTGGCACCAGCGGATGCGCCGGCGGCACCCACAGCGACACCTTCATGTTGACGGTTTTGTCCTGCGCGGATGCGCAGGTCACGCTACCTGCCAGCAGCAGCGCCAGAAGCGTCTTCTTCACGATGATCCTCCCTCTTCCCGCAAGCGAATTATTGGACCTTTGGGGGTGTTGTTATATCATACATGCGTTATTGCAAGCCTGCGCTTGCGGGGCCCTCTCGCAAGATCAGGCGCCGCATCAATGGGACAACGGCCACGGGGGGAGACAATTTTGCGGACACAAGTCGCCATCATCGGAGCCGGTCCCGCGGGGCTGCTGCTCGGGCAGTTGCTGCATACTTACGGCATCGACAACGTCATCCTGGAGCGCAAGGACGGCGACTATGTGCTGTCGCGGATTCGCGCCGGCGTGCTGGAGCAAGGCACCGTCGACCTGCTCGACGCGGCCGGCGTCGGCAATCGCGCGCACCGCGAAGGTCTGGTGCATGACGGCATCGAGATCGCATTCGGCGGCACGCGGCACCGCATCGATCTGAAACACGCCTCCGGCGGCAAATCCGTCACCGTTTACGGGCAGACCGAGGTGACCCGCGACCTGATGGAGGCGCGCACGGCGGCCGGACTGACCACGACCTACGACGCCGGCGACATCAGCCTGCACGGCTTCGACACCGATCATCCGACGGTGCGGTATGTCAAGGACGGCGCCGCGCACGAGCTGCATTGCGACTTCATCGCCGGCTGCGACGGCTTTCACGGCGTCAGCCGGCAGAGCGTCCCGGCCGACGCGATCCGCACCTTCGAGCGGGTCTATCCGTTCGGCTGGCTCGGCGTGCTGTCGGACACGCCGCCGGTGTCGCACGAACTGATCTACGCCAACCACAGCCGCGGCTTTGCGCTGTGCTCGATGCGCTCGATGGAGCGCAGCCGCTATTACGTGCAGTGTTCGCTCGACGACGACGTCGCCCGCTGGTCCGACGACATGTTCTGGGACGAGTTGAAGCGGCGGCTCGATCCGCGGGCGGTCGACAATCTCGTCACCGGCGCGTCGATCGAAAAAAGTATCGCGCCGCTACGCAGCTTCGTCGCCGAGCCGATGCGATTCGGCCGGCTGTTTCTGGCCGGCGACGCCGCGCATATCGTGCCGCCGACCGGCGCCAAGGGGCTCAATCTCGCGGCCAGCGACGTGCACTATCTGTCGACCGCGCTGCGCGAATTCTACGGCGAGCATTCGTCGGCCGGCATCGACAGCTATTCCATGCGCGCGCTGGCGCGGGTCTGGAAGGCCGAGCGGTTTTCGTGGTGGATGACCTCGATGCTGCATCGCTTTCCCGACACCGACGGTTTCAACGGCCGGATTCAACTGGCCGAACTGAACTACCTGATCGGCTCGGATGCCGCGACCTCGTCGCTGGCGGAGAACTATGTCGGGCTGCCGTATTAGAGCATGATCCGGAAAAGCGGGGACCGGTTTTCCGAAAAGATCATGCTCTGACATCAGGATGGAGCGGGATGACTAATTGAAGAGAAGTCATCGCGCTCTGGCTAGCCCAGCACCGGTAATTCGCGGACGTCATAGCCGTGGCGGATGCTGCGCCCGAGCACCGGATCGTCGATCTCGAATTCGAAACGGCTGGCGGGGCGAATCCCGTCCTTGGCGGCGAAGGTGCCCCCGAACATCGCGCAGCCTTCCGGCAGGCCGGCATCGCCGAAGCCGCGCGCGATCAGGTCGGCCACCGGCAGCATGCCGTCGAGGCTTCCTTCCTGATACGGCACGCGCGCCCCGTCGATCGTGGCGTAAGACCGCAGCACGATCGCGTCCCAATGATCCGCGATGTCGGCGTAGTCCCAGAGCACCGGCGCCAGCGGCTTGTCGCACATCTGCTTCGACACGGTGACGCCGTAGGTTTCGACCTTGCGGTCGGTGTGATCGGAGCCGACGCCGACCAGGATGCGTCCGCGTGCGCCGATCAGCACGAACTCGACCTCGCCGCTGGAATCGACGCCGCTGACCTCGATCCTGGTCGCGGTGGTGAGCCGCCTCGCCGCGACGCGGTAGTAGATCGGCGTCGAGGCCGGACGCGCGATGCCGATCGCCTCGAGTTCGGCGATATGATGATCGCGCGCGACCGGATCGCGGCCGGTCCAGCCGGCGATCACCGCCTGATCGATTGGCAGCGTCAGCGGTGCTGCGCCGTCCCTGGTCGAAAGCGTAAAGGCGAGTTCAATCACGGATCAGGCCTTCCATGGCGGCAGCCAATTCGAAGACGCGGCGGTCGGCGCCGCCCGCCGCCGCCAGCATCAGCCCGGCCGGCGCGTCGGCGGGATGGTGCATCGGCAGCGAGATCGCGCCGCCGGCCATCATGTTGACCAGCGTGGAGATGCGCAGCGCCAGCAGATTGAGCGCGGTGAAAGCCTTGTCGTCCTCGAGGTCGGCCAGCCGCGGCGGCGTGATCGCCACCGTCGGCAGGATCATCGCGTCATGGCACGCGATCCGGGCGGTCACGCGCGCGATCAGCGAGCGCCGCCAGATGAGCAGATCGATGTAGTCTGCGGCACTCTGGGATTCGCCGCGAAGGATGCGCACCGACACCCGCGGATCGTAGTCGCCGCCCCGGCTGGTCAGCAGAAAGCGGTGCCAGGCATAGGCTTCGGCCGCAAGCAGCCCGCCTTTCGAGGCCATGGTCGCGATCTCGAACAATTCCGGGATCGCGATCTCCTCGATCAGCGCGCCCGCGCGCGCGAGCGTCGTCAGCGTGCGCGCGAAGGCCCGCGCCA
>CAXUBE010000280.1:0-3458 GCA_964249215.1 uncultured Rhodopseudomonas sp. | reverse complement strand
GCGCCGGCGGTGTCATGCCGCGCTCGCCGAGAGTGCCGCCGCGGCGGCCTCGTGGTCGCTGAACGGCAGCACGCGGTCGCGCACGATCTGGCCGGTCTCGTGGCCCTTGCCGGCGATCAGCAGCGCGTCGCCCGGCTGCAGCCGCGCCACCGCCACGCGAATGGCCTCGGCGCGGTCGCCGATCTCGGTCGCGCCCGACGCAGCATTCAGGATCGCGGCGCGGATGTCGGCGGGATCTTCGCTGCGCGGATTGTCGTCGGTCACGATCACGCTGTCGGCGTTCGCGGATGCGATCGCGCCCATCAGCGGGCGCTTGCCGGCGTCGCGGTCGCCGCCGGCGCCGAACACCACGACCAGCTTTCGCCTGGCGTAGGGCCGCAGCGCCTGCAGCGCCTTGGCGAGCGCGTCCGGCTTGTGCGCGTAGTCGACGAACACCGGCGCGCCGTTGCGCTCGCCGATCTGCTCGAGGCGGCCTTTGGCGCCCTCCAGATGTTCGAGCGCGGCGAATATGTCGTGCGGATCGCCGCCGGTGCCGAGCGCGAAGCCGGCTGCGACCAGCGCGTTCTCGACCTGGAATTCGCCGACCAGCGGCAGCTTCACGATGAATTCCCGGCCGCCATGCCGAAGCGACAATCTTTGCGCAAAGCCGTCGATCGCGGCGTCGACGAGACGGATGCCGCTGTCCGTATCCGCGCGGCGCCCCACCGTGATCAGGCGAAGCTTGCGCGTTTTCGCCACGCCGATCACCTCTGCCGAGCAATCATGATCGGCCGAGATCACCGCGGCGCCGCCGTGGACGACCAAGTCGGTGAACAGGCGCAGCTTGGCGGCGAGGTAGTGCGCGACGTCCGGGTGATAGTCCATGTGGTCGCGCGACAGATTGGTGAAGCCCGCCGCCGCGACGCGCACGCCGTCGAGCCGGAACTGATCCAGCCCGTGCGAGGAAGCCTCCAGCGCGAGATGGCTGACGCCTTCGCCCGCGATCTCGTCGAGCGAGCGATGCAGCGCGATCGGATCGGGCGTGGTCAGCGAGCCGTAGACGGTGCGCGTGGGCGTGACGAGCCCGATGGTGCCGATGCTCGCCGATTCATGGCCGAGCCGCTGCCAGATCTGACGCGTGAAAGCCGCGACCGAGGTCTTGCCGCTGGTGCCGGTCACGGCGGCGATGGTCGCAGGCTGCCGCGGATAGAGCCGCGCGGCGGCGCGCGCCAATGCGCGGCGCGGATTGCGCATATCGATGAAAGGCACGTCGACGTCGCCGGTCGGACGCCGATCGCCGGCAATGGCGAGCGCGCCGGCGGCGATCGCCTGCGCGACGAAGCGTCCGCCGTCGGTCTTGGAGCCGGCGAGCGCGAAGAACACGTCGCCCGGCTTCACCGCGCGGCTGTCCACCGCTAGTCCGCTTACCGCGAGGTCCGCAACCGGCGCGTCGATCGCGGCGTCATCGCCGAAAACATCCCGCAGCTTCATGGTCATGCGTCCGGCAGGCCCGATCGACGTCGATTGCAGCAACGCCGGCTTTTAACCAAATCAACCCCCGGCGCAACAGGCGCTTATTGCGTCGGTCTCGATGCCGCAAGAATGAGGCGGTCGGACGGCGGCAGGTCGAAGCGCGGTTCGATCCCGAGCAACGGCGCGATTCGCGCGATCACCTTGCCGCCGGTCGGCACCGCGTTCCAGCCCGAGGTGATGAAGCCGTGAGTCTCCGGCAGCGCCTTGGGCTCGTCCAGCATCACCAGAAGCTGAAATTGCGGATTGTCCGCCGGCAGGATCGCGGTGAAGGAATTCAGCACCTGCTTCTTGGAATAGCGGCCGCCGATCACCTTCTCCGCGGTGCCGGTCTTGCCGCCGATGTAGTAGCCCTTGACGTCGGCCTGCTTGGCGGTGCCGATCTCGGCGTTGAGCCGCATCAGATAGCGGATCTTGTCGCTGGTATCCTTCTTCACCACCCGCCTGGCGATCGCCAGCGCGTCGTCCTCGCTGCGCTTGAGGAACGTCGGCGGGATCAGGTAGCCGCCGTTGATCATCGCGTTGATGCCCATCACCGCCTGCAGCGGCGCCACCGCCATGCCGTGACCGAACGCGATGGTGATGGTGTTGAGTTCGCCCCAGTGCTTCGGCACGATCGGCGAGGCGCTTTCCGGCAATTCGGTGCGCAGGCGGTCGAGCTGGCCGACCTTTTTCAGGAACGCGCGGTGCGCCTCGACGCCCTGCCCGAGCGCGACGCGCGCGGCCCCGACGTTGGACGAGAAGGTGAACACTTCGGACAGCGAGATCGCGCGGCCGAGCGGATGGGTGTCGTGGATCGCGAACTTGCCGTAATGCAGCGCGCCGCGGGCGTCATACATCGTGGCGAGGCTGGCCTTGCCGGAATCCAGCGCCATCGCCAGCGTCAGCGTCTTGAAGGTCGATCCCATCTCGTAGACGCCGGTGGTCAGGCGGTTGATGCGGTCGGGGTCGTTGGCCTCGCGCGGATTGTTCGGGTCGAAATCCGGCAGCGACACCATCGCGACGATCTCGCCGGTCCGCACGTTCGACACCAGCCCCGAGGCGGCCTTGGCCTTGTACTTGTCCTTGGCCTTGATCAGTTCGTCGCGCAGCGCGTGCTCGACGCGCAGATCGACCGCGAGCTCGACGGATTTCTGCAGGCGGTCCGAGGCGAAGCCCGCGCGATGCAGATCGGCGAGCCCGTTGGTGTCGAGCCATTTCTCGATGCCGGCGATGCCCTGATTGTCGATGTTGACAAGGCCGATCAGATGCGACACCGCGGGACCGGCGGGATAGACGCGCTTGTTTTCCCGCAGGAACCCGATGCCCGGAATGCCGAGCTTGTGGATGTCGCTCTGTTGCTGCGGCGTGATCTCGCGCTTCAGCCAGGCAAATCCCTTGCGCGACGACAGCCGCTCGCGCACTTCCGGCGTATCGAGGTCGGGCAGCGTCGCGGTGAGCAATTCAATCGCCTCGTCCTTGTCGATGATGCGGCGCGGCTCGCTGAACAGCGACGGCGTCTTGACGTCGGTGGCGAGCACCTCGCCGTTGCGATCCAGAATATCCGGGCGCGCGGTCGCGACCGCTTCCTGCACGGTCGCGCGACGCCCGCCATGGTTGTCGCCGACCACCGCCAGCGTGGTCAGCCGAAAACCGATCACGCCATAGACCGCGGCGAACGCGACCATCGCAAAGCCGACCCGCGCGCGCGCCTTGCGGTTGCGGTCGACATTCTGACCGTACAGCAGGCTGCGCACCACGCGCTGCCGCCAGTGCAGCCGCTTCGGCGGCGTGTCGGGAGCGCCGTTCATGGCTGCGCCTCCGGCGCCGGCAACGAGCCGGTGATGATGTCGGGATCGATGGTGTCGATCATCGCCGCGATCGGATCGGGCTCGCCGGGGCTTGCGACATTCGGCGGCCGCTCCGGCAGGTTCTTCAGCGAGTCATACTGAGTGGCGCCGATCGGCTTC
>CAXUBE010000279.1:0-3493 GCA_964249215.1 uncultured Rhodopseudomonas sp. | reverse complement strand
GGATCTGGCTTTGCGCGAAAACTCAAGGTGCATGACGCGTCGGCCTGCGCGGAGGCGGCGCTTTCCCCGAACGTCGCTTTCGCGATCTCACCGATGCCGGCCAACGAGCCCAGCACCGTCATCGCCTCGATCGGCAGCATCACGATCTTCTGGTTCGGCGAATCCGCGATCTGTCCGAACGCCTTGATGTATTTGTCGGCGATAAAGTAGTTCAGCGCGGCGACGTCGCCCTTGGCGATCGCTTCGGAGACCATCTGCGTCGCCCTGGCTTCGGCCTCGGCGGAACGCTCGCGCGCCTCGGCGTCGCGAAACGCGGCTTCGCGGCGGCCTTCCGCCTGCAGGATCTGGCCCTGCTTGGCGCCTTCCGCGCGCAGGATTTCCGACTGCCGCTGGCCCTCGGCCTGCAGAATATCGGCGCGCTTGACCCGTTCGGCCTTCATCTGGCGACCCATCGCCTCGACGAGATCGGCCGGCGGAACGATATCCTTGATCTCGATGCGGTTGACCTTGAGGCCCCATGGCGACACCGCGGCATCGACCACCCGCAGCAGCCGCTCGTTGATCTCGTCGCGATGCGACAGCACCTGATCGAGGTCCATCGATCCCATCACCGAACGGATGTTGGTCATGGTCAGCACGATGATCGCCTGCTCGAGATTGGCGACCTCGTAGCTCGCCTTGGCGGCGTCGAAAACCTGGAAGAACGCCACGCCGTCCACCGTCACCGTCGCATTGTCCTTGGTGATGACTTCCTGCTCCGGAATGGAGATCACCTGCTCCATCATGTTGATCTTACGCCCGACGCGGTCGAAATACGGGATGATCAGATTGAGGCCCGGCGAAAGCGTGCGCGTGAACTTGCCGAACCGCTCGATGGTCCAGTCGTAGCCCTGCGGCACCGTCTTCACGCCGGCGAACAGCGTGAGGATCACGAGCAGGACGAAGGCGATCGAAAAGATATCAAAGCCGCTCAGCATCGTCGGAATCTCCAAGGCGACCGCGGCATGAAGCCGTGATGCCGCGGCCGCCGGGCACGCAACCCGTCATTGGTCGCCGGCCGCCGGTGTAAGGTTCGAGGTACGAAACCACGAGTGGCGGCGCAAGGATTATTGACCCCGGCCAGCTACGGACCGAACAGCATCAATTCGCTGAAGGCGAGGTCGCCCGGCCGCGGCGCGATCGGTCCCTTATAGTATTTTACGCCACGCTCGGGCAGATAGCGCCCGACCAGGCCCGGCAGCGGCCCGTTGGCGTCGCTGAGGCAGATCGCGACGCCGCTGCGCAGCAGATATCGGCCGATCGGACCGGCCCATCGCGCGAGATCGGCCAGCGAACGGCAATAGACGAACTGCCGGATCGGGACCAGGCCCTTGAGCATCCGCCTGCCGCGGAGAACGAAGGGCACCACCTCGCCGTCGTGCACGCAGATCAGCGACTGGCATCCGTGCGCGGCATGCTCGGACAGCAGACGGCGCTCACCGTCGGGCAACGCCAGTGCCGAAGGCGAGGCTTGGTCGAATTCGAGCACCTCGCCGTGCCCGCCGCGCGACAGCGACGGCACGAACACGAAATGGCCGCCGCAAAAGCGCTGGAAGCCCAGCGCGTCCATCAGCCGGAACGTGTGCACCGCCGGCGAGATATTGGTGAAGGTGACATTCTTCTGGCGCAGGGCACGGATCGCCAGTTTCGCGGCGTAGCCGCGATAGTGATCGTCAGCGCAGAAACTGGACAGATTGCAGCGGATGGTTTCGACGCCGTTGTCGCTGGAGCGTGAGAAGATCGTCAGCAGCACGCCGACGATATGGCCGCAGGCTTCGATCAGATAGCCGTATTTGGTGCAATCGGCGATCGGCGGGCGGGCGGCCATGCGGTCGAGCGCGTTGAACCAGTAGTCGCTGCTCCGGGTCGGGAACGAGCGGCACAGGCAGGCGACCACGCCGCCGCGATCGGATTCTTCAATGACACGATATGAAACGGACTTCTTGTCGTGGTCGGCGATTGCCATCGATTGCTCTTTCCGTTGTGCGGCGAGCAGGAAGCCGGCAGCCGCGATGGCTGCCAGCAAAGACAATCGAAGACAAACAGAGGGTGAAAATGATCGCGTACCGGTATTCGTACGAGGGCGCGCGGCTGATTCAAGCCAACGCGAGACCCGCGCTCAGATCCAGCCTTGCAATTCGCGCAATACGAGCTTGCGGATCACGTTCATGCCGGGGCCGCTGTCGTTGAGGCACGGCACCGCGGCGAATTGCTCGCCGCCATTGTGCAGGAAGATCTCGCAGTTTTCCTGCGCGATCTCTTCCAACGTCTCCAGGCAATCGGCGGAGAAGCCGGGCATCACCACCGCGATGCGTTTGACGCCGTCCTTGCCGAGCTTCTCGATCGTCTTGTCGGTGTAGGGCTGCAGCCATTGATCGAAACCGAAACGCGACTGAAACGTCAGCAGCAGCTTGCGATCGTCGAGCCCCATCCGTTCGCGCAGCGCATCCACCGTGGCGATGCATTGCGACTGATACGGATCGCCCTTGGCGATATAGGCCTGCGGCATGCCATGAAACGAGGCCACGATCAGCTCGGGTTCGAACGGCAGCGTCTCCAGATGCGACCCGATCGACGCCGCCAGCGCATCGATATAGTCGGGATCGCCGTAATAGGGCGGCGTCACCCGCAGCGTCGGCTGCGCCCGCATCTCGCTCATCACGCGAAACACCTCGTCGCACACCGTCGCCGACGTCGCCGCGGAATATTGCGGATAGAGCGGCACCAACAGCAGGCGGCTGCAGCCTTTCGCCGTCAGCGCCTCGATACGCGATTTGATCGACGGATTGCCGTAGCGCATCGCCCAATCGACCGCGACGTGATGCTGGCCTGCGAGAGCAGCGGCGAGTTTTTCCGACTGTGCACGGGTGATCGTCTTGAGCGGCGATTCATCCGCCGCGGTATTCCAGATTTTCCGGTAGTCTTTGGCCTTGCGCGCCGGTCGCGTGTTCAGGATGACGCCGTTCAGCGCCAGCTTCCAGAGCAGCCCCTGATTTTCGATCACCCGCGGATCGGACAGGAATTCGCGCAGATAGACCCGCACGCCCTTGGTGTCGGCGGTGTCCGGCGTGCCGAGATTGACCAGCAGCACGCCCACGCGTTCGTGCGCCGGGTCCACGGCGGCGGCGGGGCTGACCATCGGCACGATCACGCTCATGATGCTTTTGGCATCGCGCGTCGGCCTGATGTTGTCAAGACAGCGCGCCGCCGGCGATCCGGCCGAACTACAATTCGCGGTCACAGACAGGTCACGTGCTCGGCACGCAGAAAACCCAGCAGCAATCCGACGCCGAACAGCAGCAGCAACCCGGCGGCGCCGAACTCGATCCCGCGCAACAACAGCGCGCCGACGCCCTCGCGCGCCGCGGACAGCCGCCGCGCCCATCCCTTGGCGAACACCGCGGCCGCGGCGATGGTCGCCACCGTGATCGCGGTTCCCAGCCCCATCACGAAT
>CAXUBE010000278.1:0-3494 GCA_964249215.1 uncultured Rhodopseudomonas sp. | reverse complement strand
GAGATGATCACCACGACAAAGGCGACGTCGAAATACAGATACGCCTTCGACAGCCCCACCAGCATCGGGATCGAGGCGAGGAAGATCGCGACCGCGCCGCGCAGCCCGACCCAGGAGATGAACAGCTTCTCGCGGGTCTTGAAGCGGAACGGCGACAGGCACAGAAACACCGCCGCCGGGCGCGCCACCAGCATCAGCACCAGCGCGACCAGCACCGCCGGGCCGATGCTGCCGATCAGCCGCTGCGGCGACACCAAGAGGCCCAGCAGCACGAACATCACGATCTGCGCGAGCCAGGTCGCGGCGTCGAGAAACGCCACCACCGAATTATGCGCGCGGGTCGGGCGGTTGCCGATGATGATGCCGGCGAGATAGACCGCGAGAAATCCCGAGGCGTGCGAAATCTGCGACGCGCCGAAGATCACCAGCGCCGCGGTGGTGACGAACGGCGCGTGCAGGCCCTGCGGCAACGCCACGCGATTGAGCGCGATCACCACCGCGCGCCCGCCGACCACGCCGATCACCGCGCCGAGCAGCGTCTCGCGCGCGAATTCCATCGCGACATGCCACAGCGAGCTGTCGCCGACCGAGATCAGCTCCACCAGCATCAGCGTGAGGAAGACGGCGAACGGATCGTTGGTGCCGGATTCGACCTCCAGCGTGGCGCCGACACGCGGGCGCAGCCGCAGCCCTTGCGCATGCACCAGCAGGAACACCGCGGCGGCGTCGGTGGACGCCACCACCGCGCCCACCAGAAGCGCCTCGGTCCAGTTCAGGTCGAGCACGTATTTCGCCACCGGCGCGGTGATCAGCGCGGTCAGCAGCACGCCGACGGTGGCGAGCAGGATCGACGGCGCGAGCACGGCGCGGATCGACTGAAACCGGGTTTTCAGCCCGCCGTCGAACAGGATCAGCGCGAGCGCCACCGAGCCGACCAGATAGGTGGTGCGGACGTCGTCGAAATTGATGCCGCCGGGGCCGGAATCGCCCGCCGCCATGCCGACGAACAGAAACACCAGCAGCAGCGGCGCGCCGAACCGCAGCGCCAGCAGGCTCGACAGGATTCCGGACATCACCAGCGCCGCGCCGAGCAGGATGGCGATGCTGACCGAATCGAGTGATGCCATGGGTCCCGCGATGCCAGAAGTGACGCAAGCCGCATCCTTATCGTCGCCATAGTTGATCGCCAACCCCAATCTGGCCGAAGCCGGAAAGCGCGGCCATTTGCCCGCGATCCGGCCGCGCCGCGGGCGCAGGCTGCGTCGTGGGGGACCTGCGATCTCTGGCGCAACCGCGGTCGCGCGGCTAGAAGCGGCCATCCAAAAGCGGGTTTTCCACGATGCTCGATTTCAACGACGTCTATGACGCGCTGCAGACCGCGACCCGCTCGGTCGGCGCCGAGATCGCCTCGCCGTGGTTCTATCTGCAGCTCGGCATCATTCTGGCCGGCGCCGGCATCGCGTGCGCGGCCGGTGCCGCGGCGCGCGCCCATGTCGACATGGGCAGCCGCGCGATGGGGTGGCCGGCGCCGCTGCGGCGGCTGATGCGCGTCATGGTCGCCACCTCGGCGACCGCGGTGTTCGCCGTGCTGATGATTGCGGCGCGTTTCGGCATGCTGGGCTGGACCTGGCCGAGCCGCAGCTATCTGCTGGCGGTGTCCGCCAAGCTGGCGCTGGCGTGGATGCTGATCCGCCTCGTCACCGGCGTGATCCGCAATCAGTTCATCGTGCGGCTGGTCTCGATCTCGGCGTGGTGCGTCGCCGCGCTCAGCATCATCGACCAGCTCGACCCGGTGCTCGACGCGCTGGATTCCGTCGCCATCGTGCTGGGCGGCCTGCGCTTGACGCCGCTGTTGATGCTCAAGCTCGCGGTGCTGCTCGCCGCGGCGCTGTGGCTGTCGAACCTCGCCAGCAATTTCATCGAAGGCCGCATCAGCCGCTCGCGCGACCTCACGCCGTCGATCCAGGTGCTGCTGATCAAGCTGGTGCGGCTCGCGCTGATGATCCTCGCGATCGCGGTGGTGATGAGCGCGGTCGGCATCAACCTCTCCGCGCTGGCGATCTTCTCCGGCGCGGTCGGCGTCGGCATCGGCTTCGGCCTGCAGAAGATCGTCGCCAACTTCATCAGCGGCGTGATCCTGCTCGCCGACAAATCGGTGAAGCCCGGCGACCTCGTCACCATCGGCGACAGCTCCGGCCGCATCAGCGCGATGAACACGCGCTACATCTCGGTCGCCGCCGGCGACGGCCGCGAATTCCTGATTCCGAACGAGGACCTGATCACCCAGAAGGTGGTGAACTGGACCTACACCGACAAGAATACCCTGGTGAAGGTGGCGTTCGGCACCAATTACGACGCCGATCCGCGGCTGGTGTGCAAGCTCGCGATGGAGGTCGCCGCCGCCTCGCCGCGCGCCACCAAGCCGAAGCCGCCGAACTGCCTGCTGATCGAATTCACCGAAGCGGGCATGAAATTCGCGCTGACGTTCTGGATTTCCGATCCGGACGGCATGGACAACGTCAAGAGCGACGTGATGCTGTCATTGTGGGAGGCGTTCAAGCGCGAAGGCATCCGGGTGCCGTATCCGGTGCGCGAGATCCGCGTCCGCGGCGGCGCGCTGCCGGTCGAGACCATCGTCGACGTGCAAGGCTGAGCTGTCTCCGGCGCGCCCGGCGCGCGGCGGTTTGGCTTGCGCGGTGCGCGCCGATCATTAAATTGAGGCCGGTCCTCACCCCGTGACACCGAGCCCGATGAGCTACGTCGACGCGTCCGAAACCTCGCTGCGCAAGACCGGCCAGATCAAGCTGCACGGCGCCGCGGGCTTTGCCGGCATGCGCAAGGCGGGTCAATTGGTGGCGCGCTGCCTCGACGAACTGGTCGACATCGTCAAGCCGGGCGTGCTGACCTCGGCGATCGACGATTTCGTGCGCGATTTCGCGTTCGGCCACGGCGCCCATCCGGCGACGCTGATGTATCGCGGCTATCGCTTCTCGACCTGCACCTCGCTCAATCACGTGGTCTGCCACGGCATGCCGGGCGAGCGGCCGCTGAAGGAAGGCGACATCGTCAATATCGACGTCACCTTCATCCTCGAGGGCTGGTATGGCGATTCCAGCCGGATGTATGCGATCGGCCCGATCCCGCGGAAGGCCGAGCGGCTGATCGACGTGACCTACGAGGCGCTGATGCGCGGCGTTGCCGCGGTGAAGCCCGGCGCCACCACCGGCGATATCGGCCATGCGATCCAGCGCTTCGTCGAGCCGCAGCAGATGAGCGTGGTGCGCGATTTCTGCGGCCACGGCCTCGGCCGCATGTTCCACGACGAACCCAACATCATCCATGTCGGCGTGCCGGGCCAGGGCGTGGTGCTCAAGCCCGGCATGTTCTTCACGATCGAGCCGATGATCAATCTCGGCAAGCCCTATGTGAAGGTGCTGTCCGACGGCTGGACCGCGGTGACGCGCGACCGCTCGCTGTCGGCGCAGTTCGAGCAT
>CAXUBE010000277.1:1914-3495 GCA_964249215.1 uncultured Rhodopseudomonas sp. | reverse complement strand
GATCAATATCGCGGACGAAGCGATCCAGCAGGTATCTCAGTTGCGTGCCAACCTCGGCGCCTTCCAGGCGAACACCCTGGCCAGCACGATCAGCTACCTTGGCGTTGGCGTGGAGAACCTCTCGGCCTCCGAGAGCCAGATCCGCGACGTGGTAGTCATCGGCGCCGGCATCGTGGGATGCGCGATCGCCCGCGCTCTCGGCGGCACCGGCCTGAGCGTGACGCTCGTCGAGGGTCGTGACGACGTCGGCGACGGCACCAGCAAGGCACCGCCGTCGAACCGCAGCGTCAGGATGCCGTAGCGCGCGTCGTAAGCCTCGACCGTCGCATCGACGGTGACCGCGGCATCGCGCGCGGTGGCCAGCGGCAGCGCTGGATCGCTCTGCAGTTCGCCGAGCGGACCCGCCGCGATCACGCGCCCGTCGCGCATCAGGATCAGATGATCGGCTAGGCGATCGATCTCGCCGATGTCGTGGCTGACATAGATCACCGGCAATTTCAGCCGCGCATGCAGACGTTCCAGAAACGGCAGGATTTCGTCCTTGGTCGGCCGGTCGAGCGCCGACAGCGGCTCGTCCATCAGCAGCAATGTCGGCTGCGACAGCAGCGCGCGGCCGATCGCGACGCGCTGGCGCTCGCCGCCGGACAGATTTTGCGGCGAGCGCGGCAGCAGCGCGCGCAGGCCGAGCAATTCCATGACCTCGTCGAATGCGATCGCGCCGGCGGGCGGTCGCCTCGGGGCGCCGTACAGCAAATTGCGCTGCACCGACAGATGCGGAAACAGGCTCGCTTCCTGGAAGACGTAGCCGATCGGCCGCTGATGCGGCAGCCGAAACAGATCGTCATCCTGCCAGACCTCGCCATCGACCGAACAGAAGCTGCGGGGAAGGAATTGCAGGCCCGCCAGGCAGCGCAGCACCGTCGACTTGCCGCAGCCGGATGGGCCGAACAGCGCGGTGATGCCGCTCGCCGGCGCGCGAAACGACGCGTCGAGCTCGAACGCACCGAGACGTCCCCGGAAAACAGCGTTGATGTCACGGGACGCCGCCGCCTTCATGCGGACATCCGCGCCGCGCGCTTCTCGAGCACCATCGTCGCCAGAATGACGATGAATGCGAACGCCGCCATGCCGCCGGCGAGGATGTTGGCCGCGCGCCACTGCGAGGTCTCGACGTAGTCGTAGATCGCGACCGAGAGCACCTTGGTCCTGCCCGGAATGTTGCCGCCGATCATCAGCACGATGCCGAACTCGCCGACGGTATGCGCAAAGCCGAGCACGGCGCCGGCGAGAAATCCCGGCCGCGCCAGCGGGATCGCGACGGACCAGAACGCTCGGCGCGGCGACGCGCGCAAGGTCGCCGCGGCTTCCAGCGGGCGGTCGCCGATCGCGGCAAAGGCGTTGCGGATCGGCTGCACCACGAACGGCATCGAATACAGCACCGAGCCGAACACCAGCCCGCCGAAGGTGAAGGCCAGCGTACGCCCGCCCCACAGGCTCGCGATCGCGCCGCCCGGCCCGTCCGGCCCCAGCAGCACCAGCAGATAGAAGCCGAGCACGGTCGGCGGCAGCACCAGCGGCAGC
>CAXUBE010000277.1:0-1904 GCA_964249215.1 uncultured Rhodopseudomonas sp. | reverse complement strand
CAGCAGGATCAGCGTGGTAATGGCTGCAAGCTCGATCGTCAGCGTGACCGGCTGCCAGATATCGCGCGGCAGCCCGCCCATTGCATCAGCTCCGTTCGCCGATCTCGTAGCCGTATTTTTCGATCACGGCGCGCGCTTCCGGCCCCTTCAGGAAAGCCATGAACGCGGTCGACGCTTCGTTCGACGCGCCTTTCTTCAGCAGCACCACATCCTGCCGGATCGGAGTGTAGAGCGTCTGCGGCACGATCCAGCGCGAGCCGGTTTCGTTGCCGGTCAGTTGCGACAGCGCGATGAAGCCGAGATCGGCATTGCCGGTCTGCGCAAACTGAAACGCCTGGGTGATATTGGCGCCTTCGACCAGCTTCGGCCGCAGCGCATCGTCGAGCTTGAGCGCCTTCATGGTTTCCACCGCCGCCGCGCCGTAAGGTGCCGCCGCCGGATTGCAGATCGAGAGTTTCGCGAACGTCGACGCCTTCAGCGTCTCCTCGCCCTTCACCAGCCCCGGCGTCCGGCTCCACAGCACCAGCTTGCCGATCGCGTAAGTGAAGCGGCTGCCGGAAACGCCGAGCCCGTCATCCTCGAGCTTCTTCGGGCGCTCGCTGTCGGCCGAGAGAAAAACCTGGAACGGCGCGTCCTGCGTGATCTGGGTATAGAACTGCCCGCTGGACCCGAAGCTGAGGATTGCCTCGTGGCCGGTCTTCTGTTTGAACGCCTCGGCGATCTCCTTGGCCGCCTCGGTGAAATTGGCCGCGACCGCGACATTGGTCTGCGCCGCGAATGTCGGTCCCGCGGAAAGGCAGGCAAACGCCGCAACGCAGGCCAGTTGCATCAGCTTCGTCGGTTTCACATCAGTCTCCGTCAGTTTCGCGCGGGCGCCGGGAATGGCGGGCGCGGCGTTCCACAGCACGCGATCGGCCCGGCCCCGGCGATGTATGAATAGCCTTCGATTCCAGTGCGATAATTGCTACGATCGGCATCGGAAACGAGCGCTCGCCAGTGGCTGCAACGAGAGTGCTATAGATGGTGCAATATAACGCTTAAGCCGGATGCGGCCCTGCGGCAAGGAGACCAGACGATGAAGATCAGCGCGCGCAACCAGCTCAAGGGCACCATCGTCGACGTCGCCAAGGGTGCGACCACGTCGCATGTGCGGATCGATATCGGCGGCGGCGTCGTCGTCACCGCCTCGATCACCAACGAGGCGGTGGACGAACTGAAGCTGGCGAAGGGCCAGCCGGCGATCGCGGTCGTCAAGGCGTCCGACGTTCTGGTCGCCATCGAGGAATGATCGGCGTGGTTGCGCAGGCGACACGCGCGGCAACGAGCAGGCGGCTGGCCGGCGGCATCGGCGCGCTGCTGATCGGCTGGATTGCGGCCACGATTCCCGCGGGCGCGCGCAGCATCACCGACTCGGCCGGCCGCATCGTCGACGTCCCCGACACGGTGCGCCAGGTATTTGCGGCGGGGCCGCCGGCGGCGACGCTGCTCTACGCGCTCGCACCGCAGACGATGTCCGGCTGGGTGCACGCGCCGAGCGATGCACAGAAGCTTTATCTGATGAAGCCCGCGAGCGAGTTGCCGGAGACCGGCCGCCTTACAGGCCGCGGCGATACGCTCGACCTCGCAAGTCTGGTCGCCGCAAAGCCGGACCTCGTGATCGATTACGGCACGGTGAACGACAGCTATCGCGCGCTGGCGGACCGGGTGCAGGCGCAAACCGGCATTCCTTACCTCCTGATCGATGGCGGGCTCGACCACATCCCGGCGGCGCTGCGGCTGCTCGCCGATATCCTCGGCGTGAAGCAGCGCGGCGAGGCGCTGGCGCATGCCGCGGAGGACCTGCTGGCCGAGGTCGATCGCACGGTCGCCGCGATTCCGAAGGCGCAGCGGCCGCGGGTCTACGT
>CAXUBE010000276.1:0-3505 GCA_964249215.1 uncultured Rhodopseudomonas sp. | reverse complement strand
TTCCACACCATCCACACCCGCGAGGGCCAGCGCCCCGAGCTCAGCGATCTTCCCGCCAACACGCGCTGGCGCTCGCGCCGGATCGGCGCCGGGATCGGCGACGACGGCCCCTGCGGCCGCGTGCTGGTGCGCGGCGAACCCGGCTGGGAGATCATCGACGAATTGGCACCGCTGCCGGGCGAGCCGGTGATCGACAAGCCCGGCAAGGGGTCGTTCTGCGCCACCGACCTCGAACTGATGCTGCGGCTGCGCGGCATCGACAATCTGGTGCTCACCGGCATCACCACCGACGTCTGCGTCCACACCACGATGCGCGAGGCCAACGACCGCGGTTTCGAATGCGTGCTGATCGAGGACTGCTGCGCCGCGACCGACAAGAGCAACCACGACCACGCGCTGAAGATGATCAAGATGCAGGGCGGCGTGTTCGGCGCGGTCGCGACGTCTTCCGCGATGATCGAGGTCATCTCTTGAAAGGAAGTCTCGCATGATCATCGGCGAACCGCGGATGCCGGAAGGCGCGCTCGGCGTCGAGGCGCTGGCCATGTCCATGCGCTTCGGCGATTTCGCGGCGCTCGACAATGTCGAATTGAAGGTACGCCCCGGCACGTTCCATGCGCTGCTCGGCGAGAACGGCGCCGGCAAAAGCACGCTGGTGAAATGCATCATGGGCTACTACCACCCGACCGAGGGTGCCGTGCTGGTCGGCGGCCGCGAGCAGACGATCGCCAACCCGAAGGACGCCCACGCGCTGGGGCTCGGCATGGTCTACCAGCATTTCACGCTGGTGCCGGCGATGACGGTCGCCGAAAACCTGGTGCTGGCCCGCGACGACGTGCCGGCGATTGTCGACTGGGCCAAGGAGAAGCGCGCGCTGCAAGCGTTTTTGGCGCGGATGCCGTTCAAGGTGCCGCTCGACGCGCGGGTGTCGGACATCTCAGCCGGCGAGCGGCAGAAATGCGAAATCCTCAAGCAGCTTTATCTCGCGCGCCGCTTCCTGATCCTCGACGAGCCGACCTCGGTGCTGACCCCCGCCGAGGCCGACGAAGTGCTCGGCATGCTGCGGGCGATGGTGGTGAAGGGCGACCTCACGATCCTGATGATCACCCATAAATTCCGCGAGGTGATGGCATTCGCCGACGAGGTCACCATCCTGCGCCGCGGCAAGCTCGCCGGCGCCGGCAAGGTCGCGGACCTGACGCCGGACGGCATGGCGCGGATGATGATCGGCGCCGAAGAATTGACGGTGCAGCCGGCGCGCGTCGGGAATGTCGGCGAAACCAGACTCGAACTGACAAGGCTGAACGCGCGCGACGACGCCGGCGCCGTCGCGGTGCATGACGTGTCGCTGACCGTATGCGGCGGCGAGATCGTCGGCATCGCCGGCGTCTCCGGCAACGGCCAGCGCCAGCTCGTCGAAGTGCTGGCCGGCCAGCGCAGCGCCGAAAGCGGCGAAATCCGCGTCGCCGGCAACCGCTACGGCGCGCGTCGCGAGGAAATGCGCCGGCACAAGATGTCGCTGCTGCCGGAGGAGCCGCTCAAGAACGCCTGCGTCGGCGGCATGAGCGTCGCCGACAACATCGCGTTCCGGGAATTCGATCGCGCGCCGTTCGCGCGCGGCGGCTGGTGGCTGAACCGCGGCGCGTTTCGAGACGACGCAAGGACCAAGATCGCCCGATACAAGATCAAGACCCGCACGCCCGACACGCCGATCGCGTCGCTGTCGGGCGGCAACGTGCAGCGCGCGGTGCTGGCGCGCGAACTCGGCCACGACGTCGAGGTGCTGATCGCCGCCAATCCCTGCTTCGGTCTCGACTTCGCCGCGGTGGCGCAGATCCACGCGGAGATCATGGCGGCGCGCAACCGCGGCGCAGCGGTGCTGCTGGTCAGCGAGGACCTCGACGAGCTGCTCGAACTCTCCGACCGGCTGCTGGTGATGTTTCACGGCGAACTGGTCTACGAGGCGCGCGCCAGCGAGGCCGATCTGACCGAAATCGGCCGCCACATGGCGGGGCATTGATCGAAATGTGAATCTGCTTGCGTCAAGCGACTCGAGATCACGCCGCCGGCAATTTTGTCGGCACCCGGCCGAACAACAGCGCCTGCTCGCGGCGCGCGTCTGCAACCAGACGGTCGGTCGCCCGTTCGATCGCGGCGCTGATCCGCAGCATGAATTCCTTGCGCGGCAACCCGGCCGGCAACGGATCGAGAAATTCCACCACCAGGGTGCCGGGATAACGCATGAAGGTCCGCCGCGGCCAGAACAGCCCGGAGTTCAGCGCCACCGGCAGGCACGCCACGTTGCAGTCGGCGTAGATCAGCCCCACGCCGGACTTGTAGCTCGGCGGCGCCTCGACCGGCGTCCGCGTGCCTTCCGGGAAGATGATCAACTGCCGGCCACGGCGCACCGCCTCCGCGGCGCGCCGCGCCATCGCCAGCAGCGCGCGGCCGCCGGTGCCGCGATCGACCCCGATCATCCGCGACTTGATCAGGAACCAGCCGAACAGCGGAATCCACAACAGTTCGCGCTTGAGCATGAACAGCGGCTGATCGAAGAATTGCAGCAGCGCGAAGGTTTCCCACGTCGACTGATGCTTCGACGCGACGATCAGCGGCCCGGGCGGAATCTTCTCCAGCCCGCGATACTCCACTTGCGTGTTGCAGACCACGCGCATCAGCCAGATGCTGCTGCGCGCCCAGCGGCGCCCGACATGCATGATGGCCGCGCGCGGCATCAAGAATGTCGGGATGCCGACGACGATCCAGAACGCCAGCAGCAGATAGAACAGTACGTTGTAAACCAGCGACCGCAGGAAGATCGACGCCATCACACGCTCCGATCAGTTCGCCAGCGCGGTGGTCGGCTTGCGCGGAGCCGGCGCATCCTGAGCTTCGCCGAAATCCGTGAGTTCGATGCCGAGATCCGCGAGCCGCACCCGCGCTTCCGCGGCGACGTATTTGGCGTATTCCGACAGCAGCAGCCGGAACGTCGCGCCGCTGGTCCACCACGGGTCGTCGCGCCAGGTGTCGCCGATCACCGCGAACGGTATCAATTCGACATCCGGCATCGCATGCGACATCTCCACGATCGCGCGCGGCATGTGATAGTTCGATGTCACCACGATCAGCGAGCGAAAGCCGCGCTCATGCGCCCATCGCCTGGTCTCGGCGGCGTTGCTGCGGGTGTTGACCGCGGAGCGGTCGAGATCGACGCAGCAGCCGAGCAGCGCCTGGCTGTCCGGCAGCGAGCGCGAGATGTCGCTGGCGCCGTTGGTCGGGTGCACGCCGGAAATCAGCAGGCGCTTGCCGAAGCCGGCGGCGAGCAATTCCATCGCGTCGCTGACGCGCGAGGAGCCGCCCGTCAACACCACGATGCCGTCGGCGTTGCGGTCGGGCTTGAGTTCGGCGATCCGCAACTGCGAGATAAACACGACGAAGCCTCCGGCGACGCCGACGAAGCCAAGCGCCAGGGCCGCGACGATGGTCGCGCGCAGCGGTCCCGGCC
>CAXUBE010000275.1:0-3569 GCA_964249215.1 uncultured Rhodopseudomonas sp. | reverse complement strand
GCCCGACACCGCGGTGACCGCGTCCATCAGGGCTTCGTCGTCGATCCATTCCACCGCGCCGGCGGCGCGCGGCAGCGCGTCGGCAGTGGCGCGCTGCGCGTCGCTGACGTCCTGCGCCGCGACGGCGACGGTGGTGCCGCGCCCGATCGCCGCCGGCGTGTTCGGCATCGCGCGCACCACATGGCCGCCGCACGCGCCGGCAACCGCCGCGATCGGAATTCCGGCCATGATCGACACCACCAGCGTCGTCGGCGAGACGAACGACGTCAGCATCGCGGCGGCGTCGCGAAAGTTCTGCGGCTTCACCGCCAGCACCAGCGTCGACACGATGCCGAGATCGTCGGCCGAAGGATTGACCCTGACGCCGCGCGCGGTCAATGCGCGGATCTCGTCGGAGGGATGCGGCTCCAGCACCGCGACGTCGTTGGTATCGAGCCCCTGCGCCAGCCATCCCGACAGCAGCGCGCCGCCCATTTTGCCGGCGCCGGCCAGCACCACGATGCCGGACTGCGACGCGAGCGGCAAGGTCTTCAGCGTCATCGGGTGTCTCCGAAATCCGCGCGGCCGGAGCGCCGACGTTACGCCTCGCCCTCGGTGTCGAACATCGCCGCGGTCATCGCGTCCTGCGCCGACTTGCCGGCCCAGACCACGAATTGCAGCGCGGGATAGTAGCGCTCGCAGGCCTGCAGCGCGCCGATCAGCATGGCTTCGCATTGCGCGCTGGTGGCGATCAACCCGTCGGGCAGCAGCAGCGCGCCACGATACATCACCATGCCGGTATGGGTCCAGATATCGAAGTGCCCGACCCACATCTGCTCGTTGATCGCGGAAATCAGCCGCTGCACCTCGGCACGTCGCGCCGGCGCGATCTTCATGTCGAACGCGCAGGCCAGATGCAGCGCCTCGATCTCGTTCATCCAGGTGAAGGAGACTTGATAGTCGGTCCATTCGCCCTTGGACACCATGGTGACTTCGTGTTCGCCCGAGCGCTCGAACGACCAGTCGTTCGAGGTGGCGATATCCTCGACCGCGGCGAGCGGGTTGTCGCGTGAATCGATGATGCCTTCGAGCATGGGCATGCCGTCTCGACCTTGCGGTTTGAATGTGTTGATACGCACGCGGCAGGCTGACGCGCGGTGGCAGCCGCGACACCGGCGGGCTTGCCGGCCCGGCAACGGCCTGCGCCTGCCAAAATGAAATGATGTGATTTGCAGAATCCGCGCAACGCCGACCCGAGTCCATCCACAGACAAAGCGGCGGCCGTCCACAGCCGATCGCGGCAGCGGAAGAACAAAACGGAATCGGATTCGCGTAAATGCCGATTGCGCGGACAGCATGCGCGCAACGCGAGTCTCTACGCGCAAAGTCTGCGCGCCGTTAACTTTTGATTCGCCGGACCGGTCTTGACCCCTCCCACGGGAGAGGGGCGCGCAGCATGCGCCGAAAGGCTTCTACCAAATCCTGAAACGCGCTAGCCTGCCGCTGTTCCAGTGGAAAAACAGCCGATGACCGACACCGCGAACACCGACACCATCGCGCCGCCGCCGCAACGCTTCGCCAAGCCGCAGCGCGTCGCGTTCGTGCAGTCGTCGTGGCATCGCGATATCGTCGCGCAGTGCCGGCTCGCCTTCATGCGCGAGATCGCGCCGCGCGGCGTCGGCGAATCGCAGGTCGACCTGTTCGAGGTGCCGGGCTCGTTCGAGATTCCGCTGCACGTGCAGATCCTCGCGAGGACGCGGCGCTATACGGCGATCGTCGCCGCCGGCCTCGTGGTCGACGACGGCACGACCGGATTCGTCGCCGAGACCGTGATCCGCGCGCTGATGGAGGTGCAGCTCAAGACCGAGGTGCCGGTGTTCTCCGCCGTGCTGACGCCGAAACAGTTCGGCGACGGCAAAGCGCAGGCCGCGACGCTGCAGTCGCATTTCGCACGCAAGGGCGTCGAAGTCGCCAATGCCTGCGCCGATACGCTGCTCGCGCTCGAGCGCCTGCGCGGCCAGGTCGCCGCGGGGATCGTGTAGTTGCTCTTTTCCCTCGCCCTCAAAGGGAGGATGAAGAAAGGTAGCCTGCGCTCTAATCAAACAAGCTCGACACCGATTCTTCGGACGCGGTGCGGCCGATCGCGTCGGCGATCAGCGAGGCGATCGACAGCGTGCGGATGTTGCTGGCGCCGCGCACCGCGTCGGTCGGCTGGATCGAATCGGTGATCACCAGTTCCTTCAGCCGCGAACCGGCGATGCGGGTCGCCGCACCGCCGGACAGCACGCCGTGCGAGATGTAGGCGTAGACCTCGACCGCGCCGTTGGCGAGCAGCGCGTCGGCGGCGTTGACCAGCGTGCCGCCGGAATCGACGATGTCGTCGATCAGGATGCAGGTATAGCCTTCGACCTCGCCGATCACGTTCATCACTTCGGATTCGCCGGCGCGTTCGCGGCGCTTGTCGATGATCGCCAGCGGCGCGTTGATGCGCTTGGCGAGGCCGCGCGCGCGCACCACGCCGCCGACGTCGGGCGAAACCACCATTACCTTGGCGAGATCGAACTTGTCCTTGATGTCGCGCACCATCACCGGCGAGGCGTAGAGATTGTCGGTCGGGATGTCGAAGAAGCCCTGGATCTGGCCGGCATGCAGATCGAGCGTCATCACCCGGTCGGCGCCGGCATGGGTGATCAGATTGGCGACCAGCTTGGCCGAGATCGGCGAGCGCGAACCGACCTTGCGGTCCTGCCGCGCGTAGCCGAAATACGGAATCACCGCGGTGATCCGGCGCGCCGACGCGCGGCGCAGCGCGTCGGTGATGATCAGCAATTCCATCAAATGGTCGTTGGTCGGAAACGAGGTCGACTGGATGATGAAGACGTCCGAGCCGCGGACGTTCTCCAGGATTTCGACGAAGATTTCCATGTCGGCGAAACGGCGCACGCTGGCCTTGGTGAGCGGAAGCTGCAGCCAGTTGGCGATCTCCTGGGCCAGCGCAGGATTGGAGTTGCCGGCGACAAGCTTGATCGAGCCGTTCTTGGCCGACATCGACGCTTTCCCCCGCGGAGCGGGCGACACAACGTTCAGCATTGCGGTCAACTCACGAAACGGGCTTTTGCGAGCGAGGTGATAACAAGGAGGGGGCGCGACTGGCAACCCGGCGGGCGCCGTTTTCCTGCGCAGACTTAACGCCCCGGCGCATCAATGCGCGGCAAAAGCCGCGGTTGTCGACGCAAAGGCGGTGGATGCCGGGGATAATTCCCCGGCGGCGGCGATCGCCGGTCCGCGCAATCCGGGTATGCGCGGCACAGGTTCCTGGTCCGCGGGGGCCGGGCCGTTGATCATGCCGGCGAGGCCGCTGAGGCCGGCCTGGGCGATCCGGCGCAGCACGACGTCGTCGGCCTGCGCCCAGGCATCGCGCCCGGGTTTGCCGGTGGGCTCTTCGCCGGCGAGCCGCAGCGCGCGCTGCTGGTCGCGGTCGTAGACGTCCCAGACCCAGGCGATCGCGGTGCGGCCGCCGCGGATCTGCGCCGACAGATAGCCGCGCACGCGAAACGTCGCCCCGCCTTCGCGCGACACCACCGCGACGT
>CAXUBE010000274.1:0-3578 GCA_964249215.1 uncultured Rhodopseudomonas sp. | reverse complement strand
CTTCCCAGGCGCGCGCTTCGGTCGCCTCGACATTGATCGAGAAGTACACCTTGCCGTCATCGACCGCGATGTCGGACAGCACGCGGGCATCGGTCAGCGCGACACCGCGCGGGGTCTTGATCCTCCCCAGAACATCGACAATCTGTGGTTTGGTGACGGTCAACCGGGCTTCTCCGCGCGAGCCATTCTTACGCAAACTGTGTATCGGCTTTGATCCACGCAGGGAAATCGCGCTCTGGAACGGCTTGCGATTGGATTGCGGACAAGCCCTGATTGACAAATCTTAATGTAGCTACATATCTGTAGTTACATGAGCGGCTTGGTGCGTTGGACATGGACCGAACAAAAGAACCGCACCAACAAAGCCGATCATGATCGCCCGGATGATCAGCGCACGGCAGGCGACAGCTCATGAGAGGAGAGCCTATGAAAAAGGATCGTTCTGAGTCCATGACCCCCGAGCAGCGCGCCGAGATCAAGGCATTGGCTGCATTGCCGGAGGATCAGATCAAAACCGACGCAATTCCCGAACAGCGCGACTGGAGCGGCGCGCGCCGCGGCGCCTTGTTTCGGCCGGTGAAACGGCAGATTACCTTGCGGCTCGATGCAGACGTGATTGAATGGTTCCGAAATCATCCGGAGCAGGACGACGGATATCAGACGAGCATCAATCGTGCTTTGCGCGAATATGTGACGCAGCACGACCGCGACTGACGATCATTTGAAAAGCTCAGGGTAGGACATGGCCAAAGTCGCTTTTCTCGGTCTCGGCGTCATGGGTTTTCCGATGGCGGGACATCTGGTGAAGAAGGGTGGCCATCAGGTGACGGTGTTCAACCGTACCGAAGCCAAGGCGAAGGCGTGGGCCGAGAAATTC
The DNA here is from genome assembly GCA_964249215.1 of uncultured Rhodopseudomonas sp. Classification (GTDB taxonomy): domain Bacteria; phylum Pseudomonadota; class Alphaproteobacteria; order Rhizobiales; family Xanthobacteraceae; genus CAXUBE01. Next base: position 2,701 of record CAXUBE010000274.1, on the reverse strand, counting down.
GGCGGCCGCACCGCGGCGACGCCGAACGCCGCAGCACGGGGCCAGGACTTCGTGATGGCCTGCGTCGGCAATGACGACGATCTGCGCGCGGTCACCACCGGCAGCGATGGCGCCTTTGCCGGCATGAGCCCCGGCGCGACCTTCGTCGACCACACCACCGCGTCGGCCGAAGTGGCGCGCGAATTGGCGGCGGCCGCCGGCAAGGCCGGCTTCAAATTCATCGATGCGCCGGTGTCGGGCGGCCAGGCCGGTGCCGAGAACGGCGCGGTCACCGTCATGTGCGGCGGCAGCGAGGCCGACTACGCCCGCGCCGAGCCGGTGATCGCGGCCTACGCCAAGATGTGCAAACTGCTCGGGCCCGCCGGCTCCGGCCAGCTCACCAAGATGGTGAACCAGATCTGCATCGCCGGGCTGGTCGAGGCCTTGTCGGAAGGCATTCACTTCGCCAAGAAAGCCGGCCTCGACGTCGACGCGGTGGTCGAGGTGATCTCGAAGGGCGCGGCGCAGTCCTGGCAGATGGAGAACCGCCACCGGACCATGAACGACGGCAAATTCGATTTCGGCTTCGCGGTCGAATGGATGCGCAAGGACCTCTCGATCTGCCTCGCGGAAGCCAGGCGCAACGGCGCGAGCCTGCCGGTGACCGCTTTGGTCGATGCGTTCTATTCCGAGGTCGAGACCATGGGCGGGCGGCGCTGGGACACCTCGAGCCTTTTGGCGCGGCTGCAGCGTTGAGCGCATTTGCGCGCCGGCAGGCGCGCGCGGGCAGCCGCAGACGCGCCGATTTCAGCGTTTGTTAACCCGATTAGCTTCCTCTTAAGGATGCTCTTAAGGATGTGCCGCCACAGATAGATCGCCAAGGCGCGCGGGGTCTCGCGCAGGATTTGTGTTGCTCGATGAGTAAATCCGCTGAAAAGCCAGAAGTCTTCCAGACTCCGGCGGAAAGCCCGGCCGCAGCGCCGGCGCGCCATCGGCGGGCCGCCGCGCAGCGGGTCCGCGAAGCCCGCGACCGCCTGACATCGACCAGCGGCACCCGCCCCGCCTTCGATCACGAACTGCTTCGGCAATATGCCCAGAGCCGGCTGTCGGCCTCCGTGGTCGTCATCCTGCTGGTGGTATCGACCGGCCTTCTGTTCGGCGTCTGGACCAGTCCGATTTCGGCCGCGGCATGGACCTGCGGCATGCTCTGCATCCACGCCGCGGTGATCCGCAGTTGCGTCCGCTTCCTCGGCGAACCGCTCTCGCTTGTGCAATCCCGCCGATGGCGCATCCGCTTCGTGCTGCTCGACCTGATCTACGGGCTCGCCTGGACCACGATGCTGATCCACCCCGCGGGTCACGATGTCGTTTCCAACACCTTCATGTTGTTCCTGATGCTGCTGGTGGTCGCGGTCTCCAGCATGCTGGCGGCGAGCCTGCCGATCGCGGCGCTCGCAGCGACCGCGCCGGTGACCGCCGCGATCGCGGCCGACCTGATCCTGAGCGGCAGTTTCGACAACTACGTGCTGGCGCTGCTGACCATCGCCGCGGAATGCTACTTCGCGCTCCTGGCGCACCGGCTGCATTCGACCACGCTGGCGACGCTGGAAGCGCGCGCCGAAAAAGACGCGCTGATCGGCGAACTCGAACAGGCCAAGGCGATCTCCGACGAGGCGCGGCATCGCGCGGAAGCCGCCAACGTCGCCAAATCGCGCTTCCTGGCGCAGATGAGCCACGAACTGCGCACGCCGCTCAATGCCATCCTGGGATTTTCCGAGGTGATGAAGAGCGAGATCTTCGGCGGCCACGCGGTGCCGGTCTACCGGGAATACTCCTCCGACATCCATAATTCCGGCGTGCACCTGCTGAACCTGATCAACGAGATCCTCGATCTGTCGCGGATCGAGGCCGGCCGTTACGAACTCAACGAGGAGGCGATCTCGCTGGTCCATGTGGTGGCCGATTGCCATCACCTCCTGAAGCTGCGCGCATCCAGTCGCGGCATCACCATCCACGAGGTTTTCGAACAGGGCATGCCGCGGCTCTGGGGCGACGAACGCGCGGCGCGCCAGATCGTGCTCAACCTTTTGTCGAACTCGATCAAGTTCACCCCGCAGGGCGGCGAGATCTGGCTCAAGGTCGGCTGGACCGCGTCCGGCGGCCAGTATCTCAGCGTCAAGGACACCGGCTCCGGCATCGCCGAGGACGAGATCCCGATCGTGCTGGCGTCGTTCGGGCAAGGCTCGAACTCGATCAAATCCGCCGAACAGGGCGCCGGCCTCGGCCTGCCGATCGCCAAGAGCCTGGTCGACCTGCATGGCGGCACCTTCACGTTGAAATCGAAGCTGCGGATCGGCACCGAAGTGATCATCACCTTCCCGCCGGAGCGGGTGATGTCGGCATTGGCGCCGATGGCGGACGACGCGCCGCCGCTGCAGCCCGGCCATCACGACATCGACGAGGGCCGCCGGCGCCGCGCCAAACCGATCATGAATGCGGGCACCGGGCTCTGACGGCGATGCTTGCGAAACGCGCGGAAAATCCGCCATATCATCCGGATGAGCACCGACACGCCATGCATTGCGGTCTGCATGATCGACCCGAAGACCGGCCTGTGTTTCGGCTGCGGCCGCACGCTGCCGGAAATCGCAAAATGGCATCGCCTGGCGCGCGACGAACGGCTCGCGGTGATGGCGCTGCTGCCGGCGCGGATGGCCGCCGC
>CAXUBE010000273.1:0-3605 GCA_964249215.1 uncultured Rhodopseudomonas sp. | reverse complement strand
GCCAGCGCGTGCGCCGAGATCGTGCGCGCTCCGGCCTGTCCGGCCCAGATCGATGCGAGGTGGGTCTTGCCGGAGCCTTCGGGTCCGCACAACAGCATGAGGCGGTTCGGCCAGTCCGGCCAGCCGTCGATCAGCGCCAACGCCGCGGCGTTCGACGCGCCTTCCAGAAAATCCTCGCGCGTCAGGTTCTCCGCATGCGGCAGCGCCAGCGCCAGTTGACGGGGTTGAACGCGGACCACCACGCGACTACTCCCTGCGACCCGCTGCGCGCGTCAGCGGACCGGTTCGATCGTGCTCATGTGCCGCATCCAGCCGACGAGATAGAGGGAGACCGAAACCAACGTCAAGACCGTGACGAGCCCCATCAGGATCAGGTCGTAGGGCGCGATGCGAAAGCCGAAGCCCAGCGACGCCAGCACCATCGCCGCAAACGACACCTGCGCCACGGTGTTGAGTTTCGAGACCATCAGCGGCTTCATCGGAATCGGCTTGCCGAACAGCCACGACACGATCACCGCGCCGACGATCATGATGTCGCGCGACACCACCAGGATCACCAGCCATCGCGGCACCGCGCCGCCGATGCCGAGCGCGACGTAGATCGACACCAGCAGCGCCTTGTCGGCGAGCGGATCGAGCAGCGCGCCGAGTTCGCTCGCCATGTCGAAGCGCTTGGCGAGGAAGCCGTCGACGGCATCGCTGACGCCCGCGATCACGAACACCGCAAAGGCGATTTCCATCTGGCTCGACCCGATCGCCCAGATGATGACCGGCACCAGCAGGATGCGGCCAAGCGTAATGATGTTCGGAATACTCACGCGGCGTCCCCGGCTCCGGCGCCTCGTCACATCTTGGGTTTTGCGACCCGCACCGGCCGCCTTACATAGTACGGCGCGCCCGGGCTTGCGAGCCATTGCACGGGCGCGCGATCCGACGTAACCAGCCGGAAAGCGCCGCACAGAAGCACCGGCGGGAGCGCCATGACCGATCCGACCAACGGCCTGACCTACGCCGATTCCGGTGTCGATATCGACGCCGGCAACCGTCTCGTCGACCTGATCAAGCCGATGGTCCGCGCCACCGCGCGCGCGGGCGCCGACGCCGAGATCGGCGGTTTCGGCGGACTGTTCGACCTCAAGGCCGCCGGGTTCAAGGACCCCGTGCTGGTGGCGGCGACCGACGGGGTCGGCACCAAGGTCAAGATCGCGATCGAAGCCGGCATGCATGCCGGCATCGGCATCGATCTGGTCGCGATGTCGGTCAACGACCTCGTCGTGCAGGGCGCCGAGCCGCTGTTCTTTCTCGATTATTTCGCCTGCGGCAAGCTCGACCCGGAAGCCGCCGCAGAGATCGTCGCGGGCGTCGCGGAAGGCTGCCGCGAGACCGGCTGCGCGCTGATCGGCGGCGAGACCGCGGAAATGCCGGGGCTGTACAAAGACGGCGACTACGATCTCGCGGGCTTTGCGGTCGGCGCCGCCGAGCGCGGCACGCTGCTGCCATCGCCCGATATCGCCGCCGGCGACGCCATTCTCGGGCTCGCCTCCTCCGGCGTGCATTCCAACGGCTTCTCGCTGGTGCGCAAAATCGTCGAACGCTCCGGCCACGGCTACGACGCGCAGGCGCCGTTCTCGCCGGTGATGACGCTGGGCGGCGCGCTGCTGACGCCGACCCGGCTGTACGTGAAATCCTGCCTGCGCGCGATCCGCGAGACCGGCGCGGTGAAGGGGCTCGCGCATATCACCGGCGGCGGCTTCACCGACAACATCCCGCGCGTGCTGCCCAGGCATCTCGGCGCCGGCATCGACCTGCCGCGTCTCACCGTGCTGCCGGTATTCAAATGGCTGGCCGAGCAAGGCGGCATCGCCGAACTGGAACTGCTGCGCACCTTCAATTGCGGGATCGGCATGATCGCGATCGTCAAGGCCGACGCCATCGAACAGGTCACCGAGGTGTTCACCGACGCCGGGGAGAGCGTCAGCCTGCTCGGCGAGGTCATCCCCGCGCAGGACGGGCACCGCGTGGTCTATAGCGGCCACCTCGATCTGCGTTGGTAGCGCGCGTGAGGCGCCGCGCCGCCATCCTGATTTCCGGACGCGGATCGAACATGGCCGCGCTGGTCGAAGCCGCGGCCGAGCCGGATTTCCCGGCACGGATCGCCTTGGTGATCTCCAACACCGCGACCGCGGGCGGGCTTGCGATCGCCGCGCGCAGCGGCATCGAAACGCTGGTGATCGACAGCAAGCCGTTCGGCAACGACCGCGCCGGCTTCGAGGCGCAGTTGCAGCACGCATTTGAGGCGCATCAGATTGAGCTTGTCTGTCTCGGCGGCTTCATGCGGCTGTTCACGCCTGGTTTCGTAGAGCGATGGCGCGGCCGCATGCTGAACATCCATCCTTCGCTGCTGCCGTCTTTTCCCGGGCTCGATCCGCACGGCCAGGCGCTGCGCGCGGGCGTCAAGCTATCCGGCGCCACGGTGCATTTCGTGACGCCGCAGACCGATGCCGGGCCGATCGTGATGCAAGGCGCGGTCGAGGTGCGCGACGACGATACGGCCGATACGCTCGCGGCGCGGGTGCTCGCCGTCGAACACCGCATCTACCCGGCCGCGCTGCGGCTGGTCGCATCCGGCGCGGTGCGGATCGACGGCGAGGTCTGCCGGACCGCCGCGGCCGTCCAAATCGGCGGCGTGCTGGTGTCGCCGGCGCTCGAATAGCCGTCGCTTCGGTGTCAGGAGACCTTCAGGTTCTCCGCCGACGACTTGCCGCGGTTTTCGACCAGATCATATTCCACAACCTGATTTTCGTTCAGCGTGCTGAGCCCGGCGCGTTCGACCGCGGAGATGTGGACGAAGACGTCCTTGTCGCCGGTGGTCGGCCGGATGAATCCGTAGCCCTTGGTCGGGTTGAACCATTTGACGGTGCCTTTCACGCCAGTCTCCTGTGCTAGAAACAAAAAAGACGCGGCAACGCTTTCATGCGTGCCACGCCACAAGCGGCGATCCCGAAGTCTGCTCCATTTCCCAAGTCGCGAAACGCACAGTCGAACGGCCTAAATCCGATTGCACGAGAATTGCAACACGATTATCCGAAATTGGCAAGCCTAGCTAAGCGGCACGCATCGGCGCGCGAACTACTCACGCCGGATCGCCGGTTCCATGCGGATTTGCAAGGGAGGCGCGTTTGGTTCGCCGCCAGACCGTTCCCGCGATCAGCACCACGATGGCGCCGAACAGCGACGCGATCAGTTCGGCGCCGTCGCCGCCTGCGCCGAAATGCGCTCCGATGCGCAGCGTCGCCAGCAGCGCGTCGAGCCGGGCGCCGGGCGGACCCTCGAACAGATGCGCGAGCAGCGGATGCACGGCGGAATCGGTCGCGATCACTTCGCCCGCCACCCAGCCCAGCAGAGCGGCACCGGCCCACACCAGGATCGGCAGGCGATCGAGCACCATCATGATCAGCGCCGCGCCGGCGACGATCATCGGCACGCTGATCGCGAGCCCGAGGATCAGAAGCGGCACGCTGCCGTTGGCCGCCGCAGCCACCGCGATCACATTGTCGAGGCTCATCACGATGTCGGCGATGGCCACCGTCTGCACCGCCTTCCAG
>CAXUBE010000272.1:0-3624 GCA_964249215.1 uncultured Rhodopseudomonas sp. | reverse complement strand
GTTCTACGACGACAAGCCGCCGCCGAAACTGGTGCTGCTGTCGCATGTGATCGAGGATTGCGAGATTCTGGCGGGCGCGCTCGGCATCAAGGCCGGCGTCAGGGTCGAGGTGATGAGCCCGCAGCGCGGCGAAAAGAAAGAACTGATCGCCCATGCGCTGACCAATGCGCGCGAGGCGCTGGGGCGCAAGCTCGCCGATACCGCGACGCAGACAAGGCTGCTGCAGGCGATGATCGGCACGCTCGGCCTGGCAGGCATGCCCCGCCGCATCGAGGTCTACGACAACAGCCATATCCAGGGCACCAACGCGGTCGGCGCGATGATCGTCGCCGGCCCCGATGGTTTCATCAAGAACCAGTATCGCAAATTCAACATCAGGTCGGACGGCCTGACGCCGGGCGACGATTACGCGATGATGCGGGAGGTCTTGCAGCGACGCTTCAAGCGGCTGCTGACGCCGCCGGCCGACGATGCGCCCAAGCCTCCGGACGACGATGTTCCGCAATGGCCCGATCTGGTCGTCATCGACGGCGGCCGCGGCCAGCTCAACGCCGTGCGCGAGATTTTCGCCGAGCTCGGGCTGACCGGCGTTGCGCTGATGGCGGTCGCGAAAGGCCCGGACCGCGACGCCGGGCGCGAAACGCTGTTCATGCCGCAGCGCGAACCGCTGAAGCTGGAGCCGCGCGATCCGGTGCTGTACTTCATTCAGCGGCTGCGCGACGAGGCGCATCGTTTCGTCATCGGCTCGCATCGCAAGCTGCGCAAGAAGGACATCAAGGAGGCCGGACTGCAGGAGATTCCCGGCATCGGGCCGACGCGCAAGCGCGCGCTGCTGCATCATTTCGGCACGCTGAAGGCAATCGAACGCGCCTCGCTCGGCGATCTCGGCAAGGTTCCGGGCATCAGCGCGGAGAGCGCGCGGCGAATCTTCGATTATTTCCATCCGCGGCCGGTTTGAGCGGTTTTCTCGAAATCCTTCCGCGTAAACAAAACGATAGCGCCGATTGACCGGAAAACCCCGGATCTTGCGGCAAACCGGCGGCAATTTTCCACGCGTTGAGGCGAAACGGTGGCATCACCTTTTGCGGATGACCCCGGTTCGGCCGGGCGGCGGAGGTTGACCTGAGGCAGCCGGACGTATTGGTAAGGCGAATGGACAATTTGTCGATCCGGGGGACGGCGAAGCATTCGCTGTCGCTCCCGAACATCCTGACATATGCGCGCATCGCGGCGATCCCGGTGGTGGTCGGCTGCGTGTTCGAGCAATCGGTGATGGACGGACCGCTGTGGCTGCGCTGGGTCGCGCTCGCGGTGTTCATCGCCGCCGGCGTCACCGATTTTCTCGACGGCTATTACGCGCGGATCTGGCATCAGCAATCGGCGTTCGGGCGGATGCTCGATCCGATCGCCGACAAGCTCCTGGTCGCGTCCTGTCTTCTGATGCTGGCCGCCGACAACAGCATCCATGGCTGGACGCTGTGGGCCGCCATCGTGATCCTGTGCCGCGAAATCCTGGTCTCGGGCCTGCGCGAATATCTCGCGGCCTTGCGCGTCAGCGTTCCGGTCACGCGGCTCGCGAAATGGAAGACCACCGTGCAGCTCGTCGCGATCGGCTTCCTGATCGCGGGCGAGGCCGGCGAAATGATCCTGCCGCCGACCACCATGATCGGCATCGCGCTGTTGTGGCTGTCGGCGATCTTCACGATCTACACCGGCTGGGATTACTTCCGCGCCGGGATTCATCACCTCATCGAGGAGGATGATTCGTGAAGCTGAAATATTTCGCCTGGGTCCGCGAACGCGTCGGCAAGGCCGAGGAAACCATCGAGCCGCCGGGGGCGGGGCGCACCGTCGGCGATCTGAGCGGCTGGCGGGCGGCGCGCGGCGACGGCTACGCCTACGCCTTCGAGGCGCCGGGCGGCGTTCGCGCGGCGATCGACCACACCCATGTGCGAAGCGAGACCGCCATCGCCGGCGCGCGCGAGATCGCGTTCTTTCCGCCGATGACCGGCGGCTGACAGGGCGCCGCGTCGATGGCCTGCCCCGTCAGCATTAGGATTCAAGACGCCGACTTCGACGTCGCCCGCGAGATCGCGGCGCTGACCGACGGCCGCGACGACGTCGGCGCCGTGGTGACGTTCACCGGAATCTGCCGCGGCGACGACGACCGCAAGAACGTCGCGGCGCTGACGCTGGAGCACTATCCCGGCATGGCCGAGGCCGAGATCGGGCGCCATGCCGGAGCGGCCGCCGCGCGCTGGCCGCTGACCGGACTGACCATCATCCACCGCGTCGGCCGCATCACGCCCGGCGAGAATATCGTGCTGGTGGTGACGGCGTCGGCGCATCGCGGCGCGGCGTTTCATGCCGCGGAATTCCTGATGGACTACCTGAAGACGCAGGCGCCGTTCTGGAAGCGCGAGGAAACCGGCGACGGCGGCGGCTGGGTCGAGGCCCGGCATCAGGACGACGATGCCGCCGCGCGCTGGAATGAATCCTGATGGCCAAAAAAGCCGCCGTCAAGCGAACCGCGTTGCGCAAATCGCAGGCTGCAAAGCCGATATTCACCGCGCCGGCTCGGCCCGGCGAACTGCACAGCGTGCTCGATTTCGTGCGCTATGCGGTAAGCCGCTTCAGCGAGGCGCGACTGACCTTCGCGCACGGCACCGCCGATCCGGTCGCAGAAGCCGCGTTCCTGGTTTGCGAGACGCTGCACCTGACGCCCGAGCAATTCGAGATGTTCGCCGCCACGCTGGTCACGGCTTCGGAGTCGAAAAAATTGCTCGCCATCATCGAGACGCGCGTGGCGACGCGCAAACCCGCGGCCTATCTCGTCAACAAGATCTACATGCGCGAGCTGCCGTTCTATGTCGACGAGCGCGTGATCGTGCCGCGCTCCTTCATCGGCGAATTGCTGGATTCGCATTTCGGCGGCGAGATCTCGCTGATCGAGGATCCGGACGCGATCGAAAGCGTGCTCGATCTGTGCACCGGCTCCGGCTGCCTTGCGATCCTGGCGAGCCGGCGGTTTCCCGACGCGCGGATCGACGCGGTCGATCTCTCCGCCGACGCGCTCGATGTCGCGGCGCGCAACGTCGCCGACCACGCGCTTGCCGGGCGCATCACGCTGCACCGAGGCGACCTGTTCGCGCTGCTGCAAGGCAAGCGCTACGACCTCATCATCAGCAACCCGCCTTATGTCGACGCGGCCGGCATGGCCGGCCTGCCGGACGAATGCCGCGCCGAACCGGCGATGGCGTTCGACGGCGGCCACGACGGGCTCGACATCGTCCGCCGTATCCTTGCCGATGCGAAAGCGCATCTGGCGCCGGACGGCGGATTGCTGTGCGAGATCGGCCGCGGCCGCGAGCGGCTCGGCGAGGCTTATCCCGAGCTGCCGCTGCTGTGGCTCGACACCGAAGCGTCGGAGGGCGAGGTGTTCTGGATCGCCGCGGCAGATTTGCCGTAGCGCCGTTTCGACAAGGCGGCGCGTATCAGCTTTGAGGGAAGCGTTTCAACAAGACGCGCGCTTCCTCTCCGTGGGGAGCGGGTGGGGGTGAGTGGTACGGACTAGAGCATTTTCTGGTTGAGTTTACGCGTATCCTGCATGAGCGAAGTAGTTTT
>CAXUBE010000271.1:0-3664 GCA_964249215.1 uncultured Rhodopseudomonas sp. | reverse complement strand
GCGGCGCGGCCGGCACGGCCCGCGGCGTGCACCACCATGGCGGTATGACGCATATGCGCGGAATTAAACGTTGTATCAACGCAAAACCGCAAATGCGGCCGCGCCGCAGCGTGCCGCGAACCGCGACTTAACAATCCGCCTCCTATGGTGCGGTCAGGGAAAAGTCGTCGATGACCACAGAAGCGGTATTGTTGTTCTTGGGCCGGCAGGCGTTCATCGTCGTGCCGTGCGGGCTCTGCCTGTTCGGCACCTGGGTCGGCATGCGGCATTTCGCGCGCGCGCGCGCAACCTCGGGCGTCACCCGCGCGGGCTGGCTGTTCATGGCCTCGGTCGGCACCGGCGCCGCGCTTTGGTCGGCCACATTCATGTCGATCCTGGCGCTGCAGTTGCCGCTCGCCAGCGCCTTCGAACTGGCGCCGACCGCGGCCGCGCTGGTGATCGCGATCGTCACCGGTCTGGTCGGGCTCGAAATCGGCAGCCGCGGACGGCTGACGCTGGCGCCGGAACTCGGCGGCCTGGTGGTCGGTTGCGGCATTGTCGCGATGCATGCGATCGGGCTGCGCGCCTGGCACGTCGCCGGCACCATCACGTGGAATCCCTACGGGCTCGCGGTGACGCTGCTGCTCGGGCTCGGGCTCGGCGCGCTCGCGGTGAACCGCGCCAACCGGCCGGTGACGCGCTATTGCCGTCACGGCGCGGCGATCGTGCTGAGCTTCCTGATCATGGCCCTGCATTACAGCCTGCTGGCGTCGCTCACCATCGTCCCCGACGACACCGTGATGCTGTCGCCGGAACTGATGCCGGCGCGCATGCTCGGCATCGGCGTGCTCAGCGCGGTGCTTTTGGTGGCCGGCAGCGGCTTCTCCTCCTACGTCATCGACCTCAAATCGCGCACCGAATCCGCCGACCGGATCCATCAGCTTTCGTTCAACGACGCGATGACCGGGCTGCCGAACCGCATCGCCTTCAACGAGCGACTCGCCTTCGACGTCGCCGAGGCCCATGAACGCGCCCACAAGCTCGCGGCGTTCGCGATCGACATCGACGGCTTCAAGGACATCAACGACGTGTTCGGCCACAGCGCCGGCGACCTGGTGCTGATCGAGGTCGCCGCCCGCCTGCGCGGCCTCGTCGGTCCCGGCGAATTCATCGCGCGGCAGGGCGGCGACGAATTCATCGCGCTGCAGATGTCCGGCAATCATCCGCACGATGCGGACCTGTTCGCGCGGCGGATCGCCGAGACGTTCGCCGAGCCGTTCCAGTTGCAGGGCCAGGAGGTCACGCTGACGGCCTCGATCGGGTTCTCGCTGTTTCCCGCCGACACGCCGGAGCGCGACCAGTTGCTCAGCAACGCCAAGCTCGCGATGCACCGGAGCAAGGGGCGGCAGCGCGGCGTGATCTCGAAATATGAAAGCGCGATGGACGGCGCGGCGCGCGCCCGCCGCCAGCTCGCGCGCGATCTGCAAGGCGCCTGCGAGCGCGGCGAAATGCTGCTGTACTACCAGTTGCAGGCCTCGCTTTCCAACGGAGCGATCTGCGGCGCGGAAGCCTTGATGCGCTGGCGTCATCCGCGGCACGGCCTGATCTCGCCGGCCGAATTCATTCCGCTCGCCGAGCAGACCGGCGCGATCGTCGCGATGGGTCTGTGGGCGCTCGAAACCGCGTGCCGCGACGCCGCCGCCGGCAGGATTCCGGGCACGGTCGCGGTCAATCTGTCGCCGGCGCAATTCGACGACGAACTGGTCGGGTCGGTTCACGCCATCCTGCTGCAGACCGGATTGTCGCCGTCGCGGCTCGAGATCGAGGTCACCGAATCGACCGTGATGTCGGACCCGGTCCGCGGCCTGCATATCCTGCGCGCGCTGAAAGCCATGGGTATCGGCATCGCGATGGACGATTTCGGCACCGGGCATTCGTCGCTCGCCACGCTGCACGCGTTTCCGTTCGACAAGATCAAGCTCGACCAGTCGTTCGTCAAACGCCTGCCCGACGATCTGGCCGCGGCCGCGATCGTACGCACCGTGATGGCGCTCGGCATCACGCTGGACATGCCGGTGCTGGCCGAAGGCATCGAGACCGACGCGCAGTGGCGGTTTCTGGCCAATGGCGGCTGCGACAAGGGCCAGGGCTACCTGTTCGCGCATCCGATGCCGCTCGAAAAGCTCGCGGCCGGCATCGACGCCGCCGCGCGCGTCACGTGCGCGTTGGCCGGTGGCGGCGCTTCGGTGGCGGTGGAGGCGAACCGCGCCATCGTCTGGGCGTGATGCCGAACTGCGCGTCTTTGCGAACGGCGCTCGCGACGAAGCGGCTCAGTTCGTGGCGAAGCAGTACAACAGCCCGTCGCCGCCGGTGCTCTTCAGGTCCGATTGCGCGCAGCCGCCGGCCGGTCCGCGCGACGGATGCGCCGCGTTCCAGGATTTCGCCGTGGGGTTGGTCGGCGGACCGCTGATATCGGAATGCCCGACCATCGCCGCGCCCTGGGTGCTGCTCGTCCAGTTCTTGCATGTGCGGTCGTCGGGGCCGGCGAACGCGGTGCCGTCCGGCTGCGAGCCGGTCAGCACGTCGTGACGGTTCGGCGAATCGCCGAAGCCGTTGATGACCTCGCCTTTCTCGTCGAGCGCGGTGTCCTTGACGATGTTGTTGGCGCCGTGCAGGTCGGCGACGTCCTTGGCGACCACCACGCCCTTGACGTTCTGCCACGGACCCTTGCCGATGCGGTCGCGCGCGTTGATCGCGGGCTTGCCGTCCTCGGCCTGGGTCGAGAGATAAGCGTGCCAGGTCTTGGTGCCGGCACCCGCCGCCTGCGCCAGCGTCTGGCAATGGTTGTCGGCGCCGGCGGGGCCGCCGAGATTGCCGCCATTGCCGATCCCGGTGCTGGAGACGAAGAACGACATGTTGGCCGCCTGCGCCCGCGCGGGCTGCGCGGCGATCAGCGCCACCGACGCGGCGACGACGCCGCAGCTTAGTGCCGTGACGAATTTCGATATGCCTTGCATGCCGTTTTCTCCCGATTGCGTGGTGTCGATCAAACTGCCAGCCTGGCCTTACCCTATCAACCCGGCACCACGCTGGATATTCCTGCGCCGGACAAATCGCGACGCGTTCCCGGATAACGAAAAAGGCGCCCCGGAGGATCCGGAGCGCCTTTTGCGTGATGATCGTTCGACCGTCGGGATCAGTTGGTCTGCTGGATCGCCGACAATTCCCAGGCGCCGCCGCGGTGGCGGGCGAAGGTCCACACTTCGGTGGCCTCGGCCGGCCGGTCGCTGCCGGCAACAAGGCGTCCGGTGCCGCGCTCCAGCGTCCGGTCGACCAGCGAAAACCGCATCGCCACGCTGGCGTAATCGGTGTCGGCTTCGCGCCAGGCCTCGGCGAGGTCGCCCTGCAGCAGCTTGACGTCGGACACCTTGTTGACGTCGTTGCGGGCCTGGTTCTCGGCGAGATCCTTGGCGAAATACGACACCATCTCGGGCGTCGCCAGATGCTGCAGCTTGGTGATGTCTTCATCCGACCACGCCGCCTGGATGTCGCCCAGCAGCCGCTCGAACGCTTCGTAGTCGGACGGGCCGATCTGCAGCGGCGCGGCGGCGGCGGCGGCGCCGAAGCCGAAACCCGATCCGGCGCGGAAGTTCGCCTGTTGTGGCGCCGCGTTCATCGGCGAGCC
>CAXUBE010000270.1:0-3683 GCA_964249215.1 uncultured Rhodopseudomonas sp. | reverse complement strand
GTGATTGACCGCGCCGTCCGCGGTGTAGTCGCCGTAAAGCGTGGCGGGATCGTCGCTGAGCGCGCCGTCGGGATCGATCAGCGCGCCGGCCGGCAGCTTCTTGCCGCCGCGCGCGGCCACCAGCACCTTGCCCTCGGCGACGATCGCGGTCGCGCAATCCAGCACGATCGGCGCCTGTCCCGCCCGCGGGATGCCGACGCAATACGGCGCGGTCGACAGCCGGCGGTCGACCCCGCCGAACGGCGCCACCAGCACCGAGCCCGCGGCATTGACGAAATGGATCGACACCAGCCCCTGCGCGGCGGCCATCTCGGCCCAATCGCCGATCCGGCCGATGTGCCCGGCATTGCGCAGCGCGACCGCGGCCAGCCCCGCCGCCTTGCATTTCTCGATGCCGATCTCGACCGCCTGCGGGCCGACGGTCTGGCCGTAGCCGAAGCGGCCGTCGACCACGGCGAGCGACGGCGTATCGACCGGGACTGCGACGGTCTGGTTCGGGATGATCGCGCCGCTGTTGCGCCAGCGGATGTAGACCGGCACGCGGATCACGCCGTGGCTGTCATGGCCGGTGAGGTTCGCGGTGGTGAGGTAAGTCGCGATGCGTCGGGCCTCGTCGTCGGACGAGCCGGCATGGGCGAACACATCGGCGACGAAATCGATCAGTTTCTCAACCTGCAGGGTCACCATGATACGCGTCGTTTCTCGTTAATGGGCCGCGGCCGCGGCGGGTTTGCCGTGGCCGCCGAGATAGGCGGCGGCGATGGCTTCGTTGCCCCACAGATCGGCGGGCTCGCCGCCGAGCACGATGCGCCCGGTCTCCAGCACATAGCCGTGATCGGCCACCGACAGGCCCATCCGGGCATTCTGTTCGACCAAGAGCACGGTGGTGGTGCGGCGGATCTCGGACACGATCCGGAACACCGCCTGCACGATCACCGGCGCCAGGCCCAGCGACGGCTCGTCGAGCAGCAGCAGCCGCGGCTTCGCCATCAGTCCGCGTGCGACCGCGACCATCTGCAACTGGCCGCCGGACAGCGTCCAGCCCAGCGCATCGGAGAACGCGCGGATGTCGGGAAACAGCTCGAACATCGCATCCGCCTCGCGCGACAGTTCGGATTTGGCGGCGCGCCGGTTCGACGCGCCGAGCATGATGTTCTCCTTCACCGTCAGGCCGGGAAACACCCGCCGGCCCTCCGGCACGTGCGAGATGCCGAGCCGCACGATCGCCTCCGGGCCGAGCCCCGCGATCGAGCGGCCGTCATAGCTGATGTCGCCGGCGGCCGGCCTGGCGAGGCCGGAGATCGCGCGCAGCGTGGTGGATTTGCCGGCGCCGTTGGCGCCGAGCAGCGTCACCACCTGCCCGGCCTCGACGTCGAGCGAAACGCCGCGCAGCGCTTCGATCTCGCCGTAGCGCACCACCAGGTCGCGAATTTCGAGCAGCGCCATCAGTCGGTCCCGAGATAGGCGGAAACGACGTCGGGATGGCGCAGCACCGCCATCGATTCGCCGTCCGCGATGCGGCGCCCGAAATTCAGCACCGTGATGTGCTGAGCTGCTTCCGATACCAGCGTCATGTCGTGGTCGATGATCAGGATGGTGAGGCCCTGCGCCGCGATCCGCTTCAGGAGTTCGTGCAGGTCGCGCTTCTCGGTCGAATTCAGCCCGGCCGCGGGCTCGTCGAGCAGCAGCAGCGTCGGGTTGGCCGCCAGCGCGCGGGCGATCTCGATCAGCCGCTGATGGCCGTAGGAGAAGCTCGAGATCAATTCGTTGGCGCGGCCGCCGAGACCGACAAAGCTCAATGCCGACATCGCGCGCCGCGTCAGCGCGGCGTCGTCGCCGCTGCCGATCAGCATGTTGCCGGGCCGCTCGGCGCCGATCACGACGTTTTCCAGCGCGGTCATCGAGCGGAACAGCCGGATGTTCTGGAACGTGCGCCCGAGCCCGGCCGCGGCGCGCAGATGCGGCGGCATGTCGGTGACGTCGGTGCCGTCGAGCACCACCTTGCCGGCGGTCGCCCTGTAGAGGCCTGAGAGCACGTTCAGCGTGGTGGTCTTGCCGGAGCCGTTCGGCCCGATCAGCGCGTGCACGCCGCCGCGGCGCACCGCGATATCGACCTGATCGACCGCTTTCAGGCCGCCGAAATATTTCGACAGCCCGGTGACTTCCAGCACGATGTCGCCGCCGATTTGGCCGGGCGCAAGCTGCAACGGCGGACCGGCGGCATGGACGCGCGCCTTGGCGCGCCAGCGCTGCAGCGCGGCGCCGACGAAACCCCAGATGCCGTCCGGCATGAAGCGGATGATCAGGATCACGGACAGGCCATAGATCGCCAGATACAGCCCCGGCACGCTTTTCAGAAAGCGCAGCCATTCCGGAATCAGGATCAGCAGACCGGTGCCGATCGCCGAGCCGATCGGCGATGCGACGCCGCCGAGCAGCGACATCGTCAGGAACACGATCGATTCCGCGAACGAAAACTGGTCGGGACTGACATAGGCGAAGCCGCCGGCGAACAATCCGCCGGCGAGGCCGCCCAGCACCGCGCAGATCGCGAACGCATAGACCTTGGTGCGGAACACGTCGATGCCGGCGACGCCGGCGGCGAGCTCGTTGTCGCGCACCGCGCGCATCGCGCGGCCGAGCCGCGTGTCCGGCAGATGCCAGACGGCATAGCCGACCAGCGCCAGCATCGCAGTGCAGAACGCCAGGTAGGATTGCGACGATTGAAACATATCGGGCCGGCCGATCCGCGAGACGCCGTCGGGGCCGTGGGTCAGCCAGATCGCGTTGATCATCACCAGCGTGACGATCTGCTGGAACGAGATCGTCACCATCGCGAGATAGTGCCCGCCGAGCCGCAGCGTCGACATGCCGAGCACCGCGCCGGCGAGCAGGGCCAGCACGCAGCCGGCGGCGAGGCAGAGCCAGTAGCTGATGTGGAAATCGGTGGTGCCGATGCCGACCGCATAGGCGCCAAACCCGAAGAACGCCGCCTGCGCCAGGTTGATCTGGCCGCACAGCCCGAGCACCACCGACAAGCCGAACACCGCGAGCGCGAACGTGGTCGCCTGCATCAGGATGTTGAGGATGTAGCCGTCGAACCGCAACGTCGCGGCAAGCGCCACCACGACCGCCGCGCCGACGAAATACGGCAGATGCCGCAGCAGCAGCGGCCTTGCGCGCGGCGACGCTTCCGCCGCGAGCGGCAGCGCGGTGCGCGTCGGCAGGTTGTCGCTGGCGCTCATGCTTTCTCCGAGACCCGCTCCCCGAAGATGCCCTGCGGCCGGAATACCAGGAACGCCACCAGCACCATGAAGGCGAACGCGTCCTTGTAGGGCACCGAGACATAGGCGGCGCCGAAGGTCTCGATGATGCCGAGCGACAGCCCGCCGATGATCGCCCCGGTGACGTCGCCGAAGCCGCCGATGATGGTGGCCGCGAACGCCTTCAGCGCGATGGTCGATCCCATCTGGATCGAGACGAACAGGATCGGCGCCACCAGGATGCCGGCAAGCCCGCCCAGCACCGCCGAATAGATGAAGGTGATCATGATCATCGCCGACACCGAGATGCCGAGCAGCGACGCCATCTCCTTGTCCTGCGAGGTCGCCTGCAGCTTCTTGCCGATCATGGTCTTTTCGAAGAACCAGTAGTTGAACGCCACCAGCGCGATGGTCACGACG
>CAXUBE010000269.1:0-3687 GCA_964249215.1 uncultured Rhodopseudomonas sp. | reverse complement strand
GACGACCGCATCCGCGCCATGACGGACGATCTCGACACGCTGTTTGAACTCGCACGCGAAGGCGAAGCGGTGCAGCCCGAGATCGAACGCGAAATCAAGCCCTACGCCGAGTTGCTGGAACGCCTGGAGACGGCGATGCTGCTCTCGGGGCTTGCGGTTGCGATCGCGGGCGTTGCGTTCGAGCGTCCGCACCCGGCGGTCTTTCTGGTGCCGTCATCGCTCGGCGCGATGCTCTACCTCGCGCTGTTCGGCAGCGCGCTTGCGTTTTTTCTAAACTCGTGGCTGCTCGCGCGCATCGATGTCGGAACGCTCAATCTCGCGCCGTTGATCTTTCCGATCGTCGCATTGATTGCCGGCGTCGCGCTCGCGCACGAGACGGTTTCGCCCGCGGCTGCGGCCGGGGTCGCGCTCGTCATCGCGGGCACGTGGTACGCGCTCGTGCGGCAAACGCCGAAAACTGCCGCGACCGCGTGACGCTGAGGCATGCGGAAGCGGCCGGCTCGCTGCGCGCCGTGGTGCCGCTCGGAACCCCGCTCGGCGCCGGTGATACCGTGCTGGTCGGCGAGCGCTGGTTCTGATCGCAACTACGTCTTCAGATGCGCGGCCAGGAAGTCGAGGCTGCGCTTCCAGGCGAGCGCGGCGCTCGGCGCGTCATAGCTCGCCCGAGCGTCGCAATTGAAGCCGTGCTGCGCGCCGGGATAGACGAAGATCTCGACATCCCGCCGCTTGCCGCGAATCGTCTCGACATCGGTCAGCGGAATGCCCTGGTCGTTCTCGCCGAAATGCAGTTGCGTCGGCACTTTCGGCTTGTCGTCGGCGAACCGCACCACCGCGCCGCCGTAATAGCCGACCGCGGCACCGAGGCCGGTCAGCCTGGTCGCGGCGGCGAACGCGATCGAGCCGCCGAGACAAAATCCGATCACGCCGACCGGGCCGGCGCTTTTCACCGAATCGATCGCGGCCTGCGTATCGCGCAGCATCGCCGGCCAGTCCGGGTCGGCGACGAATTTCCGCGCGTTGGCGATTTCGTCCGGCGAATAGCCGCTCTGGAAATTGCGCTCGATGCGATCGAAGACCGACGGTGCCGCCGCGACGTAGCCCTCCGCCGCCAGGCGGTCGCAGACCGAGCGGATGTGGCCGTTGACGCCGAAAATCTCCTGGATCACCACCATCGCGGCTTTCGCGGGCGACGACGGTTCGGCGCGGTAGCCGCCGAGCTCGAACCCGTCCGATGCGGTCAGCTTGATATCATGTCCCACGGGTCATCCTTTTTGCCGCGGCGGCGGTCGCCGCTGCGTGCGGAAGATTATTGCCACATCCAGTTGCGGCCCCAATCGCCCTTCCATCCGGCCAGCCGGCCGTGGCGGAATTGCAGATAAAGCCGATCGCGCCGATTGAAGAAGCCGGTGCCGCCCCGGGTGCGGAACACCAGATAGATTTCGTCGCCGGGCCGGCCGCCGATGTAGTTCAGCGGCATGCCGAGCGCGCGCGCGGCGTCCTCCGCGTCCATGCCGAAGGCGAGCGGCGTGGTGTTGGACAATGTCGCGGCGAAAGTCGGCGCCGCGTCGCCGGACAACGGCGCGAGCTTCTGCGCCTCGGCAGGCCGCGCCATGATGCATCCGCATGCGATGACGGCGACGGCGACGGTCTGAAAGCGCTTGTGCAAACCGGTGACCCTCGATAGGCGGATTATCATCTCGACAGGCGAATTATTCTCAAATTGATCCAGCCCGACTGAATCACACCCTAGGCCAATCCGGCAGCGAGCAAAAGCGCCGCGCGGTGAGGTGGTCGGGCGCGTCGACATTGACCGGCATGGATTGTCCTTCGGGCGGGCGCGCTGCGGGGGGGATTTTGCGGCACCGCGCCGCGCGCGGCCTGTTCGAGGAGCGCGCCTTGTCCGTCACACGATCCGGCTGGTGGCGTTGCCCCAATAGCGGTCGCGCAGCAGGCGCTTGTACAATTTGCCGGTCGGCAGCCGCGGCAGTTCGTCCTCGAAATCGATCGAGCGCGGCACTTTCTGACGCGACAGCGACTGCCCGCAGAACGCGATCAGTTCCTGCGCGAAGTCGGCGCAGGGCGCGATGCCCGGCATCGGCTGCACCACCGCCTTGACCTCCTCGCCGAGGTCTTCGTTCGGCACGCCGAACACCGCGGCGTCGGCGACCTTCGGATGGGTGATCAGCAGGTTCTCGCATTCCTGCGGATAGATGTTCACGCCGCCGGAGATGATCATGAAGGTGGCGCGGTCGGTGAGATAGAGGTAGCCGTCGGCATCGACGTAGCCGACGTCGCCGACCGTGCTCATGCTGCCGTCGGCGGAGCGCGCCTCGCGGGTCTTCGCCGGATCGTTGAAGTATTCGAACGGCGAGGCGGTCTTGAACCAGATTTGTCCGGGCGTGCCGGTCGGGCAGGGATTCATGCCGTCGTCGAGGATGTGCAGGTCGCCGAACATCACCTTGCCGACGGTGCCGCGATGCGCGAGCCATTCATGGCTGTCGCAGGAGGTGAAGCCCAGGCCCTCGGTGGCGCCGTAATATTCGTGGATGATCGGCCCCCACCATTTGATCATCTCGTCCTTGACGCCGACCGGGCAGGGCGCCGCGGCGTGGATCGCGATCTCCAGCGTCGAGAGATCGTAACGCCGCCGCGCCGCCTCCGGCAGTTTCAGCAGCCGCGAGAACATCGTCGGCACGAGCTGGCTGTGCGTGACCTTGTAGCGCCCGACCAGCGCGAGATAGCGCTCCGGATCGAATGTCTCCATGATGATCGCGGTGCCGCCGTTGCGGATCGTGAGATTGACCGCCGCCTGCGGCGCGGAGTGATACAAGGGCGCCGGCGACAGGTAGATCATGCCGTCGCGGTAGTGCCACAGCTTCTGCAGGAAATCGAACAGCGGCATCTGCTGCGACGGCGGATTGTCGTGCAGCGGCCGCAGGATGCCTTTCGGCCGCCCGGTGGTGCCCGACGAATACAGCATCGCGGTGCCGGCACTTTCGTCCGCGATCGGCGTATCCGGCAGGCCCGCGGTCGCTGCGGCTAGTCCGACGATCCGCGCGCTCTCGCCCGCGCCGTCGGCGACGACGCAGAGCGACACGTCCGGGCATTGCGCCAGTGCCTCGCGCGCGACGTCGAGCCGCGCCAGCGAGGTGATCAGCACCCGCGACTGGCTGTTGGTGACGATATAGGCCAGTTCGACCGCCGTGAGGTAGCTGTTGACGCAGGTGAAATACAGTCCCGAGCGTTCGCCGGCGCCGCAGGCTTCGAGATAGCGGCCGTTGTTCTCCATGAAGATCGCATAGTGATCGCGCCGCTTGAGGCCGTGGTTGCGCAGCAAATGCGCAAGGCGGTTGCTGCGCGCGTCGAGCTCCGCATAGCTGACGGTCTCGCCGCTGCCCGCCATGATGAAGGCCGGATGGTCGGGCCGCGATCGCGCATGGGTGCCGGCGTACATGTGATCTCCTCGGGCGCCCGATTGCCGCGCCGCCCGACGGCGACGGCCGTCGCTGGTTTCCTCGTGGCCGCGGCTGCGCGCGACTTGGACCACAATCTAGTCAACGGCGGCGATCCGGGGAAGCCAAATTCAGGGTTGTGCAGCGCCGGCCTGCATGCTGAATGCAGCGGTCATCTTCATCGCGGAGACCTCATGACGGCGGCCGTGCTCGGCATCATCGGTGGGTCCGGAAT
>CAXUBE010000268.1:0-3761 GCA_964249215.1 uncultured Rhodopseudomonas sp. | reverse complement strand
CCCTTCTGGGGACCGCCGGCCTGGGCGAAACTGTCCGTGGTCGTGGCAAGCGGCACGGCCAGCGCCAGAACGGCGACCGTGCTCAATATTTTCAAACTGATCATCATCGGCTCCATGTACGGGACAGTTCCAACCCTTCCGGGCTTCGGACGTTCCCGATCGTCCGGCATTACCGCCGCGGCACAATGTCATCGTGCAAATGTATGCGGCATGAATGAATTCGGTCGATTCCCGCAAAAGCCCGCGGTCGCGCCGGCGGCGCGATCCCGCGGCTGGACAAGCGCGCGCGCCGATGGCATCACCGGGGGCTAAGTGATTTCAAAGCCGGTGTGCCTATGAAACTGATCCTGCTTCGGATTTTCACGTGGTGGTCGGGCTTTACGATCGGCACGCAGTTCTGGACCTGGCGGTTCGGCGAATTGGTCGGCACCGACGAGACCGGCAACCGCTACTTTCGGACCATCGGCGGCAAGATCGACCCGACGCTGGGCTTCGAGCGGCGCTGGGTTCTTTATAACGGCGTCGCCGAAGCCACCCGCGTGCCGCCGTCATGGCACGGCTGGCTGCATCACACCGTCGACGTGCCGCCGACCGAGGAAGATTACCGGCCGCGGGAATGGCAGAAGCCGCATCAGCCGAACCTCACCGGCACGCCGGCGGCGTATCGTCCCTCGGGGTCGACGCTGGCCAGCGGCCGCCGGCCCAAAGCGACCGGCGACTACCAGCCGTGGACGCCTGATTAAGGCTATTTCCGCTGAGCCTGCGCCGGCCGCAAGCGACGCCGCTTTTCATTGAACCATTGCAAGCCCTCGAAGTTGTGGCGGGGGCGGCGACCGATTGTTTTTGTCACGGACGCCGCGCCAGCTTTTTCAACCCGAATGTCAGTCGAGGCTGACAGCCGGTCGCCGCGCAATTCGTGATGATATGCGAACGCTGCGGCGGCCATCTTGATGGATACAGGCTTGGCGGCGCAAAGCGACATCCTCGACGACGTCTTCCCCGGAACCAGCGACGTCAGCCGCATAATGCGCGATTACGATTGGGCGTCGACGTCGCTGGGGCCTCCGGACGGCTGGCCCGAGGGGCTCAAGGTCCCGCTGCGGATGATGCTCGCCTCGCGCTTCGAGATGTGGCTCGGCTGGGGTCCGGACATCGCGTTCTTCTACAACGATGCCTATGTGCCCACCCTCGGCAGCAAGCATCCGAACGCGATCGGCCAACCGCTGCGCGAGGTATGGCGCGAGGTGTTCGACGACGTCGCCGATCGCGTGCGCTCGGTGATGACGGATAGCGTGGCGACCTGGGACAAGGCGCTGCTGCTGCTGCTCAACCGCAAAGGCTATCCGGAAGAGACCTATCACACCTTTTCCTACAGCCCGCTGCGCGGCGATCGCGGGGTGACCGAAGGCCTGATGTGCGTCGTCACCGAGGAGACCGAGAGGGTCATCAGCGAACGCCGGCTCGATACGCTGCGCGCGCTGGCCGACGGCATGATCGGCACGCTGACGCGCGGCGAGGTGATCGAAGGCGTCCGCGCCGCGCTGAACGCCAACCGCAAGGATTTCCCGTTCGCGCTGCTTTATCTGCACGACGCCTCCGGCGCCTGGTCGGGTTCGGCCTGCTCCGACGATGCCGGGCCGATGCTGGCTCGGCGATGGCCGCTCAAAGAGATCGCGCAGGGCGCTGCGTCCATCCGCCTGAAGATCGGCGATTCCACTACCACGCCGCCGTGCGGCGACTGGAAAATCCCGACGCGGGAGGCGCTGCTGCTGCCGATCGCGATCTCCGGCGCCGAGCCGTGGGGCGCGCTGGTGGTCGGCCTCAACCCGCATCGGCCGCAAGACGCTGAACTCGAGGGATTTGCCAAGCTGATCGCGGGACAGATTTCCGCCGCGCTGTCGAATGTCGACGCGCTGGACTCCGAGCGCCGTCGTGCCGACCGGATCTGGATCAATTCGCGCGATTTGCTGGTCGTGATCGGCCTCGACGGCGTGTTTCACTCGGTCAGCCCGTCCTGGATCGGAATGCTGGGCCACGCGCCGGACGACGTGATCGGCCGGCACTTCGAGGATTTCATCCATCCCGACGATGTGGCGCTGATGCAGCGCGGTCTCGACGATGCCGCCGCGACCGTCAACCTCACCGGATTCGAGAACCGTTTCGTGGCCAAGTCCGGCGAGACCAAATGGATTAGCTGGAATACCAGCGTTGAGAACGGACTGGTCTACGCCAACGGCCGCGATATCACCGCCGAAAAGAGCCAGGCCGCCGCCTTGCTCGCGGCCGAGGAGCAACTGCGGCAGTCGCAAAAGATGGAGGCGATCGGGCAGTTCACCGGCGGCATCGCGCATGATTTCAACAATATGCTGGCGGTGGTGATCGGCTCGCTCGAACTGCTCGACCGCCGCATTGCCGAGCCGACCCCGGCGATCAGGCGCAACATCGATTCGGCGATGGACGGCGCGCGTCGCTCGGCGTCGCTGACGCAGCGGCTGCTGGCGTTTTCGCGGCAGCAGCCGCTGAAGCCGGAAGTGATCGACGCCAACAGGCTGGTCGCGGAAACCTCGGAAATGTTGCGGCTTTCGATCGGCGGCAATGTGCGGCTCGAAACCGTGCTGGCCGGCGGGCTGTGGCGCATCCACGCCGATCCGAACCAGCTTGCCAGCGTGCTGCTCAATCTCGCCGTCAACGCCCGCGACGCGATGCCGGCGGGCGGGCGTCTCACCGTCGAGACGCAGAACGCGCATCTCGACGAGACTTATGCGCTGGCGAATTTCGGCGTCGTCGCCGGGCAATATGTAATGGTGGCGGTGACCGATACCGGCTCCGGCATGGCCGCGGAGGTGATCGCCAGAGCGTTCGATCCGTTCTTCACCACCAAGGAAGTCGGCAAGGGCACCGGGCTCGGGCTGAGCCAGGTCTACGGATTCATCAAGCAATCCGCGGGGCATGTTAAAATCTATTCCGAGCCGGGGCAGGGCACCACCGTGAAGGTGTATCTGCCGCGGCTGTTCGCCGCGAGCGACGGGCCGGCGCCGAAGCAGCCGTCGACCGGGGCCTCGACCGACCGCGCCGGCGAACTGGTCCTGGTGGTCGAGGACGAGCCTGCGGTGCGGCAGTTCAGCGTCGAGGCGCTGCAGTCGCTGGGCTACCGCGTATTGGAAGCCGACGGCGCCGCCGGCGCGCTGGCGCTGATCGACGCGCATCCCGATATCGCGCTGTTGTTCACCGACATCATCATGCCCGACGTCAACGGCCGCCAACTTGCCGACGCGGCGCTGCGCCGCCGTCCCGCGCTGCGGCTGTTGTTCACCACCGGCTATACCCGCAACGCGGTGGTGCATAACGGCGTGCTTGATCCCGACGTCGAACTGATCGGCAAGCCGTTCACGCTGGACCAGCTTGCCCAAAAGGTTCGCGAGGTGCTGGACAAATAGCCGCCTCCGGCTTCGGCCTGACGCGCCGTCGTCGTCGGCCATCCGCCCTTTCCGCGCCGTATTCAGCGTGTTAACCCGTGCCACCGCGCGCGGCCATCGCTGTACAATGTCGCGAGCCTGATTCGTCGATTGAAGCCGCGCGAGATGTTGCGAACCCTCGGTATTGGATTGCTTGGTCGCGCCGGTCTGGCCGCGGTGCTCGTCTTTGCGGGCTTTTCCCCGACTCAGCCGGCGCGCGCGCAGCTAGGCAACATCTTCTCCGATCAGCCGCCGCGCCCGCCCGAGCACCTTGTCTGATTTGTCGGACGTCACCACCAGATCGAG
>CAXUBE010000267.1:3472-3768 GCA_964249215.1 uncultured Rhodopseudomonas sp. | reverse complement strand
TCGCGGGGCCGCACCACGGGGCGCTCTTTGCGTGGGCGTATCCGCAACCGCTTGACGCGGCGCGGATCGGCGTCGAGCACCTCGACCTCGAAATTGCCGGGGCCGGAAATCACCTCGCCGCGCACCGGCAGGCGTCCGACGAACGTCACGAGGTAGCCGCCGAGCGTTTCGACCTCCTCGCCGGCCTCGCCGGTGACGAATTCCTCGCCGATCACCGAGTGGACGTCTTCGAGGCTGGCGCGGGCGTCGGCGATAAAGGAATTGTCGGCCTGCCGCACGATCGAGGGCGGCGTGTC